>JAILCU010000135.1 GCA_024690405.1 Bacteroidales bacterium
TCTGTTGGGCTTCTCCACTCAAATGAACGTAGCTACGCTTGCAAATAATTTCAATGTCTTACCATTAAAACGTAGAATCATTATGATGAATTTACGCAGAACCCGTCGCGCGGGGATGCTCAAATACGTACTCTTCGCGCCAGCAGCCGCAGCGCTGCTTTGGCTTTCTAACGTCGATGCCCTGGCTCGCACGATCGAAAGCAAAGTGACGAAACCTCTCACGGTCGTCAATGGCCAACCCGCCACCGATGCCCAAGTACAAAACCTCCAAGAAGAACAAATCGACCATATCTCCGTGCTCCAAAGCGAATCAGCACAACAGGTGTTCGGTCCTGAAGCCAGGGATGGCGCCGTGATTATCCAAACGAACTCTCAGCACACCACCGCTATGCAGACAACCAACCCCCAAGCAACGCCTGAGGTCGATGACCACATCTATGATGTAGTCGAACAACTGCCTGAGTACCCGGGCGGACAGGCCGCACTCTTTGACTTTTTGGTGAAGAATATGCGCTATCCCGACGCAGCCAAAGAGATGGGCGTGCAGGGCAGGGTGCTGGTCAGGTTCGTGGTGGAAACGGACGGTACCATCTCTGATGTCAATGCCACCCAGGTTCTCGACCCCAACACGGGGCACCCTCTATCTGAGGTCGTAGTTGCAGCCTATTCCTCTGAAATGACCCCGGAGCAGGTCAAACAGGCCGAGATGGAGGAGAAGAGGGTAGAGGGCGTGAAAGCCCTGAAGGCCGAGAGTGAGCGTGTCGTGAAGAGTCTGCCCGGAAAGTGGACGCCCGGTCGCGATAAGGGGAAAGACGTGCGCGTGAAGTTCATGCTCCCCATCTCATTCCGCTTGCAGTAATACTGTCATTCCGTAAATTGGCGCTTGGTCAAAGATTCAGCCCCGCTTCATCATACTGATGCGGCGGGGCTGTTGCGCAGAAAGAGAGAATGAATGCAGATGATGAAGCAGATGATCTTCAAGTAAATGAAAGGCTGACCTATTATCAAGAAATGAGATGATTTAAGTGATAATGATATTAAGCAGTTAGTTATTAATGTTGATTGAAAGACCTATAGGCACACCAAGGCCCAGTGCGTCGTGAGATGCGGTGGGCCTTCCACTTTTCTTCTCGTCAAATCAGAAACACTGGAAAGATGGAGCAACGTTCACTCGTGCTTCACCCAGATGAGTTTCGAGGTGTCGTAGCCTCGCCGTTTGGCTTCCTTGAGGATGAGCGCCTTGACGTCGTTCGTCAGTTTGGGCGTACGGGCGAGGATCCAGAGGTAACTGTCGCTACTGCTGCCGACGAGGGCATATTGGTAGTTCTTGTCGATGAGCATCACGCGATAGTCCGAGTAGAAAGGCCCGAAGAACGAGACGCGCAGCAGGGCAGGGGTGTCGGTGGTCTTCGCCTTGCCCTTCGATTCTTTGGGCTTGCCGTTCTTTAGGCCGGTGTTGCGCACCTCTATCTTGCCGTCGCTGCGCAAGGAGTAGGATGCCTTCGTGCGTTCCATGCCGCGCTCAAACCAATGGTCGTAGCGGGCGACCTCGTACCAACTGCCGAGGAAGCGCTTCAGCTCAAAGTTTTTAACCACGGAATTGTCGATGTCGCCGGCCATCGAGCAGACGCTCAGCAGCACGACGGAAAGGAGTGACAGTAGTCTTTTCATATCTTCTTCATCTAAATATTTGTGGGTACAAAGTTACAAATTTATCTGCGATCAAGACACGATTCCACAGAAAAAATGAGGTTGTTCCAACAAACTTTAGTATCTTTGCGGCGACAACTGAAACAATCTACCTAAAACATATTTATTATGACACTTTTTGACCAAATCAGCGAAGACATCAAGCAGGCGATGAAAGCACACGACAAGGTGCGCCTCGACACGCTGCGCAACATCAAGAAAGTTTTTCTGGAGGCAAAAACCGCTCCCGGCGCCAACGACACCCTCGAGGATGCCGACGGACTGAAAATCATCAGCAAACTTGCCAAGCAGGGCAAGGAAACAGCCGCCACCTACACGCAGGCCGGACGTCAGGACCTGGCCGATGCCGAACTCGCCCAAGTGGAGGTGCTCGAGAGTTATCTGCCCAAGCAACTCTCGAAGGAAGAGATTGAAGCTGAGGTGAAGAAAATCATCGCCGAAGTGGGCGCCACCAGCATGAAGGAAATGGGCAAGGTGATGGGCACCGCCAGCAAGTGTCTGGCCGGCAAAGCCGATGGCCGCATGATCTCGGAAGTGGTGAAGCAACTGCTCGCTTAATCTTCCACCCTCGCTACGCATTGACCTATTTCTATATAGGAACGAGAACCGGTGTCTTTGGGCACTGGTTCTCTTATTGATACCCGATTCCATTGCAGAACAGACCATCATTTAAAAATAATTGTTGTCATTATTGCCTTTATATTATTCCAAATTAGAGGTCGGATTTGGAAAATGGGAATAAAAGAAGTACTTTTGCGCTCCCAAAAACGAAGGAGACCGACGCCTCTGAGAATACAACAATACGATACTAACGAAACAATACTCGGATGTATAGCCTCAATTATAAGGTAACGACGAGCACCTGTGAAAGCGAAGGACGACTGAAACTGTACTCTGCGCTGCAGATGATGCAGGATTGTTCGGAGATGTGGACCGACAGCGAGCCTGAAGTGAAAGCGTATTTCGAAAGGCACAACATGACGCAGTTGCTGGCCTCGCGACAAGTGGAGGTCATGCGCGTGCCAAGTTTCAAGGAAACGCTGACGGTAACGACGTCGGTCTACGGCATCAAACCGATGTTCGGATTCCGCAATACCTTTATCTACGATGCCGACGGACAGCCGTGCTACCGCACCTGGAGCATGGGTGCCTTTGTCGACAAAGCGGCAGGCAAACTGGCACGTATTGACGAGGCTTCGATGGCTTCGCTGACGATGGAACCGCAGTTGGAAATGAACTACAAGGACCGCCGCATCAGCCTGCCAAAGAGTGGGGGAGAGGTGTGCGAACCCATCCGGGTGCTGCGGGCGGACATCGACTACAACCGCCACCTGAACAACGCCAACTACGTCCGTATGGCCATGGAACTGCTGCCCGAGGAGTTCGAGGTGAAAGGCCTGCGTGTAGAATACCGAGTAGCAGCAAAATTAGGCGACGTGCTCACGCCAACGCTTTACACAACAGACAATGGTGCCATCATCGTAGCCTTGAATATAGGCGACCAGGTGAGCGCTATCATAGAATTTACCTAAAAAACACACCGCTTGTATCACAAGCAAACATCCGTACCCTTCCATTTCGGAATCAGTGCGGATGTTTTTTTTATAAAAATCGCGGGCGACACGCTATTGGCAAGGAATAACAATCTCGCCCGCCTTATCGGCGAATCCACAAAGATCATTCTGCCGGATGGAATGAAGTTTCATTTATTCATTATTTTTGCCAACTCCTTTTATGACTGGAAGAGACCTACAACACGGGGTTCGGTGCATAGGCATATCTCTCTCGCAAAATCATTAAGCATGTGGAAGCGGAAGTAATCAGAATCGCCCTCCAACTGCCAGGGAGCAAGAATCAACAGGCAACCCGAGGCACAGGCAAAGAAACGGCCCTGTGAGGGTTTCCAGAAATCGGAGATAGGCTCCTTCTGCAAGATAATCAACGGTAACTGCCGCGAGAGTGCAGCATGCACCACCTCTTGTTCGCCCTTAGAGATGCCCGGCGTCACGAGTACGGCCCCTTCCTCAGCCCTCCGTAAGAGGCGGTCGCGTTCAATGGCGTATTCAGGGGTGAGATGCGTAGGCGTGCCCGTTTCATTCCTCCGATGAAAAAAGACCTGTATCTTTTCGGGGTTCTTCAATAAGAAAAGGTTGCCGAAGGCCGCATATTCGCGGTGATTGATCCATAGGTGAAGGCGACGCTGCATCAAACGCGGCACCTCTTCACGAAGTTTCGCGCGAAACGGGTTCTCGTCCATATAACGGCGTACGTTCTCAAGCATACGAGCATCGCGAATGATGCGGTCATGGTAGCCTGCCTGAAAAAGAGTAGGACGAAGGACACTATGACCCTCGGGAGAACCCTCGGGCACCGTAACCGCATTACCAACAGCAGCACGTACACCGGCCCCACCAAAACCCGTTCCCGCTTGAAGCCCATTACCGTGCCCTTTATCACCAAAACCCCTCCCCGCTTGAAACCCGTTACGGTGCCCGAGGGTTCTCCCGAGGGCCCCCTTCTGCTCATCCTGCCACTTCCACCATGCTCGCGAACAACCCGCCTTGAAGCCACTGACAACGAGACCAAGATGCTTGCCTTGTGGCAGCTTTTCGCGAACATAAACCAGCAAATGAATATGGTCCGGCATAAGAATGACCTTCCATACCTCCACCATAGGATAAAACCAGGTTATCTTTGGGATTTCCTCTTCGAGGACCACTTTACCAAAGGGCGAAAACTGCAGATGAGGATAATCGGCCGTACCTTTTGCCGCCCTGCTACGCCCCACAACCGTGCCAAACACACGCTGCCTGCCTTCTGTGACAAGCGTGAGCATATAAATGCCAGGCAGACCGTAGTCATGCCAACAGGCACGCCGATGTCCGCTATGCCTGGTCTCTTCAGGTACCAAGCCTTTTGCTTGCATCTCTTCACGCTTCATCATTGCTTACGATCATAGGTTTTCTCCTTACCTTTCCGATTCAACCCCTTCATCCCCACTACAATGAGGAGGGATTCACGTGTCACTTTTTCATCTTTGCCTTACGTGCGAAAGCAAAGAGTTCGAGAGGCAGATGGCAATAACCTTCGGGGTTCTTGTCGAGGTAGTCCTGATGATAATCCTCGGCGGGATAGAAATTGTGGAGGGGTTCCACCTCAACGGCTATGGGCTCGGTGAGCAACGTCTGCTGTTCGGCAAACACCTTACGAATCACGGGCAGATCGGCCTCATCGGTATAGTAGACACCGGTGCGATAGCGCGTGCCTTCGTCGTGACCCTGACGGTTGAGGCTGGTAGGTTCGATAGCCTTGAAAAACATATTCAGCAGAAATTCAAGGTCGGCCACTTGTTCATCGTAGCAGATACGAACCGTTTCGGCATACCCGGTCGTGTCGGTATATACCTCTTTATAAGTAGGGCGTTCGGTGTTGCCGTTGGCAAAACCTACTTCTGTTTCCACAACGCCTTCAATCTGTTTAAAGAAATGCTCGGTGCCCCAAAAGCAGCCACCGGCCAGATAAATTTCTTTCATCGGATAAGTTTATTTTAGTTGACAAGTTGACGAGTAAACGAGATGACGAGTTGGTTCTTTTTTGTTTACGAGCAGACTACTTATCATCTGCATTCAGGAACCTCAACTGACGTTCCAGCATTTCCAGGCGTGGCATCTCGAAACCAACGGCGCGGGCCTCAGCGATGGGACGCGTATAGAGATAATCGATTTCCATTGGACGATGGAAGTCGTAGTCAAGCCTCATCGAAGGGGAGTAGGGGACCATCTCGTCGGTCATCTGCATCATCTTTTGGGCAAAACGCTCGTCAAGGGTATTGATGCCCAAGGCATTGGCCGCACCGATGACCTCCATCATCTGCTCGTAGATCAGTTGTCGTGTGGCAGGATGAGCGAGCAGCACGTCGGTTTGGGCATGCATGGCCACCGTCATGCCGTTGAAAGGCATATTCCATACGGCTTTACGCCAACGTGCCTCCGCATAGTCCACCGCACGAGCCGTGATTCCAGCCTGACAGAAATCATCGACCACGGCCTCGAAGAGCGCATCGTCCTGACAGGAGAAATTGCCGAAATTGATACTCCCGTAACACTGATGACGGATATGGCCGGGTTCGGTCTTGGCAGAACAGATAAAAGCCAAACCAGCAGCCAGTGGCTGACCAGGAAACCACTCCTGAACATCGGTTTCCAAACCGATACCGTTCTGGATGAGCACTACGAGGGTGCCGGGGTGGAGTAGGGGAGGCAGCAGCGAACGCAGCAGGTGCTCGTTGGTGGACTTCAAGCCCACGAGCACCACATCCACCTTCGGCATCGTATGGACATCGTCATAGGCATTCACCAGTGGCAACAGGAAATCGCCATCGCAAGAAGTCACGCGCAAACCGTTGGCTCGGACAAAATCGTAGTCGCGATGCAACAGAAAATGCACTTCGTGCCCGGCGCGGGTCAGTTTGGCACCGTAGTAACCGCCTATGGCACCTGTACCAACGACGGCATAAGTCAAATCTTTCATATATATATGTTATAACCAAATGAACAATCTTTGCCGCCGCAAAGGTACGCAAAATCCCGTCATCTCCATCCTTTCCACCCATTTTTTCTTACAATACCTTCCAAGCGTGCTGACGCATCCATCCCGCCGTTTCCTTTTTCTCTGTCTTTTCCTCTTTATACTATGAATCATTCAAGAGAATGAAGTCCCTCGCGCACGGATTGAATCCCCTCCACCTTGAATCCCGTCAACCGTGTATGACTCCACGTCGTGCGGAAGGCAAACCAGCCATGGAGTAGGGGAGTAGGGTCGAGATAATCGACCAGCAGTTGGTCGTCGAGAAAGTAACGGGTGCGTCCGTCCGAAGTCATCTCGATGCGCACCTGATACCAATGATTGGGACGCAGCAGATGGGCGCTGTCGGTATATTCAACGAGGATGGGCGGACGTCGACTGGCATCGCTGATGGCCAGGGTATCGCCGGTATAACGACGGAAACGGGTGGTGGAATTATAGTTGCCGCCATAACCCATATAATAACATTGCAAACGATAACTCTCCACGAAGCGGCCACCCCTGCGACCAATGCCTCGCAAGGGAGAAAGAGCACCCGCGTTCGAGGGCTTCGCCGCCTTTGCCGAGGCATCAGAAGCCTGAAGCGGCTCCGGTGAACGTGGCTCACTGGCCATCCAGAAACAGTTGAGGTCGGACACCCGGTCACAAGGACCGCCCTCCATCACTACACAAGCCCGATACGTGATTGTGCAAGGCGCCTGCAACGGTTCGTTCCACCATAGCGACAAGCCCTTCGGTGAAGTGATGTCCAACGTATCATTGCGCACCACCACCCGCGTGGCTTCTGACTCAGCCTCGATGCGCCAAGGTGTTGACTGCGCCCGAAGTCCTGTAGAAGCAAGAATGGAAAGAAAGAACAGCGTCATCCGTACCCCTCTCCATCGTAAAACAGGACATCGCTTCGGTACCCTTTCACCTTGATAAACGGCATTCTTTTGTTTCATCATCGTTCCTTTATACCTTATTTCTTTTATAATTTCAACCGCCGCCATGCCCAACGCGGAATCAGGCGCCAGAAGAACGTCATCACCCGATAACGTGCATCGATGATACGCACACTCCGATGCCGAAGTACCGCCTTCACTGCATCCCGCGCCACCTTCTCGGGCTGCATCATCATCGGATATTTGAAAGTGCCGCTGAGCAGCGCTGTGTCCACAAAACCCGGACGAATATCCGTGAAACGAATGCGCAGTCCCTGCTGGTTGGCCAACTGCTCCAGTGCCTCCAGGTATTTGGCCTGCAACGACTTCGTGGCCGAATAGGCCGGGGCCGGACCTAGACCTTTCGTGCCGGCAATAGAAGTGATGGCAGCAATATGGAAATAAGATGCATTCTGCTCTTTACTCCTTCCCGCGAAATAACGGTAAACCGTCCCGACCATCCGCATAAATCCTACGGCATTCGTCTCCACAGTGCGCATCTCCACGTCTTCCTCCAACTGGCGATTCTGCCAGCCGACACCGGCGATGTGGAAATAAAGGTCGATGCCCCCGAGCCGCTGAATGAAAGCCTTCAGTTGCTCCCCGGCATCCGCTTGCGTGACATCAATGGCGGCAACCTCAATACATTCCGGCGCTTCCGCCTTCAAGGCCAGCAATGCCTCTTCGCGCCGCGCCGCTACGCCCACGGTCCAACCCGCCGCCACCAGTTGCCGGGCCACCTCCTTTCCGATGCCCGAACTGGCACCCATCACAATTGCTTTCATACGTTCTTTTTCTCCGTGAATTCCCTGCAAAAATACACCTTTTTACCTCAACCCCTGCATCCCCTCCACCAAAACCATCCCTCCCCCTCCCTTTTTTCGTGATTATTAACACTTTATTAAAGGTGTGCGATAGGTAATAAGGTCTTTAAAACACCAAAATACGAAAAAAAGGAGTGGGGTGGGGGAGTATTCCGAAAATTATACCTACCTTTGCAGCCGAAAATGAGAGACTTAGAATCTCTGGCTTTGAAAAAAGCAGGGGGTTCGAGGTATTATGCGATGAATTGCAAAATCATTGAACGCTATAATCATTAAACGCTAAAATAAAAAGATGAACTTCGTTGAAGAACTTACTTGGCGCGGTATGGTCCACCAGATGATGCCGGGCACCGAAGAACTGCTTCAGAAAGAACAAGTGACGGCCTATCTGGGCATCGACCCTACGGCTGACAGTTTGCATATTGGCCACCTGTGCGGCGTGATGATGCTGAGTCACCTGCAGCGTTGCGGCCACAAGCCCCTGGCATTGGTCGGCGGCGCTACCGGTATGATTGGCGACCCCAGCGGCAAGAGCCAGGAGCGCAACCTGCTGGATGAGGCTACGCTGGCACATAACGTCAGTTGCATCAAAGCCCAGTTGTCCCGTTTCCTCGACTTCGACAGCGATGCACCCAACCGCGCTGAACTGGTCAACAACTACGACTGGATGAAGAACTTCTCCTTCCTGGATTTCACTCGCGACGTGGGTAAGCACATCACCGTCAACTACATGATGGCGAAGGACAGCGTGCAGAAACGCTTGAACGGCGAAGCCCGCGACGGCCTCTCGTTCACCGAGTTCACCTATCAGTTGTTGCAGGCTTATGACTTCTATTATCTGAACACGCACAAAGGCTGCAAACTGCAGATGGGCGGTTCGGACCAATGGGGCAACATCACCACAGGTACCGAGTTGATCCGCCGTATGGGTGGTGGCGAAGCCTACGCCCTGACCTGTCCGCTCATCACGAAGAGCGATGGCAAGAAGTTCGGCAAGACGGAACAGGGCAATATCTGGCTCGACCGCCGCTACACCTCTCCCTACCGCTTCTATCAGTTCTGGATCAACGTTGCCGACGAAGACGCCGAGCGCTATATCAAGATCTTCACCAGTCTGCCCAAGGAGGAAATCGACGAACTCATCACCCGTCACCGCGAAGACCCGGGCCGTCGCGAACTGCAGCGCCGTCTGGCCGAAGAAGTGACGAAGATGGTGCACAGCGAGGAAGACCTGCGTGCTGCGCAAGAGGCTTCGCAGATGCTCTTCGGCAAATCGACCAAAGAAGCCCTGATGGCCCTCGACGAGCAGACACTGCTCGACGTGTTCGACGGTGTTCCTCAGTTCCGCATCAGCAAGAGTCTGCTCGAAGGCGAAGGCATCAAAGCCGTTGAACTGATGGCAACAGAAACACAGTGCTTCCCCTCGAAGGGCGAGATGCGTAAGATGGCACAAGGCGGCGGCGTGAGCCTCAACAAAGAGAAACTCGCTGCTTTCGATCAAGCCGTCACCACCGCCGACCTCATCGACAACCGCTACCTGCTCGTGCAGAAAGGCAAGAAGAACTACTATCTGCTGATTGCAGAGTAAAAAGGCCAACGGACAGCAGCCCCCGACCCCATTCGGCCCCCGAGGGGCTACGATAGAATTAAAGAAAATATTCATCCCCCCACCGCGCCAGCAGCCCTCCCCCTTTGGGATAGCGAGGTAAAAAGAGGATTGGCTGTATGTCTATCCTCCCCAAGCGACCCAAGCAGACCTCTTCTGCTGAAAGCGGACAAAGAGGGGGCCTTGCCTTCCTTCCCAATGAAACTCCTCCTCTCACTCATCGCGGCCTTCACGGTCTCTTCGCTCGCTGCACAAGAGACCGACCCTGCCTCGCTGCTCTCTCAGATGTCCCCATCTCAGAAGATTGCGCAGCTGACGGGTAAAACACTATTTACGATGGCGGATGATGAGGCATTGGGGATCCCGGGATGGCTGATGTCCGACGGGCCTCATGGTGTCCACCGCGAAGGCTACACCTCGTTTCCCACAGGCATCGCTACGGCTGCCCTTTGGGACCGCAAAATGCTTCAGCAACTCGGTCATGCCATGGGCGAAGAGTTCTGGTCGGCAGGACAGCACGTAGCACTCGCGCCTTGCATAGACCTCTGCCTGGATCCCCGTGGCGGACGTACAGCCGAGAGTGCCGGTGAGGATCCGTATATAAGCGGACAAATCGGGAAATATATTGTCAAAGGCATCCAGTCGCTACCCGTGATGGCCTGTCTGAAACATTTTGAGATTGAAGGCAAGCAGGCCTACCGCAAGAACTGCGACGAGATCATTGCGGAGCGCGACCTCATGGGATTTTTCGGCATCAATTTCCGCACTGCTTTGCAGGAAGGTGTTCCTTTGAGTCTCATGTCATCCTATAACCTGGTCAATGGCGTGCAAGCGGCCGCCAACCGGCATCTTCTTACCGATATTCTTAGAGAACGTTGGGGCTTCCCTTATACCGTTATCTCCGACTGGGGCGGCGTCAAGGACGGTCCTGCTTCTCTCATTGGCGGTACAGATGTCTGCATGGGCAGTGTCCATTATGCCCAACAACTGCCGAAAGCCCTGACAGAAGGTACCATCACGGAACAAAACTTAGACACCGCGGTGCGCCGTGTTCTTCTCACCAAATACACGATGGGCCTTATGGATTGGATGCCTGGAAAACCCGAAGCATCTACATTGGTTGATACCGAGAGTCACCGGGCCCTCTGCCGTGAAGCCACGGCTAAGGCGGTGGTACTATTGCGCAACGAAGGCAAGCTGCTCCCGCTCGCTCCCACCACAAACATCGTCGTCATCGGGCCCAATGCTATGGCTGAGAACCTCAATTGCTTCGGCAGCAGCGAGACACAGCCCGCCTATTCTGTCAGCCTGTTAGATGGTCTGAAAAATGTCGCGCCCGCGGCAAATATATCTTATGTTCAGGGGTGTGCTATCGATGGTGAAGACACCTCAGGATTTGCCACGGCCGAAGCGGCAGCCCGCGCAGCAGACATCGTCGTCTTTGCAGGAGGCTTGGACAAAACACAGGAAGGCGAGAGCATCATTGGAGTAAAAGTTCAAGACCGCGAGAGCACAGCCCTTCCCGCCATTCAGCAACAGCTCATCAGTCGTCTCTATGCCGCTAACCCGCGGTTGGTGGTGGTGCTGCAGAGCGGAGGTATCGTCTCTTTGGCAGATTGCATAGATAACATCCCCGTTCTCGTCTATTCTTTCTATAGTGGCCAGGAAGCCGGCAACGGCATCGCTGATGTCCTCTTTGGAAAATGCAATCCCGCAGGACGTCTGCCCATGACCATGCCTGTAAGCGATGAACAGCTGCCGGAATGGAACGATACCTATTTCACCGATGACTGGGGCGGAGGTTACCGCTGGTTTCAACGCAAGAATCTCACCCCGCAATTCCCCTTCGGTTTTGGCCTTAGCTATACCACCTTTGCCTATAGCCGCTTACGCCTGGAGAAGAGCAGTCTCCCTGCAGGAAGTCCTGTCACCCTCACTGTAGATATCACCAATACCGGCGATCGTGACGGAGAAGAAGTCGCACAACTTTACATTGGACAGGAGAGTGCACCGGACTGGCAGCCAATACGACAATTACGAGGTTTCGAGCGTATTGCCATTCCTGCCGGTGAGACACGCACCATATCCTTCCACCTCACGGCAGAAGATTTCTATGAATGGAGCACCGACAAGAACTGCTACGAAGTGATGCCCGCCACATACAGACTCAGTGTTGGCCCTTCGTCGGCAGACCTCCCGCTCTCCGCACCGCTCACCCTGACAGAGAACACGCCCAAACCCGACCTCACCATTACCCAATTCTACACCATTCCGCGTTACCCCCGTGTGGGCGATGACGTGACCTTTGCAGCCTACGTCAAGAACCAGGGCAACGCCACTTCAGAACCCTTCATGCTCCTTATCGGTACTGAAGAAGAACCAATGACAGCCTTAGGTCTCAGCAGCGATGAGTTGTCTTATGCCACCACTTTTCATCAAACGCTCCAACCAGGACAGGGACAACTTATTTTCACGACCTTAGGAAAATGGACCCCATCGACCACCGGAGACTTCCCTATTACAGCCTCTATCAGTCTCACTGAAGAACAGGAGGAATGGCAAACCGCCAATAACCTCAGCACATACGCTGTTCACGTTTACGGCGATGAAGAACAGCTTGTGGACGGCCTCCCGTCAGTACCCACAGGCAGAACTTTACCCTCCAGCCCCCTCTCCATTTACGACCTATCCGGCCGCCGACTGACTGCACCGCCTACCAAAGGCGTCTTCATCTGCAACGGCAAGAAATATATCCGATAATCGCATCTTCATGCGTTTCCTTTAAACTTATTCGCAACAATTAACGGCACAAAAGGCAACAAAAAAGGTGCAAATCGATTTTTTTTTCAGATTTGTGCATGACGATTCATAAATTTTGCTTACCTTTGCCGCGCTTTTAGTGATAAAAGCCTTAGGATTGGGATATGGTGTAATGGTAACACAACAGGTTTTGGTTCTGTTTTTCCTGGTTCGAATCCGGGTATCCCAACCAGCAAAGAAGAGACGTACAGGTGTGCGTCTCTTTCTTTTTTAGTTCAAAATTTCGTTATCTCGCAGAAAATTGCGAACTTTGCAGCCGAAAAGACAAAAATTCATAAAACCCTTACTTATAATGGAATACAATTTCAGGGAAATTGAGAAAAAGTGGCACCAGCGCTGGGTGGCACAGCAAACGTATAAAGTCACGGAGGACCCGAACCGCAAGAAGTTCTATGTCCTCAATATGTTCCCGTACCCCAGTGGTGCCGGTCTGCACGTAGGCCATCCGCTCGGCTACATCGCCAGCGATATCTATGCCCGCTACAAACGGCTGCAAGGTTTTAACGTGCTGAACCCGATGGGCTACGATGCCTATGGACTTCCCGCCGAACAATATGCCATCCAGACAGGACAGCACCCTGCCATCACCACCGAGCAGAACATCGCCCGCTACCGCGAGCAGTTGGACAAGATCGGTTTCTCCTTTGACTGGAGCCGTGAGGTGCGCACCTGCGAGCCGGGTTATTACCATTGGACACAATGGGCCTTCCAGAAGATGTTCGGCAGTTTCTACTGCAACACCTGCAAGAGTGCACAGCCCATTGAGAAACTGGTTGAGCATTTCGAGAAGGAAGGCACAGCCAACCTCGACGTGGCTCAAAGTGAGGAACTCTCCTTCACCGCCAACGACTGGAATGCCTTTGATGCTGTCAAGCGTCAGCAAGTGCTGATGAACTATCGTATCGCTTACTTGGCAGAGACGATGGTCAACTGGTGTCCGGCGCTGGGTACGGTGCTGGCCAACGATGAGGTCATCGACGGTGTGTCGGAACGCGGCGGTTTCCCTGTAGAACAGAAGAAGATGAAACAGTGGTGCTTGCGCGTTTCAGCTTACGCACAGCGGCTGCTCGACGGACTCGACACCATCGAATGGACCGATTCGCTAAAGGAAACACAGCGCAACTGGATTGGTCGTTCCGAGGGTGCTGAGATCGTATTCAAGGTAAAAGACTCCGATAAGAGTTTCACCATCTTCACCACCCGTGCCGACACGATGTTCGGTGTCACCTTTATGGTGCTGGCTCCAGAGAGCGAGTTGGTGCAGGAACTCACCACCCCCGAGCAGAAAGCGGCCGTGGATGAATATCTGGCTTACGTGAAGAAACGCACCGAGCGCGACCGCATCAGCGACCGCAAGGTCACGGGTGTCTTCTCCGGTTCGTATGCCATCAACCCGTTCACGGGCGAAGCCAATCCCATCTGGATTTCGGAATACGTGCTGGCCGGTTACGGCACAGGTGCCATTATGGCTGTGCCTGCTCACGATAGCCGCGACTATGCTTTTGCCAAGCATTTCGGTCTGCCCATCGTGCCGCTGGTGGAAGGTTGTGATGTCAGCGAAGAGAGTTTTGATGCCAAGGAAGGCATCGTCTGCAACTCCCCGAAAGCCGGTGTCACACCTTATGTCGACTTCTCGCTCAACGGCCTCACCATCAAGGAAGCCATCGCAGCCACCAAGAAATACGTTCGTGAGCACAACCTCGGCCGCGTGAAGGTCAACTACCGCCTGCGCGACGCCATCTTCTCACGTCAGCGCTATTGGGGCGAGCCGTTCCCCGTATATTATAAAGATGGTATGCCTCAGATGATCCCCGAAGCCTGCCTGCCGCTCGAATTGCCCGAGGTGGACAAGTTCCTTCCCACCGAGACCGGCGAACCGCCCCTCGGCAACGCCAAGTGCTGGGCCTGGGACACCAAAAATAATAAGGTGGTGGACAATGCCCTCATCGACAACACCACCGTCTTCCCCTTGGAGTTGAACACGATGCCCGGTTTTGCTGGTTCTTCGGCCTACTACCTCCGCTATATGGATCCCCACGACGACAAGGCACTCGTCTCGGCCGCTGCCGACGAATACTGGCAAGCCGTTGACCTGTACGTGGGTGGTTCGGAACATGCCACAGGTCACCTCATCTATTCCCGCTTCTGGAACAAATTCCTCTTCGACCTCGGCGTCAGTTGCAAGGAAGAGCCCTTCCAGAAACTCGTCAACCAAGGTATGATCCAAGGTCGCTCGAACTTCGTTTACCGCATCAAGGACAGCAACACCTTTGTCTCGCTCGGACTCAAAGATCAATATGATACCACGCCTCTGCACGTCGATGTGAACATCGTCAGCGGCGACGTGCTCGACATCGAAGCCTTCAAGGCCTGGCGCCCCGAATATGCTACGGCCGAGTTCATCCTCGAGGACGGCAAATACGTCTGCGGCTGGGCTGTAGAGAAGATGTCGAAGTCGATGTTCAACGTCGTCAACCCCGATATGATTGTTGAAAAATTCGGCGCCGACACGCTGCGTCTGTACGAGATGTTCCTCGGTCCGGTGGAACAGGCCAAGCCCTGGGACACCAACGGCATCGACGGCAGTCACCGTTTCCTGAAGAAATTCTGGAATCTGTTCTGGAACAAGGACAGTTTTGCCGTAACCGACGATGAGCCGACAAAGGAAGAGATGAAGTCGCTGCACAAACTCATCAAGAAGGTAAGCGAGGACATCGAAGTCTTCTCCTACAACACCTCCATCCCGGCCTTTATGATTGCCACCAACGAACTCTCGCAACTCAAGTGCAACAAGCGTGCCGTGCTCGAACCCATGGTGGTGCTCATCGCGCCCTTCGCTCCGCATATCGCCGAAGAACTGTGGGAAGCACTTGGTCACAACACCACGGTCTGCGATGCACAGTGGCCTGCACTCGACGAGAAATACCTCGTTGAAGATACGGTGAAGATGATGGTAGCCTTCAATGGCAAAACGCGCTTTGGCATCGATTTCCCCGCCGATGCAGACAATGCCACCATCGAAGCTGCCGCCCGCAACCATGAACTCACGCCCAAGTACCTCGAAGGCAAGCAGATTGTCAAGATTATTATCGTGCCCAAGCGCATGATCAATATCGTCATAAAATAGTATCAACAATCAACTTAGAACCCCGTCTCGCAACGTCAAGCACTGCGAGACGGGGCATCATGAAAAACGATGAAAACCATTAAACTTAGCTGGCTTATTGATGAAGTCAAAGACTATTTCTTCATCGCCCTCGGTTGCCTTTTCTACTGCATCGGCTTCTGCACGTTCATGCTGCCCTACGAATTCACGCCAGGCGGTATGACCGGTGTCTCGGCCATCGTCTTTTACGCTACAGGTTTTCCTACACAGTACACCTACTTCATCATCAATGCCGTCCTGCTGGCAATAGGACTGAAGATTCTTGGTTTCAAGTTCTTTGCCAAGACGATTTACGCGACCGCCTGCATCACCCTTTTCCTGGGTTTGGTACAAGAAGTGCTTATGCAACCCGACGGCACTCTTCCCCGCGTCGTGGGCGACCAACCTTTCATGGCAGCCGTGATCGGAGCCTGCATCGAAGGAGCCGCTTTGGCGCTGGTGTTCCTTAACAACGGTTCCACGGGCGGCACGGATATCATCGCAGCCATCGTCAACAAATACCGCAATTTCTCGATGGGCCGTGTGCTGATGTGGCTCGACTTCATCATCGTCTCAACCAGTTTCTTCGTCTTCCACGATTGGAACAAGGTCGTCACGGGTTATGTCATCCTCATCATCTCGATGATTCTCCTGGATTATACCATGACGTCCGCCACGCAGAGTGTGCAGTTCACCATCATATCCGACAAGCACGAAGAAATCGCCAAGAAGATTGGTGAAGTCGTCGGGCGTGGTGTGACGGAACTCTATGGCGAAGGCTGGTATTCAAAGCAGGAACGGCGCGTACTCATCGTTATGGCGCGTCGCAGCGAGAGCCAACAAATTTTCCGTCTCATTAAATATATTGATAACCATGCCTTCGTGACCATGACCAAAGTGGTCGGCGTCTATGGCGAAGGCTTTGACAGAATAAAAACCTGATGAAACTCGTTTTTGCTACCAACAACAGCCACAAACTGACGGAAGTTCGTCAGATTCTCGGCGAAGGCTTCACCGTGGTTGGCTTGGCAGATATCGGTTGCCACGAGGACATCCCCGAGACAGCCGAAACGCTCGAAGGAAATGCACTGCAGAAAGCACGCTACGTGAAAGCACACTACGGCCTCGACTGTTTTGCCGACGATACCGGACTCGAAGTGGCAGCCCTCAACGGCGCTCCCGGCGTACATACTGCCCGCTATGCCGAACTCTTCGGTGAAGGAACGACACACGATTCCGATGCAAACATGAATCTGTTGTTACATCATTTAGAAAAAATAACAGACCGCAGCGCACGATTTCGCACTGCTATTGCGTTAATATATCAGGGAGAAGAACATCTCTTCGAAGGCATTTGTGAAGGTTCAATCCTCCGCGAACGCCATGGTCACGAGGGTTTCGGCTACGACCCTGTGTTCCAACCCGCCGGTTTCGACCGCTGCTTTGCCGAGATGACAGCCGACGAAAAAAATTCTATCAGTCACCGTGGACGCGCCACGCAAAAGCTGGTTGATTTTCTGAAAGCCAAACGATAGTCTCGTTCATCGGTTCCCTGCCCTAAGCAAAGGATCATTCCCTCCCGGATACAACCTTGAAAGATTGCCATTCAACTCTATTCAGATCTGATATGCGTAAAAGACTTTTTCTGCTTTGTATGATATTGATGACCATCGCACAAACCACGACTGCCATGCCCGCCGATGAGGATGCAGAGTCGCTGCACTCGGGAGTCATCGGTTCCTGGCAGGTCTATCCCGCCTATTCGGTCTGCACGTACAATATCCCTGTGGGCAATCGTATCTATGCGCTCATGGAAAGTAAGTTGATGGCCTACGATACAGAGGATCAAAGCATTATCACATTCGATTGGATGCGCCAACTGAACGATGTAAGCATCTCGTTTATCCGTTACAGCGCCGAAGCCAAACGCATCATTATCGTTTATGATAACGGCAACATCGATCTTCTCTCCACCGAAGATGACTATGACGTTATTAACCTGTCGCAACTCAAAAACAGCACACTGCAGAACAAAACGGTCAACAATGTTCAGGTGAGCGGCAGCAAAGCCTATGTCTGCACCGGTTTCGGTATTGTAGTCATTGATATGGCAAAGGGCATTATCACAGCCACCTATGAGTTGGGACTGAACGTGACGGCCTGTGCACTTAGTGAGACTACTATTTATATCGGCACCTCCACGGGTCTGTGGACCAGCAGCCTCAGCGATAATCTGCAGGATAAGAGTTATTGGCATCAGGTCAATACCAACTACAATGCAACACTGATGGAATATTTCGACGGTTATGTGTGGGTTAGTGTAGGCGCTCAGGTCTTCAAGTCAAACAAAGAAGGAATCCAGTTCTCGACTTTCATTAATAATGAATATGGTCGCATCACTTATATGTCGCAATCCGGCGGAAAACTTGTTTTAGGCAATGCAAAACATGTGATAATTCTGGACGACGGTGAGACCGTAAAGCACTATGCCGGCACTTATGCGTGGAACAACCTTCAATACGAAAACAATGTCTATTGGGCCAGCGACGCTTACAACGGACTCCAAGCCTATTCGTTATCGGCCGACGGCACTTTTTCCATTATTACCGCTGCCCTTCATCCCGATGGTCCGCCCCACGACTATAGTCTGCACATGCGCTATGCCGGTGATCGGCTGATGATAGCCGGCGGTCACCAGAACTATTCGCCTACTTCACGTCCCGGCACCGCCTATATTCTCGAACCCGACGATACCTGGACCGTTTTTGACTACGCCTCAGCCGTTGATAATTATCCTAAGGAACATTATCTTGATGTCACGAATATAGCACAGGATCCCAATGATGAGAATCATCATTTCGTGGGTACAGCCCGCAGTGGCATTTATGAGTATCGCGACTATAAGTGTGTAGCACACATAGGACTCGAGAATGCACCTTTGCATTCCATTCTCCCCGATAATAAAAATCCTCAATGGTTCGTAGTGGCCGACGGTCTTACCTACGATGCCGACGGAAACCTGTGGATGCTCAACTGCACGGAAGGCGCCCAGGATACCACCATTCGTGTACTCAAGACTGACGGTACGTGGACCGGTATTCCCTGTCCTGAAGTGCAGGAAGCCAGTACCCTCGACCGCATCTTCTTTGACTCTGCCGGACGTGCCTGGATCAATAGCCGACGTATGAGTGCAAGAGGCATATTCATGCTCGATTATAATGGTACCGTCGACCGCACTTCCGATGACCGGAGACAACTCAGGGGTACCATCATCAATCAGGACAATACCACCTACATGCCAGATGAATTCTACTGCTTTGCAGAAGATATCGAAGGACAGATCTGGTTTGGTACCAATCTCGGACCTTTCGTCATCAACGATCCTTCGACCTTCAACGCTACTGATTTCACCTTCGAACAAGTGAAGGTATCACGTAACGACGGTAGCGGCTTGGCCGACTATCTGCTCTCTGGCATTCCTATTACTGCCATAGCCATCGACGGTGGACAACGTAAATGGTTTGGCAGTCTTGGTAGCGGTGTTTATCTCATTAGTGCTGACAGCCAGGAAGAACTCCTGCATTTCACTGCCAGTAATTCTCCGCTGCCGTCAGACAATGTTTATGACATCGCCATTGATGGTCGCACGGGTCGCGTATTCTTTGCTACCGATAAAGGTTTATGCAGTTATCTCTCGGATGCCACCGACCCCGAAGAAAGCCTCAACAAAGACAATGTTTATGCCTATCCTAATCCCGTAGATCCCGACTATACCGGACCTATCGTCGTGCGCGGACTCACCCGTGATGCAGAAGTCAAAATCACTTCATCCACAGGCCAATTGATTTGGCAAGGTACTTCTAACGGCGGTGCATTTACATGGAACGGTTGCAACCAGCGAGGAAAACGAGTAGCATCAGGCATTTACAACGTCATAGCTGCTACTTCCGATGGGAATAAGGCAGTGATAACCCGTATCGCCATGATTCGCTAACTCCGTTCTATCGCTTATCAGTAAATCCACAAATCATAAATACAGACTGTTTGACTGCTGTCAAACGGTCTTTTTTATAAAGTCACCCATACACGTTTCACCTTACATTAAGATTTGTCTCACCTTTGAGACAGCTTTTCTTCACCCTGTTCATAACTATGTTCATACCTTGTTGAAAGATGTTCAAAATAGAAAGGAAAGTGTTTGCAAAAGGGGTTACTGTTCTTTTCATGAAAAAACAAAATAAGTTATGAATAAGTTATAAAATAGTTTTTCACCATTTTTTTAGAGTTATTGACAAGCTATCTCACGGAAAATACGTACCTTTGCACAGTTATTAACAGAATTGACAACTTATATACATAATTATAAACGCTTTTTCAAAAACAAAGAAATAAACAATTATATAAATAGTATGTCAAAAACTATAGATAAGGCATGCAAGGCCACGTGTGATACAATGTCCGTCATCAACCAAAACACTGCTGCCGAACAAGGAATGAAAAAGGAAACATTGAAAGCTGAAATCCGCCGATTGGCTCAGGAGAAGAATGCCGTGATTATGGCTCACTATTATGTAGATGGTGAGGTGCAGGACATTGCTGACTTCATTGGAGACAGCCTGGCGCTGGCTCAGCAGGCTGCAAAGACCGATGCTGATATCATTGTGCTCTGTGGTGTGCACTTCATGGGTGAGACGGCTGCTATTCTGTGCCCTAAAAAGAAAGTGCTGGTGCCAGATCCAGAGGCTACGTGTTCGTTGGCCGAGAGTTGTCCGGCTGATGAGTTTGCACAGTTTGTGAGCGAGCATCCCGGACATACCGTCGTGAGTTATGTGAATACAACGGCTGCCACGAAGGCAGTAACGGATGTGGTGGTGACGTCCAGCAATGCGCGTCAGATCGTAGAGTCGTTGCCCCAGGATACACCTATTATATTTGGTCCTGATCAGAATCTTGGTGGTTATATCAATTCGCTTACGGGACGAAATATGCTGCTTTGGAACGGTGCTTGCCACGTGCATGCGCGCTTCAGCGTAGAGAAGATTTTGGCTTTAAAGTCAGAACATCCTGGTGCAAAGGTGCTGGTGCATCCCGAGTGCAAGGGGCCCGTGGTGAAACTGGCAGATAAAGTAGGTAGCACTGCCGCCTTGCTGAAGTTCGCCATTGCTGATGACGCTACAGAATTTATTGTGGCTACTGAAAGCGGCATTTTGCATGAAATGCAGAAGAAAGCACCACAAAAAACGTTCATTCCTGCACCGCCAGATGATGCCACTTGCGCTTGTAATGAGTGTGAATATATGAAGATGGTTACGCTCGAGAAACTCTATCGCTGCTTGCGCGACGAAAAACCCGTAGTAACCGTGCCGGCCGAGGTGGCCGAAAAGGCTATCAGACCTATCAATAGAATGCTGGAGATCTCAGAGAAGTTGGGGATTTAAGTTCTTAAGTTCTTTAGTTCTTTAGTTTTTAAGTTTGTAAGTTCGTTCTATTCAATCTATTCAATCTATTTAATCTATATAATCTATACAGTCTATTCAATTAGAGAAGCCATCCACAACCTCCCAACCTCCCAACCTCCCAACCTCCCAACCTCCCAACCTCCCAACCTCAAAACCTCCCAACCTCCCAACCTCAAAACCTCCCAACCAATGAATTCAACCTTTCGTAAACTTAAAATAACGGAGATGGGGCGCATCAGCGTTGAGCAGTTCCACGAGGCAGAGAAATTGCCGCTTGTGGTAGTGCTCGACAGTGTTCGTTCGTTATATAATGTAGGGAGTGTTTTTCGTACGGGTGACGCTTTTCGCATTACAGGCATCGTCTTATGTGGTATTACGGCAACACCACCGAATGCTGAGATCCATAAGACTGCGTTAGGGGCTGAAGACAGCGTGGCGTGGCGACATTTCAAGGATACAATGGAAGCGGTGGAATGGCTGCGCGCTGAGGGTTATACACTTTTGGCCATTGAACAATGTGAAGGCAGTACGATGATTCAGGATTTCAAGCCTGCCGAAGGACAAAAATATGCAGTGGTACTTGGCAACGAAGTAAAAGGTGTGCAGCAACAAGTAGTGGATGCTTGCGATGGATGTATCGAGATACCACAGTTTGGCACTAAACATTCGATGAATGTCAGCGTCACAGCCGGCATTATCATTTATGAGTTTTGCCGTCTTACAACTGGCCTGCTTTCACCCGTGTAACGATATTTTTTGCGTTGTAATCTCTTTCTTTTTATCACTTACAACTGGCCTACTTCCACTTGCCTGACGATGCGTTCAATGAGTTTATCGTCGCCCTCTGCATCATATTCCTTTTTCAGGCTGGCCTTGAATGTCCATGCAAATATCTGATAGAAGGTAGCGCGGGCAGGACCGAGGAAGGCTTGAACAATTTCATAGCTCGACTGATTACACTCTCTGTCGACGAGTTTTATGAGTAACTTACCTTGAGAATAGGTAAGTTTTTTCATTTCAGGTGTATATTGTTTTTTGATATCGCGCTCTACAGCTTTAATATGAGCATCTTTAGCTTCTTTTGTAGGTAGTGATTCGAGCACTTCATAGGTCTCGCTGAGCATCATATTGGCTTTCTTGGCCAAAGGCAGTACGCGCTTTACATTGGCTACCAGACGGTTGAACTTTCTGCGCTCACGCTCACTTTTGAAGATGAGTGGCTTGTAAACGGGCAGTTCAGGCATGAGATAGTCCCAGACCGGTTCGCCGTCGAGAATAACGGGACGCTTAGAACGATAATATTGGAATTTTGTGAGAGAAGGCATCTCGGCAATGGACGGAATTTCATAGATATCCTCCGACCATTCATCCTGTTGGGCATAGGCGATAGTGAATGCCGGAAACAGAATTATGAAAAAAAGAAGATGCCGATACATATTAATATTCTTTTCCCTCGTTTTTGCGGGGCAAAAGTACGTCAAAACTGCGATAAATGACCTAAACGTTGTTATCTTTTAACTTTAATTCTATCTTATTGGATGTCATATCAGATATTTTGATTAACTTTGCGCCCGCAAAAGGTATTTTAAAAGTATAAAGCAAAAATTTTAATAACAAACGATGATCAAGCGTATCACTGCTGCCGAAGCCGCAGCATTCATAGAGAATGGCCATACTTTGGGTCTCTCTGGCTTCACACCCGCAGGTGTTCCTAAGTCTATTACTGCCGAACTGGCCAAGAGGGCTCATGCTGAGCACGAGGCAGGTCGTCCCTTCAAAGTGAACATTTTCACGGGTGCTTCCACAGGACAGAGTTGCGATGGTATGTTGGCCAACGAGCAGGCTATCGGTTTGCGTGCACCTTACACCACCAACCCTGATTTTCGCAAGCATGTGAACCTCAATGAGATTCGTTATACCGACCTCAACCTCTCGAATATGGCTACCCAGATTCGTCAGGGTTATCTTGGTGACATCGATTGGGCCATCATCGAGGCTTGTGATGTAGAGATTCACGGTTCCAAGGCTCATATCTTCCTCACCGCTGCCGGTGGTATCAGTCCTACGGCTTGCCGTCTGGCCAAGCGCGGTATCTTTGTGGAAGTGAATGCTTTCCACAGCCCGAAGAGCAAGGGTTTGCATGATGTTTACGAGATTGAGTATCATCCCAATCGCACTCCCATCAATATCTGCCATCCCAACGACCGTATCGGTAAGCCTTATGTGGAAGTGGATGCAGACCGCATTCTTGGTATCGTAGAATGCAATATTCCTGATGAAGCGCGTTCCTTCAAGGATCCCGATCCTATTACGACGCAGATTGGTCAGAATGTCGCTGACTTCCTCGTGCAGAATATGCGTGAAGGCAAGATTCCTCCTTCATTCCTTAACTTGCAGAGTGGCGTAGGCAGCGGTGCCAATGCTGTGCTCGGTGCACTTGGTCACAGCACTGAAGTGCCTAACTTCAACATCTACACAGAAGTGCTGCAGGATGCTCCTGTGCAGTTGATGCGCGAGGGTCGCGTGCTTTCAGCCAGTGCCTGCTCGCTGACTGTCACCAATGAATGTCTGAAGGGCATTTACGATGATATCGACTTCTTCAAGGACAAACTCGTGCTGCGTCCTTCCGAGATTTCCAACAATCCCGAGGTCATCGCCCGTATCGGTGTATGCTCGCTCAATACAGCCATTGAGGCCGACATCTATGGTCACGTCAACTCCACTAAGATTTGCGGTACCAAGATGATGAACGGTATTGGCGGTTCAGCGGACTTCACTTGCAATTCCTATCTTAGCATCTTCACTTGCGGTTCTACCACCAAGGGCGGTGCCATCTCCAGTATTGTGCCTTTCGCCAGCCATATCGATCACACCAGCCACTTCGTGGATGCTGTCATTACCGAATATGGTGTAGCAGACCTCCGCGGAAAGTGCGCCATGGAGAAGGCCGAGGAACTCATCAAGGTGGCTCACCCCGACTATCAGCCTCTTTTGCGCGACTATCTGAAGTATGCCGAAAAGTACAGCGGTCATACCCATCACTGCCTCAGCGCTGCCTTCGCTATGCACGACACCTTCCTTCGCAAGGGAGATATGCGTCTGACGGACCTCGCTGAATATGTGAAGTAAGATATTGATGCTTATATATTATATAAGGAGAAAATGAGTTATCGACTTACTCATTTTCTCCTTATTTCTTTGAAGAACAGCAGAGGTCATTTGTTGTTTTAAAAAAGACAGGCGACTGTCCTCGCGGATGGTCGCCCGGTTCTTCATCTGATTGTGATGAAGCAGATAACAGTATTTTGCAAATATTTATGGATGAGGGTTGCTATTTTTTTGTGGGGAAGATATGGCGGGGAAAGTAGCAAGCATGGTATCAATCAATTGGAAAGGAGAATTGGCGTCGCTTCGGCTGTAGGTGGTGACATAGGCACTTGTGTGGTCGGGAGTGAAGGCGTAAACGGTGCGCTGCAGGGCACTGTCGAAGTTGTGCTGACGTGCATTCCAGCGTGAGAGTTCTACGGTATAACCCGTGAAGGAATAGGTATAGTTCCACCGCAATGCCGGTATCCATTCTTCGCCGTTCCAGGCATAGGCTGTTTGCGAGGTGATACGTCCGAAGACATCATGTTCATAGCAGTGTTTCAAGTCGATGTCATTTGAGGCATTTGCGTTCAGGGTGAAGCACATGAGGAGGGCGGTGATGATGGTTGAGAGTTTCATTTTTGTTGAGTTTTAAAGTGAGTAATAGGGATTCTTTTGAATTCGCTGCAAAGTTATGCTGATGTCAGCCATCGTGCAAGTCTTTGCGTGCGTTCTGGTGATGTTCGTCTAATAGTTATACACTTTTGTGTCTAAATAATGGACGGTAACCAGCAGTGTTCTTAATAGGTTCTTTTCTTTTTTTGTTTTCAGAATCTGTAATGAAGACCTGCGCAGGATTCTTTTATTACATCTTTCTGTAGGTTAGACGATGCGAATGAAGCAAAAGTTGCAGTGAATCAAGAAAATGTTTTCTTTTAACCTTTCACTTCATTAGTAGCAAAATGATGTAAAAAACTACAGATCATTTCATTTTTTATTGTCACGCATGATTTCAATTGTAGCTGCATATTGTTCAAAGCCTTTGAAAAACACCATCATACAGGGATCAATATTAGAATGGATTTGTAAAATAAAATAAGCGGGCTAAAAGGAATGGTTCTCTTTAGCCCGCTTATTTAAAAGCTATTTACCTGATTTTATTTAGGCTGTTTGCCGATGTAAGCGAGGATACCGCCATCGACATAGAGGATATGGCCGTTCACGGCGTTACTTGCCTCGGAAGCGAGGAAGACGGCGGGACCGGTGAGCTCCTGAGGATCGAGCCAGCGGCCGGCAGGTGTCTTGGCGCAGATGAAGCTGTCGAAGGGATGACGGCTGCCGTCCGGCTGACGCTCACGCAGGGGAGCTGTCTGGGGTGTAGCGATATAGCCCGGGCCGATACCGTTGCACTGGATGTTGTATTCACCATACTCCGAGCAGATGTTGCGGGTAAGCATCTTCAAACCACCCTTGGCAGCAGCGTAAGCGCTGACGGTCTCGCGACCGAGCTCGGACATCATGGAGCAGATGTTGATGATCTTGCCATGACCCTTGGCCATCATGTCGGGCAGTACAGCCTTTGAAACGATGAAGGGAGCGTTGAGGTCGATGTCGATGACGCGGCGGAAATCAGCGGCTTCCATCTCGTGCATGGGGATACGACGGATGATACCGGCGTTGTTGACGAGAATGTCGATCGTGCCTACCTCTTCCTTGATCTTCTTGACGAGTGCCTGAACAGCGGGTTCGTCAGTGACATCGCAGACATAGCCGTGAGCCTTAATGCCCTTTTCGGCATAGCTCTTGAGACCGCGGTCTACGAGTTCCTGGTTGATGTCGTTGAAGCAGATGGTTGCGCCCTGCTCTGCGAAAGCGCTAGCGATGGCAAAACCGATACCATAGGAGGCACCTGTTACGAGGGCAACTTTACCCTCGAGGGAGAAGTTCAGATAGGGATTCATAGTTAATAATTAATTAATGATGTGAATGTATGATGTCAGTTTCTGTCCGCAAAGATAAACAAAATCTTTATATCTTGTTCTTTTTTTTAAGATTATTCACTTAAGACAATGCATATTTGGTCTTGAAGGCGTCGTCCCTGGGACATGGTCTCTATGCCCTGGTTCATAATTGCAAAAGCAATAAGATGGTTGGTAGAACGCTGTGTGGTATAACCTACAAGGGTGGAAACGCCGCTGACAGAGCCTGTCTTGGCCCGGACGTTGGCCGCTGCCGGGGTGTTGCTCATACGGTTTTTGAGTGTGCCGTCGACAGCTGCTATGGGCAGGGCCGTCAGCAAGGGCGTGAGTATCGAATCAGGACGTGTAGCAGCATAGTTGAGTAGGTGTGTAAAAAGCGCTGGCGACTGATAGTTGTAGAGCGAGAGACCACTGCCGTCGGCAATGGTAGAGGCGGGCAGTGCTTTTATTTGACTGTTGTTTATGGCTGCCGTGCGTTGAAGAAATGCTTCTATAGTTGCGGCCACCTTCTTACGTGTAGGTCCTATCTGATAGAAGACTGCTTCGGCACAAAGATTGTCACTCTCTTTGAGCATCGGCTGAAGCACCTCAGTGAGCGGTCGTGTGATGGTGGCGAGGGGCCGGGCTTTCTCGGGAGCTGTTCCGATAGAGAACCCACGTGCCACGGCGATGCCATTACTGCGCAAGGCTGTTTTCAGCTGGTCTGTAAGTTCGGGCTTTCCACCGCAGAGCAGAGGTGACAGGGTTGGGTTGTCATCGTCCCAGCACCAGCCCCAGCCCAGATTGTCGCTGTCCTTGAAAGAGGCATCTGCAATGAGGCGTCCTTGAATCCTTCGGATGCCCAGGCTGTGCAGTTGGCTGGCCAGTGAGCGGACATCCGCCACCGAAAGCAGCGGGTCCATAACTCCTTTAATATATAGGTCGCCTTTCAGTACGCTTCCGCTGAGTTCTGCCGTGGAAAGCAGTTGAGTATTCAAGGTGTAGGCCGGGCCAAGTATGTCGAGTGCAGCAATGGCTGTGACCACCTTTTCGGTGGATGCGGGTCGCATTCTTTGTTGTGAATGATATTCAAAGAGCTCTTGACCGCTTGTCAGATCAATAATGTGTAAACCCAACTGACTGTACTGCAGCAGTGTGTTGTTTTCTGCCAGGATTTCTTTAAGGCGATCAGCCAAGGAATGTTCGGCGGTATGAGCTGAAATTATCTCAACAGTTCTCTTCCCGCCTTCGGCAATCAGTTCCGAATGATGGTTATCGGGCGTAGAACGGTGGTGCTGCAGAGGAGCGGAGGTCTTGCAGGAGACCATGACAAAGATGGTCAGTGCTGCATATAAGAGGTATTTGTGTTTCATTGCGCTACAAAGATAGGGATTATAAATGAAAGACAGAAAGGCTAAGGTGAAAAATAGGTGTAAGTTTTTTATTTTTCACTTTTCATTTTCTGTCTTTCATATTTAATATGTATCTTTGTGGCCGAAAAGCATATTTATACATTCGTCTATTGTAAAAATGAAGATATGATTCGCAAGTTCGATTTTCTCATCATCGGCTCAGGTGTGGCCGGAATGAGTTATGCCTTGAAGGTAGCCCAGAGCGGCAAAGGGAAGGTAGCGTTGGTTTGCAAAACCACCATTGATGAGGCCAATACAGACAAGGCTCAAGGCGGTGTAGCTTCAGTGACAAACCTCAAATTAGATAATTTTGAGAAGCATATCCACGACACCATGGTGGCGGGGGACTTTATCTCTGATCCGGCTGCCGTAGAACAAGTGGTGAAAAATGCACCGAAAGGCATTACTGACTTGGTCCGGTGGGGCGTGAATTTCGATAAGAACGAAGAGGGCGAGTTTGACCTCCACCGCGAGGGAGGTCACTCGGAGTTCCGCATCTTGCATCATGCTGATGACACGGGACACGAGATACAGCAGGGCCTCATTCGTGCGGTGCGGGCTGAAAAGCGCATCACTGTTCTCGAGAATCATTTCGCCGTCGAAATCATCACGCAGCATCATTTGGGCCGGGAAGTGAACCGTCATATGAAAGATATCGAATGTTATGGTGCCTATGTGCTTGACCCCGATACGCAAAAGATCGATACTTTTCTCTCTCGCGTCACGTTGATGGCTACGGGAGGAACAGGTGCTGTCTATGCCACCACTACGAATCCCAATATCGCCACCGGCGACGGCATAGCCATGGTCTATCGTGCCAAGGGCCTCGTGAAGGATATGGAATTTGTGCAGTTTCATCCCACAGCACTTTACCATCCCGGCGAGACGCATCCCGCCTACCTCATCACCGAGGCGATGCGTGGCTATGGCGGTATTCTGCGCCTGCCCAACGGTGAGGAGTTCATGCAGAAATATGATAAGCGGCTCTCCCTGGCTCCGCGTGATATCGTAGCACGGGCTATTGACAAAGAGATGAAAATGCATGGTATCGACCACGTCTGTCTCGACGTGACGCACAAGGATGCGGAGGAGACCAAGCACCATTTCCCGAATATCTATGCCAAATGTCTTTCTATCGGCATTGACATCACCAAGCAATATATTCCTGTAGTGCCTTGTGCCCATTATATGTGCGGAGGCATTCAAGTGGACCTGAATGCGTGTTCCTCCATTCATCGCTTGTATGCGGTTGGCGAATGTTCGTGTACGGGGCTGCACGGCGGCAACCGTCTGGCCTCCAACTCTCTTATTGAAGCCGTGGTCTATGCGGATAAAGCCGCCGAACACTCCATTGCACACATCGATGAATACACGTTCAATGATCAGGTGCCCGAATGGAACGATGAAGGTACACTCACCAACGAGGAGAAGGTGCTCATCGCCCAGGACATGAAAGAAGTCGGACAGATCATGTCAAACTACGTCGGCATCGTCCGCTCCGATCTGCGTCTTCATCGCGCCTGGACGCGTCTCGACATTATTTACGAGGAGACCGAAGAACTCTTTAAGCGCGTAAAGGCATCTAAGGATATCTGCGAACTCCGTAATATGGTGAACGTAGGTTATCTCATCACGCGACAGGCCATTGAACGCAAAGAAAGCCGTGGCTTACATTATACCGTGGACTATCCTAAGCACGCCTACGACCAGAAATAGAAGCATCGTGAATAAAGATGCTCCATGGTGATCCTCTTTAATCAATTACTTTGATTTATGTCAAGAAAAGCTAAAAATCTTAAGGAAAGGGAATAAAAAAGTGTATAAATTACACGAATTACCTCTACCTTTGCATCGTCAAAGAGATGACAAGACGTCTCGTGAGAGACTCTACGATATACGGTTTTTCATGGTATTAGGTTAGTTTTAAAGGTTTTCATTCCTGAGTAGCAAGTCTACTCATCTTTAGGTAAGTTAGTTAAGGTAAGTTGATTGCAGAATCTCTATTTGAGATTCACTTACAGAATAATAAAAACGCATTTATCGCAGTGATGCGTAAGGATGTGAAGAGAACTGAACATTGTTTTTATTCTCAATTATTCTGAAAGATTCAACAAGATTTGTTCATAGCTTTAGAAGCGACTCTTCGTGAGAAGAGTCGTTTTCATTTTATACCTGCTTGAAGGGTGTGGAAATCAGGCCAGTGAATAAAAACTGTAGGTTGAAAATCAAAAACTTTTGGCTTTACGCGTCAAACCTTAAACTTTTTGTTTATCTTTGCAAAACAAAAAAAGAGTTTAAGGGTTACTGTTATGGCTGAAATTACTCCTATGATGAAGCAGTTCTTCGACTTGAAGGCAAAGCATCCCGATGCCATTATGCTCTTCCGGTGCGGAGATTTCTACGAGACCTACGCGCAGGACGCTGTGGAGGCTGCTGATATCCTCGGCATTACACTTACCAAACGCAATAACGGCAAGGAGGGCGAGAGCACGGCGATGGCGGGTTTTCCGCACCATGCCCTCGACACTTATCTTCCTAAGCTGGTGCGGGCGGGCCGTCGGGTGGCAATCTGCGACCAGCTCGAAGACCCTAAACTGACCAAGAAACTGGTGAAGCGCGGCATCACGGAACTCGTGACGCCCGGCGTGGCGCTCACGGATACGGTGCTGAACTATCGCGAGAACAACTTCCTTGCCGCCGTGCATTTTATGAAGGAAGACCTCGTGGGGGTGAGTTTCCTCGATATCTCCACCGGTGAATGGCTCGTGGCCGAGGGGCCTGCCGAGTATGTCGACAAACTGATGGGTAATTTCTCGCCCAAGGAAGTACTTTACGAACACGGACGCAAAGGGATGTTTGAGGGCTGCTTCGGGCAGAAGTACGTCACCTTTGAACTCGACGACTGGGTCTTCACCTCGCAGACGGCGCATGATAAGCTCACACGGCATTTCGAGGTGAAGAACCTCAAAGGCTTCGGCATTGACGGATTGAAGGCTGGCGTTATCGCAGCCGGTGCTATTCTGCAATACCTGGAACTGACGCAGCACACGCAACTTAAGCACATCACCAGCATCAGCCGTATTGAGGAAGAACGCTATGTGCGACTGGACAAGTTCACCGTGCGCAACCTCGAACTCTTGCAGTCGATGAATGAGGGCGGACGTTCGCTGCTCGGTGTGCTTGATCATACCACGACGCCAATGGGTGCCCGGTTGCTGCATCGTTGGCTGCTGTTCCCGTTGCGCGATACGGTGCAAATCAACCGTCGTCTGGATGTGGTAGAACACTATTTCCGCCACCCTGATTTCCGTGAGTTTATTCTGGAACACCTGCAGCAGATTGGCGACCTGGAACGTATAACCTCAAAAGTAGTGACGGGGCGCGTCTCGCCTCGTGATATGGTGCAGTTGCGCATGGCCTTGCAAGCCATCGAACCCATCAAGAAGAGATGTATGACTGCGGACGACGACACGCTCAAGGAGATCGGTGAACAGATCAGTTTGTGTGCCGAAATCCGCGATCGCATCGCTCGCGAGATTCAGCCCGACCCTCCTTTGATGGTGCAGAAAGGCAACGTGATCGCTTCGGGGGTGTCGAAAGAACTCGATGAGTTGCGACAAATAGCCTATAGCGGTAAGGACTACCTGCTGCAATTGCAGCAGCGTGAGATTGAGGCGACGGGCATTCAGAGCCTGAAGGTGGCTTACAATAATGTCTTCGGCTACTATCTTGAGGTGCGCAATACGTATAAAGACCGTGTGCCAGCCGAGTGGATCCGCAAGCAGACGCTGGTGAATGCCGAACGTTACATCACACAGGAGTTGAAGGAGTACGAGGAGAAAATCCTCGGAGCAGAGGACAAGATTCTGACCCTCGAGGGACAACTCTTTGCTCAGCTCGTGGCCGATACGGCAAAGTTCACGCCAGCCATCCAGCACAACGCGAATCTCGTGGCACAGCTCGACTGCCTGCTCTCTTTTGCTGTCACGGCTTCGGAGAACCGCTACATTCGTCCTGTTGTCGATGACAGCACTGAAATAGATATCCGTCAGGGGCGTCACCCCGTCATCGAGTGTCAGATGCCTATTGGCGAGCGTTATATCGCCAATGATGTGCGCCTTGATACACAGAATCAGCAGATTCTCATCATCACCGGTCCGAACATGGCCGGTAAGAGTGCCTTGCTGCGCCAGACGGCACTCATCACGCTGATGGCCCAGATCGGTTCGTTTGTCCCTGCCGAGAGTGCCCGCATCGGTTGGGTCGACAAGATCTTTACCCGTGTGGGCGCCTCCGATAATATCTCCGTCGGCGAATCAACGTTTATGGTGGAGATGAGCGAGGCATCCAATATCCTTAACAACATCAGTGAGCGCAGCCTCATCCTCTTCGATGAGCTGGGGCGCGGCACATCCACCTACGACGGCATCAGCATCGCTTGGGCTATTGTGGAGTTTATTCACGAGAATCAGCGCGGACATGCCCGCACGCTGTTTGCCACCCACTATCACGAACTCAACGAGATGGAGAAACATTTCGCGCGCATCAAAAACTTCAATGTCAGCGTGCGCGAGGTGCGGGGCAAGGTCATCTTTTTACGTAAACTCGAGCCGGGTGGTTCGGAGCACAGTTTCGGTATTCATGTGGCGAAACTGGCGGGTATGCCAAAGGATATCGTCCTTCGCGCCGAAATGATTCTGCACCAGCTCGAATCGAGCGCCGACCGCGAGGGTCTTGGCACGGGAGCCAAGATCGGTGCGCTGCCCGAGGCGGACCACATGCAACTGAGTTTCTTCCAGCTCGACGATCCTGTGCTCAGTCAGATCCGCGACCAGATTCTCGGGTTGGATATCAACAGCCTTACCCCCATTGATGCGCTTAACAAACTGGATAGCATTAAGCGCATTATCACAGGGAAATAAACGGTTTTTCTATTCTTCTTCGTAGATATAGAATCCCGCTTCGGAGGGATGGTCAAGGACGAGGCAACCGGGCTTTTCCTTCAGCAGCAACCAGCACATCCATATATCACCGGCGGCTGCAGAGATAAAGATAATGCCCCAGATAAGAAGCAGGAAAGAACCCGTGAAGAGAGAGAGGACGGCAGGGATGATGCCAAGAACAATGCATGGCATCATTCCTCCCCAGAGATAACCGCTACGGCGAAGCGGCTCATCGCAATGACAATAGGGAGTGAGCAGTTTCCACATCACACCGAAACTGATGCTCTGCCAACCGCCCGGAGCAAAACAGGCCCACGTGATGCCGTGAATGAGTTCGTGGACGACAATGCCTCCTATGAGCGCTGCCAATCCCAAAAAAGACATCCAGGGATTGGACAGGAATTCTGGAACCAAGGGGGTGCCGTGCCACGTATCGTGCCACAAACAGACATAAGGTACGCCAAAACTTATCGCGGCAACGAGAAAGATCAGAATGGCAAAGACGTTGGCAGAGACGATATTGATGGTGACTTTTCGTTGTTTCATTATGATAAAGCTTTATTCTTTTCCTCTTTCTTTTTCGGGCTGTTCCCTTAGGAGCGGGTTTTCATGGGTCGCTTCGTCCGTGGCCGGCATCGAGAATTCACAGCCGCAGTAGCGTTGGTTGTAGAAATGGTATTCGCGCAGCAGTTGGTTGCGGCGCTCCTGTAATCCGCCTTTACGCCAGTTACGGGCCCAGAACTGCGATCCCGGCACGGCCGCTTCGGCCGCTGCACCGGCGGCTTCAATCTGGTCGAGACGTTTCCATCGCGATGAGGCCAGGGTCGTGGTGAACATGTTGATGCCGAGTTCGACCGCTTTGCGTGCCGCAGCGGTGAGGCGCACTTCAAAGCAACGCAAGCAGCGGCTTCCGCGCTCGGGCTCGCCTTCCATACCGTGAATCTCGCGAAGCCATAGGTCGTGATTCCAGTCGTCATCAATCCAGGTGATACCCAGACTTTCGGCATGACGCTTGCTCTCTGCCTTGCGAATCTCATATTCTTCGCGAGGGAAGATATTGGGGTTGAAATAATAGATGGTAGGACGATAATCGTTGGCGAGCATCCATTCGACAATGGCGCTCGAACAGGGGGCACAGCAGGCGTGTAGCAGAACTTGAGTCACGGAAGAAACAGACTTGGGATTGAAAGAGTACGACAAAAGTACACTTTTTCGATGGAGGTGAGGGGACTATAGGCGTTAAATTTGCTTAACGAAACGTTGTAAGGCTAATGTCGTTAGGATAATCATGGTAGCACCGATGGCGATGATTTGCGTGGCGGAAGGCAGCATGTCAGGCACGCGGTGGATGAAAAGGATGGTTTGCACGAGCATTGCATCGGCATCGAAGTGCTGGATGCCACTGATGATACGTGCGATCATCATCTCGTAGAAATCTGCGATGCGGGTAAAGAAACCAAGGTAGATTAACAAGGCCACCCCGGCCACTACAGTGAAAATGTTGAGGGCGGTGCTCAAACAGCGCAGCGAGCAGACTGTATGTGCGGGCAGACTGGCTACGACGCGCTCGGTGAAACCGTTGTCGGCAACAGGTTGGCGTGCTTCGGCAAAGAATTGGTCGAGCAGCGCATCGTCGGAGAGCATTGTCAACTGTTCGTTGGCAAATCCTTTCGTCGTTTGGGTGTGCATATCTTGTTTATCCATTGTATCCGTTTTTTCTAAGGTAATTCGCCAGATTCTTCTTGCCGCGCAGAAGATGGCTTTTAATGGTATTTTCGTTGAGTCCTGTGATGGTGGCGATGTCTTTGATGCCCATGCCCTCAACACATTGCAAAATGATGCAGGTTCGTTCGTTGTCGTTCAGTGTAGCCAGGGCCAGGTCGAGATCGTGCTTCAAAGCCCATCGGCTGTCTGATGGCGAAGGTGTGGTGCCCGGACTCTGAATACCATCGTCTGTCAGTTTGGCTTCCAGTTCTATTGTGGACGTGTCTGAAGGGTTCTTGCGCCGTTCGTCGAGGAAGGTGCGATAGGCTATTTTCATCAGCCATGTCTCGAAACTCGACCCTCCGCGGAAACTTTTCAGCCCCTGCCACGCTCGGATGAAAGCCTCTTGTGCCAGGTCGTCGGCCAGCATCTGGTCTCCTCCCGTCAACCGCACAAGGAAGCGGCGGACCGCTTCCTGATGTGCGCGTACCAACTGGGCGAAGGCTCGTTCGCTGCCGAAGGTGACGACTTGAGCAATGAGTGCGATGTCGGAGAGCCGTGGCATAACTTAGGGGGCCTCAATGGAAGTGTTAAGCCTTTTCGTTCTTGTTGAACGAACCTTCATCTTTTTGCTTGTTCTTGGTCGTTGTGGCAATGACGAGTTTAGCCACGCCTATGCAGATGACGAGTGCTCCGATTCCCCAAAGATCTTCGGCGCCAATGCCAATGAAGAGGAGAATGAGTCCTACGCCTATGCAAGCGTTCATGATACCGCTCTTCCACATCTCCTGATTCTCGTCGGGATAGGGCTGTACGTATTCGTTGTAAGGAGTGGGTCCTATGTGCTGGTTGGTGGCAGCTTGCTCATTGGGGGCTTCTCCGCCTGTCTCTCCTGCAGCAGCCTCTCCCGCGGCGGTCTGTCCCGTTGCAGCCTGTCCTACGGCTGATCCTGCGGCAGCCTGTCGTGCAGCGGCCTGTTGTGTATTGGAGTGTAGGGGTTGCCCGGTGCTGGTGGTCTGATAGATTCTTGTCTTAGGTTTGTTGGAGTTACGTGCGATGAGCCAGATCACGAGGGCGATGACCCATATCGGGGAGAGAAGGATGCCAAAAACGAGCAGAACGACGAAGATGGCGATGAGGATGCCGAACAGTCCGCCCATGATGCCTAAGGCGCCTCCGCCAAGACCTAAAATCCATTTGGCGATGCCCCAGTCTTCTGCGGAATCTTCCCAGTCTTCGAACATGTCGTCGATATCTGATTGAGAAAGACTTACGGTGTCAGAGTCAGCGCCTTCGTAGAGGAAGGTCGTGTCTTCGCTCATCGATTCGAGAGAGTCGCCCAGGCGCTCCATGTCCTCGCCCATGGCTTCTATCTCTTTGCCCAGACTGTCGGCCTTCGAGGGATTGGTGACTGCCGTGACGGCCAGTCTTGCTCCTTTCGAAGCCATCTTGGCGCCTTTTTTGACCATCTCTTTTGCCACCTCCTTTTCTTTGTCGGTGACAGGCCGGCCATTGTCGTTTTTGATGGTGAGTGTTATGTCGGTGGAATCGGCGACAGCCTCCGCCATGACTGGGTTGTAAGGCATCGCTGCGAGCATCGCAGCAGCCATTGCAGTGAAGATGTAATGTGTCGTTTTCATTGTTTGAATGATTTTCTCTTTATTGTTGTTTCTGTCTGTTAGACGTCACTGCCCGACTGAAAGTTGCAACGACCTGCATTTTTTTTGGAAAAAATCATTTGCTCAGCCTTTTATAGGCCGTTCTTATCCATTGTCCAAACCATGTATAGCGTATTCCCCAGTCGGTGAGTGCTGTGGTCATGGCGGTCTCTACGGCAGGGTCTGACAGGGGTTCTTCCTTTGTCACGTGCAGTCTTCCTTCGTAGGGGATGCGATCGTATTCATAGCGCCAGAGCAGGCGTTCTGCCCATTGTGGCAGATGGCCGTAGTGTGTGCCGCTGGCGAGTCCGATGTTGCGCACCAGTGTGCGGGTCGGATACAGACAGAGACCGCCGGCTCGGCGGAGGGCAATGGTCCAGCAGATATCCCAGGGGATGGGCTTGCGGTCGAGGTCCTTCAGGCAGGGGAATACACCGCCGTACTCTATTTGGCGGAGCATGTCGGGTGTCAGACCTTCGAGCGCCTCGCTCCGTGAATGGAAGTGGCGAAAATGTTGTTGCCACCGGTCACGCCATGTCCCCCAACCCCAACCTGCCATGAAGGGACTGAAATAGAAGTCGGACGGACGTGGGGCTTCTAACCTCGTGAAGCCGCTGACGTGCATCACCCGCTTCTCGTTGCGATAACGATCGAAGGCCTCGTTCATGAATTCCAGGAAGTGGGGAGCGGTGACGATGTCATCTTCGAGCACTACAACGGTCTCGTGCTCGCTGAGCACCTGTCCGATGCCCTCGATGATGTTGCGTTCGAGATAGAAGTTCTCCGGGCGCTCCACAATGGTCATTTTATTTAATGTACGCGCGCGAGAGACTTCAGCCTCTACCTCATGGAGAACAGCCCTCACCTCCTTCACGGCAGCCCATGAGGTCTCGTCCTTGCCGCCGTCCGAGAAAACGTAGAGCTCGGTTTGAGGCGCCAGGGTATTGGACAATAGCGCCTCAAGGGTCCGGCGTGTATTGTCGGCGCGGTTGTACACAAACATGGCAACCGGTGCAAGGGATGGTTCCGGGGCGGCGTTCTTTTCCATAGGCGATTATTCCCGGCCGAACAGCCACTTCTTGAGGAAGGGACTGACGCGGAGCACGTGGCTGGTGAGGATGGAGAACGCCACAACGAGCATGGCCAGTGCCATCGCTGTCGTGCCTTCAAGGACGAAGTTCCCCTGATGGGCCTTGAACCACACACCTGCCGCCGGCAGTTTCGGGATGAAGAAATAGTGGATGAGATAGATGTCGAGGGTGCGCACACCGATGTATTGCAGCGTCTTGCCCACGTGGGTCTCCTTGGTGAACCACGAGGAGTAATGACGGAAGAAAGCCACGATGATAAGCACCAGGGCGTACATCGACAGCGTCCGCGGCAGATTGGCCCACTGCATCCTTAGATGATGCCATTTCAGATAGTCGCCTGCACCCAAGAAAGCGATGGCGATGAGCAGCGGGAAAAACCATTTTGAATCCAGCAGCCGCTGCACCTGACTCCAGTAGCGGTGCACGAGATTGCCGAGCAGAAAGAAATGGAAGTAGCGTGCCAGTTCCGTGATGCTGGTGATCTTCCAGAAATCGACCTTGTACCATGAGAACCACGATGGCATGTATAAGGTGGCGTAGGCAAACAGCGAAATCAGCCAGAGGATGATCAGGCTGATATTGGTGGCGGTGTGGGATCGTGGCTGGCTTGAAATGCTTGCTTGGCTTTGTCCGTCGGCTTGTCCTTGTCCGTCGGTCAGAACAGGTTGCCCCGTCCTGCACAGCTGCTTGCTTGTCCAGCATACCGCGTAGTACACCAGGAACATCTCCAGCAGCACCATGGTGAACCAGTAGCCGCCTTTTGTCGGGCTCGTCCAGGCATATTCCATGCGCGACCAGAAGTCCTTGGCCACGAGAGCGATGTAAGCGGTCATGAAGACCACGGTAGGTACAATCTGCACGCGCATCTTCTTGGCAATCAGTTGTCCCGTGTCACGCATGCTCCAGGAGAACGAGGTCTTGTAGGCCAGAAAACCGCTGATAAAGAAGAACAGGGGCATGCGGAACAACAGGCACACCGACATAAACATCGAGTACTTGGTGTCCGTGGCAAAGCCAAAGCCATAGATGTGGTTCGTCACGACCATGAACATCGTGAAACCACGCAGAGCGTCAAGCCATTCCAGTCGTTGCTTACTCATCGTAAAGTTCCAATTTGCTCACGTGGCCACCGAGATGGTCCAGATTGGGCAGTTGCATATAATCGCCATATTGGGTCTCGAGCATATGATGGCTGTTGCCGGGCACCGAGAGTTCCACGCCTTCAAACACGTGGGTCGTCAGCGGGAAGATGTCTTGCTCGTCGTAAACGATATGGAAGGGGATGCCGTAATCGTAGGTGAGCGTCTTGCCGCAGGTGATGCGGCTGATGCCACGCAGCACGGGGAAGGTGATGTGGCGGTTGAACCACGTGATGGCGCGGATCTTGCGCATCGCCCGCTCACGGTTGCTGGAGGTCCGGAAGATCTTGAAGGTATGTCCCTGCAGTGGTTCGGCCACGAGATGTGTCCAGAACCGCATCTTCTCAAAGGGGAAAATGTCGATGTACACGCCGCGCTCCTTGAACACCTGGTCGTACGGACATTCCTCTTCAAGCAGCGAATGCCTGTCGCGCAGCTTGGCGAAGAAATAGAAGTAGTTGGGGTCGGTTTCGTTAGTCTGCAAGGCGATGTGATCGGGCAGCTCTTCGGGCAGGATCTTCATCAGACGAAGGTAGTCCTTGCGCATCACGGCTACGTCAAGGTCGTCGTCCCAGGGGATGAAACCATTGTGGCGGATGGCGCCCAAGAGCGTGCCGCCATAGAGGAAATAGGGGATCTGGTGGCGCCGACAGATCTTGTCCAGTTCCACCACCATCTCAAGCATCTTCAGCTGGTGCTTACGCAACTGCGATCCTTCGGGGTTGAAACGGGCTTTGAGCGCCCCGGCATCGAAAGTAGCCTGTGTTTGCATACTGCTTTTAAGGGTTAAACATCGCTATTTGTTGTGCAAAGGTAACTAAAAAAGATAAAAAAAGTACGTTTGTGCATAAAAGATTATCTTTTGCGGGTGTTTTTCAATAAATATATCATACCTTTGCAGACAGCAAACCTTTTTTTGTGACCTGCTTATGACGATAGGATATACGACCGGCGTTTACGACCTCTTCCACATCGGGCATCTCAATCTCTTGAAGAATGCCAAGGGGATGTGCGACAAACTCATCGTGGGTGTCACCGTGGACGAACTGGTGGCCTACAAGGGCAAGAAAGCGATGATTCCTTTCGAGGACCGCATCGAGATTGTGCGTAGTATCAAATATGTCGATGCTGCCGTGCCTCAGTATGATATGGACAAACTGGCTGCGTGCAAGAAGCTGGGAGCCTCGTTCCTCTTCGTGGGCGACGACTGGTACGGAACGGAGAAATGGCGCGACTACGAGAAGCAGTTCGAGGCCGAAGGCATAAAAATCGTTTATTTCCCCTACACTCAGGGCATCTCTTCCACTCAAATCACCAAGGCGCTGAATGCCGTACGCGGACAGAGCCTCGAGGATGTAAAATGACCTAAAACACTTACACAATGACAGATTTTGATTTTTGCTTAAGCTCCTACATCGCTTTCCGTTATCTGTGGAAAGATGGGGTGGATTTTGCGGAGGGCTTCCAGCACAAGAACTACCGTCCTATGGACGATGACCTGCGCGTGCCTGTAAAGACCTCCGAGGATATCGACCGCGAGATTCAGCGACAGTTTGATGCGCTGTACGAGAAATATGATCATATCGGCATTCTGCTCTCCGGGGGGATGGACAGTGCCTGCCTTGCGGCGTATCTCAAGCCAGGAAGCCACGCTTACACCTTTAATTCGGTGTCCGGAGAGTTTGATGCGGATGTCCGGCGCGCCCAAAAATACTGCAGCAAATGGCAGCTCAACCACCATCTCATCGACATCACCATGGACGATTATGAGCACTACACGCCCATCGTGATGCGTCATAAGTTCGCTCCCGTGCATTCCATCGAACCGCAGATCTACAAGGCGGCGGAGATGGCTAAGCGCGATGGCGTGCAGCTGATGATCGTGGGGGAGAGTGCCGACCTCATCTTCGGCGGTATGGACAAACTCATCTCTCCGGAATGGACCTTCGATGCCTTTGTCCGTCGCTATACGTTCCTCGATCCCGAACTGGTGCTCACGCATCCCGTCAGCCAGGCGGCTCTCTTCGAGCCTTACCGCCTCGGTGATGAGGGCATCGATGTGCCCCGTTTCATGGACGATGTCTTCTCCGTTGAGAGTTCCGGTTCTTACTTGAACGCCTTCGGTGCGGCTTGGTTGCCGTATTACGACCCTTATGCCTGCCTGGTGATGGCCGATCCCTTGGATATGCAGCGCGTGCGCAACGGCGAACCCAAATATCTCGTTCGCGGTTTGTATGCCATCAAATACCCCGAACTCGAAATCCCCTTCAAGATCCCCATGCCGCGTCCCGTCGATGCCCTCTTCAAGGATTGGGCCGGCCCCACGCGTCCCGAATTCCGCCAGGACATCCCCATGCACCACCTCACCGGCAACCAGAAATGGCAGCTCTGGTGTGCCGAGCAATTCCTTCACCTCTTATAATCCCTTCCCCCTCCTCCTCCCTCTCCCTGCCATCGTCGCCCCGTCCTCTCGTTGTCCTATTCCTGGGCGTCGTCGCCCAGGCCCCTCTCCCGCTCCCTGCCGTCGTCGCCCCGCTCCCCCTGTCCTCTTCCTGGCCATCGTCGCCCGCTCCCCCTCCTGCCCCCTGCCGTCGTCGCCCCGCTCCCCCTGTCCTCTTCCCTGCCGTCGTCGCCCGCTCCCCCCTTCCCTCTCCCTGCCATCGTCGCCCCCGTCCTCTTGTTGTCCTATTCCTGGGCGTCGTCGCCCAGGCCTCCTCTCCCTCTCCCTCTCCTACCTGTCCTCTTGGAACAGCGGGTCCTCGGGCATGACCATCGTCGGTTTCTGCTGTGCTTCTTTCAGCATCTGCTCCGACACATATTCCTTATCCACAACCAAGCGGAACATGTATTCGCGGAACCACCGTGCCGACATGATCAGATAGCCGCTCTGTCCCCACGAAGCGCCCCACGAGTTCTCCACCTTCCATTTCACCGGCAGGCCGTTGCCGTCGAGGTCAACAGCCGTGAGCGTCATGGCATGCGTAGAACCGCTATCGAAGGTAGCTATTCGGTCGGCTTTGTTCATCGGGAAAGTGGTGCCCATGAGCGATGCATAATCAAAGTTCTCCGTGTCGGCATAACCGCGTTTGCGGTCGAGCTGTTTGCCTACGTCGTAGCTGCTGTAGAGCTTGCGTCCGGCCTTCAGCTGGGCGATGGCCAGTTGCTCAATGTCTTCCATCGGCAGGTTCAGGTAGCACCAGTTCATACCATCGTAGCTGTGGCGGTCCCACTCCACTTCATACGTCTTATGATATTCGCGGCGCGGGTCATTCATCACCATGATAAAGGAGTCCTCGAGCTTGCGGCCGCCCGTGATTTCTTCATAGAACGACTGCGGGGTATAGCGTTTCACCGCCGTGCGCGTCTTGCCGTTCTTGTCGCGGAAAGCATAAGTGAACTCGCGCACAGGCTCGCCCAACGTGAGCGTGAGCATACGATAGACCTCGGCGAGCATCTCTGTCTTGCGCTTGGCAATGGCGTCTGCTTTCTTCTTGTCTGCCACCATTCGGCGTAGTTCCAGTCCGTACTCCCTCAATTTTGAAGTGATGAGCGAGCGCATCTTGGAAGTGTTCTCCGCAGAGTAGGTCTCCGGGGCCACTTCTGCTGGCACGAGGCCATACTTAGGGGCGAGGTCGGCTAAGCCGCAGAACGTACCGCCATCGCCGATCGGGGAACGGAAGAAGAAACGCACGCGCTCGCTCTCCATCGGTTCCTTGGCGCAATCCACCACTCCTTGCAGGAAGAGGTTGGCTTTCTCCAACTGGTCCCAGAAGAACAGATAGTCCTGAGAAAATTCCACCGTGAGTGTGTCGGCATGCCGGCGCGAGAAATCTCCGCGCAGCACATTCATGGCTGAAAACATCCAGCAGCGCCCGCTGCTCTTTTGGTCGGTGATGCTCTGCTTCGGTGTCTCTATGCTGAACTGGGTATCTAATGCACCCGCATTGCCATGATTCTTGGCCAGGTCATCGATGGCATTAGAGGCCAGCGCATTGCTGAGGGCTTTGGTGAGTGCACGGTTCGTGGAGGTGGGCTGTGCTTTTTGAATGCTGTTCAGCATCTCGGCAGAGATGCCTCCGTTGGCGGTCTTTTGGGCTGCTACGTCCTGGGCTAAACCAAAACCTGCGCCGAGCATGAGAGCGAGAATGAGGGTCTGTGGTTTCATATAAGTAGTTTTTAAGTTCTTTAGTTCTTTAGTTCTTAAGTTTTTGTCGGGCAAAGGAGGTCTATGGTGCCTTTCCCGTCTCGTTGGAGGATCGTTATCGGGACATCACCCATGCAGGCGGCAATGGGTGAAAAGGTGGAGCCGGCAGAGCCGTAGATGTGGACCGTCCGACTGAGGGCCAGCATTTCTACAAGTGCATCGCGGATGCCATGCGTTGACTCGCGTGTGGCTTCAGCATCGGACATCAGCACGCGTGTACCGTAGCGCTGCCGAAGGGCTGCTTTTGTGGCCTCATCGTCGGTGGCCAGGTAGATGCACAGATTGCCATGGGTCTCGGCTTCGCGGTCGAGGACGTCGGTGAACAGACTGAGGGGGCTTTCGTCGATGGCCTGCTGATGATCGGTCCGACGAATGTGTACGCCAATGGTGTAGGCGGAATATCCGGAACAGCGCTCGTCGGTCCGACGCTGTACCTCAGCTGTTGGGCGGAATAAGGTGCTTAAGTCGGAAGGGGTCCAAGGACAGAAATCGCGGTATGCCGTCATCAGCGTGTGGCCCTGGCGAAACCACGTCTCATAGTCGAACCCGGCTTGGTTCAGGTGCCAGATCTGTGGAGAATGGATGATATGGCGATAGCGCAGGCGCTGGAGGAGACGGGGCAGATGCAGATTCTTCACGGTCGGACGAGCGAAGAACAGGCGCTCCAATCCACGTGCATCACGGATAAATGGCTCGGTAGAAGTGCCCACGCGAACTGTACTTTTTTCAAACAGGCTGTCAAAGCGGCATCTCATCCCCCACTGCGATGTCCAGAGGACCCGCAGAGGCAGGGCGTTTTCCCGTGCCATGGCATAGGCTGAGGCTGCCACGCGCATGCGATTGCCTAACCCTCCTTCGAGGATGATGGTGGAGAACTGCGTCATAAGGCTTTCCTTTTGAAGATGTAATCAATACTCTCTCTGAGTATCTGTGCCCGCGCCAGCCAGAGGCTGCCCATATAAAGCACAACGGCGATGAGGATGCGCAGGAGCATGCGAAGCCACGAGATCTCCATCGGGCGGGTGAGCCACCAGGCAGCTACCATCACGCCTGCAGCGAAGACGAAGAAAGGCACGATGTCCTTCAGTGCTTGGCGCCAGCGTAGACCGATCAGCTTTCGTGCGAAGGCCTGCCAGATGATGAGCCAGCCGATGTTCAGCACCACGTAGAACACCACCATCTCCATCAACCCATAGCCCCACGCATGCAAAGCGATGATACCGCCCCACACGAGGGCGCAGTTCACGAGGCCGATGATCATATTAATGGTGGAACGCCCCCGCGAGATCACGAGGTTGCTGTACAGCGTCACCACGGGCGAGAAAGCACCATAAACGCAGAGCATCGACAGCAGCAATGCCGATTCGTGCCATTTCTCACCTGCCAGCAGCACGATGAAATCTTCTGCGATGAGCGCTAATCCCAGCAAGCAGGGAAACGATACAAAGCACGTGAAGCGCAGCAACTTCCGGAAAGCTGGTACAGCCACGGCTCCCGTTTTGCTCTCAGAGGGGGCCGTTGATAAACCCGCACCCGCAGCCGCGGCTTCCCTCAGCACCGGTTGTGCCACTCCCTGAACCATCCCTCCGATGGTCGCAATGGCCATATCGTCCCATTTGCGGGCGTTGCTGTAGATACCGGCAACATGTCCGCCTGGATAGAAGCGGTTGAGCAGCACGCCAAAGGCGTTGTTGTTGAACTGGAAAGCCAGGCTGTTGACGAGCAGCTTGCTCGAGAAACCAAACATCTGCCATGCGGGACGGAGGTCGATATGGAAAGTAGGTCGCCAAGGCGAGAAATACCAC
>JAILCU010000056.1 GCA_024690405.1 Bacteroidales bacterium
GGTTTGTCCGCTTCGTGGCTCTCCATGAGTTTCATGACGAAACGTCGGATGAGGCTTTTGCCGTAGATGGTCTGTCGGTAGCGAAGCTTGGTCTTTAGTTCTTCGTTGAGGCCCTGCAGTTCGGGCATGGGTGACTTGTAGCTCTGGCGTAGCTTGTTCCAGAAACGCACGAACCACCTGACGCGGGTATGCCGTGCGATGATGACCGGGCAGTCCATTTTCGGGGTTTCTTGGCATATGACGGCATCGTGACATTGATTGCACTGCTGAGGGTCGCACGGGTCAAGGCCGATACTTTCAAAGCCTTGCCTGAGTGAGCACGATGGCGCTTCATCACAGCCTTCGCAGTTGAGTTCGCAGTCAATGAACTTCGGGTTGAGGTCACGGTACTCACTCCGTTTTTTATTGTAGATAATCATAATGGGAGGCGCGCAGAGCGCGCGGTTTAAAAGTTTAAGGTGCGCCTTCGGCGCGGTTTAAAAGTTTAAGAGTTTAAGAGTTTAAGGTGCGCGGGGGAATCGCATTTGGCGACGCTGCGCAGGTCGCCGGCTGGCGCGTAGTGTGATAATACTCTACGGACTTTAAGGACTGAAAGGACGGAGGGAGCGTAGGGCTACGCGCGGAGGGGGAGGGCTGGCGCGCAGTGTGATAATACTCTACGGACTCAGTGGACTATTCCGACGAGGCGCAAACTTATTTCCGTTCTTTCCGTTCTTTCCGAGAGACAAATAATCATCTCAGCGGGAACTCTTATTCCCGTCCTCTTGCCATCATCATCGTCTCACGGAAAGAACGGAAAGAACGGAAAGGCGACGCTGCGCATGTCGCCGGCTGCGCGCAGTAAAGACCCTCTCTGCCCTTCGGGCATCTCTCCCTTTAGGGAGAGAGGGAAGAGGGGAGAGTTTAGAGAGGAGAGATTAGAGATGAGAGATTAGATGGGAGAGATGAGAGATGAGAGATGAGAGATGAGAGATGAGAGATGAGAGATGAAAGATGAGAGATGAGAGATTAGAGAGGAGAGGGGAGAGGGCTTTAGTGAGATGTATTTGTGGGAATTAGTGAAAGGTTATTTGTGGGAATTTGTGGAGAGATATTTGTGGGAATTTGTGAAAGGTTATTTGTGGGAATTTGTGGAGAGCGATTGGTTGTGGTCGAGGAGAGCGATTGGTTGTGGTCGTGAAGGGTAATTGGTGAAGAAGCGCCAGCCGGATGGCTGGCGCTTCTTCTTTATCGCTTTTATGACAGGCAGGTTAATCCTGGTCTTTCTGACTTTCCTCGAACTCTTTCTGGAGTTTCTGCTGCACGTCGGCAGGCACGAGTTCGTAGCTGGCAAACTTCATGACGAAGCTTGCGCGTCCGCCGGTGATGGAGCTGAGAGAGGTGGAATAAGACGACATCTCCTTGAGAGGCACCTTGGCGGTGAGTTTCTCATAGCCGTTCTCAGACGTCATACCCATGATCATACCACGACGGCCCTGGATATCGGACATCACGTCGCCCATCTTATCGGAGGGCACGAAGATCTCGACGTCATAGATAGGCTCGAGCAACTTCGGACCCGCCTCCTTGAAGGCCTGGCTGAAGGCGTTGCGTCCGGCGAGCATGAAGGAGAGTTCGTTGCTGTCCACGGGGTGCATCTTGCCATCGTACACAATAACGCGTACGTCACGAGCGTATGAACCTGTCAACGGGCCCTGTTCCATCTTGCCCATGATTCCTTTGAGGATAGCCGGCATGAAGCGAGCATCGATGGCACCACCGACGACGGAATTGATGAACACCAGCTTGCCGCCCCATTCCAGGTTGATGACCTCTTCGCCCTTGACATTGATGCGATACTCCTGTCCTCCGAAGCGGTACACTTCGTTCACGGGCTGACCCTCGGCATAAGGTTCGATGATGAGATGAACCTCGCCGAACTGTCCGGCGCCACCCGACTGCTTCTTATGGCGATAGTCAGAACGCGCAGCCTTGGTGATCGTCTCGCGATAAGGAACGCGCGGTTCATCATAGACAATCTGCAACTTTTCATTGTTCTCCATGCGCCATTTGAGGGTGCGGAGATGGAATTCGCCCTGACCTTTTACCAGGATCTGGCGCAACTCCTTGGACTGCTCGACGACCCAAGTAGGATCCTCCTGCGACATACGTTGGAGCACGTTCATCATCTTCTCCGTCTCGGCCTCATTTGCGGCACGGATAGCACGAATATACTTAGGTTCGGGGTACTTGATGAAAGCAAAGCGGTTCTCGCAATCCTTAGCATTCAACGTATTACCTGTCTTCACATCCTTCAGTTTGACGCTGCAACCGATATCACCGGCAACAAGTTCGGTCACTTTCGTACGATTGGCACCAGCGCAAACGAAGAGTTGAGCAATTCGCTCCTTGGAGCCGCGGTCGGCATTCGTCAGGTCGTCACCTTCGCGGACGACACCGCTCATGACCTTGAAATACTGCACCTCGCCGATGTGCGGTTCTACCGCCGTCTTGAAGAAATAGAGGCTGGTAGGCCCGTTGGCGTCGCACTTGACCTCTTCGCCCCGCGTGTTGTGCACGGGCGGCATCTGATCGACGAAAGGCACCACGTTGCCCAGGAACTCCATCAGACGGCGCACGCCCATATCCTTGCCTGCACAGACGCAGAAGACCGGGAACATGCCCCGGCTGGCGAGGCCCGCACGAATGCCGTCGCGCATCTCATCCTCGGAAAGCTCTTCCGTCTCGAAGAACTTCTCCATGAGCGTCTCGTCATGTTCGGCCGCCGCTTCCACCAGGGCCTTGTGCATCTCCATCGCCTTATCCATCTGGTCGGCGGGGATATCCTCGATGATGGGCGCTCCGCCCTCCGGTTTCCACGAATACTTCTTCATCAGCAGCACGTCGATGAGCGCATTGAAGCCGGGTCCCGTCTGGATAGGATACTGCACGGGTACCACCTTAGAGCCGTAGATGCCCTGGAGCTGTTCGAGGAGCTGGTCGTAGTCACATTCCTCGTCGAGGCGGTTGACCAGGAAGATGACGGGTTTGCCCATCTTCTCCGTCATGCGGAAATGGTTCTGCGTAGCCACTTCGGGGCCGTTGACCGCGTTGATGAGCAGGATGGACGTATCCGTGACGCCCATGGCCGTCATGGCCGCGCCGGCGAAGTCGTCGGAGCCCGGGCAGTCGATGATATTCAGTTTCTTCTCGTTCCACTCGACATGGAAAGGCGTGGCGAAGACCGAATAGCCGTACTCCTGTTCTACCGGCAGGTAGTCGGAGACCGTATTCTTCTGCGTAATACGTCCGCGACGCGAGATGATGCCGCTCTCGAAGAGCAGCGCTTCGGTGAGGGTGGTCTTACCAGCCCCGTCACTGCCCAGCAAGGCGATGTTTTTGATTTCCTTAGTCTGATAGGTTCTCATAGACTTGTAAATGTATTTAGAGTTAGCATATAAAAATCAGTTCAAAAGAGCCGTCAGCGTCGGCTGAAGGGCCTTTTTTTAACAAAACGCCCGCAAGTTAGCAATAATTCTTCAAAGTGCAGATATCTTTTTCGTTTTTTTTGCTAAAAAAGCATTATCTTTGTGCCAAAATCATGGCTGGAATCTATATTCATATCCCATTTTGCCGCTCGCGATGCGCCTATTGCGACTTCTACTCCACCACGTGCGAGCAGGAAGCGGCATCCTACGTGGCAGCCCTCTGCCGAGAGATGACCAAGCGCTGTCTCGAGATTCCACGCGCGCACATACGCACTTTATATATAGGTGGTGGCACTCCTTCGGTACTCTCCCCTAACCTACTCCGGGAAATCCTCGACCACACCTACGCACTCTTTGACATTGACCGTCATGCTGAAGTCACCATAGAGATGAATCCCGATGACCACTTGAACTTCTCTCTACTACCACAAGTCAACCGTGTAAGTCTGGGCATTCAAACCTTCGACGAAAGGCTATTGAAACTCATTCGACGCCGCCACGACGCCGGCACTGCCATCCGCACTGTGCGCGACCTGCAGTCACAAGGCATCCGCAACATCAGTTGTGACCTCATCTACGGTCTGCCAACCCAAACCATTGAGAAATGGGAACGCGATCTAGACATTGTATTCAACCTTGACATCCAGCACCTCTCTGCCTACGCCTTAAGTTACGAAACAGGCACGACAATCACACGTTGGCGCGATGAGGGGCGTCTGGAAGAGACGTCAGAAGAACTGTCTGCCGCTATGTATAGACGTCTCTGCCAACGTGCCCGCGAAGCAGGTTTCGAGCATTACGAAATCTCCAACTTTGCCCGCCCTGATTACTATTCACGCCACAACAGCAGTTATTGGACCGGAGCCCCTTACCTCGGGTTCGGCCCCGGAGCACATAGTTACGACGGACAATGCACCCGCAGAGCCAACACACCAGACCTCACACGTTACCTCCAATATTGGAACGAAGATTCAAGGCCTTTAGTTGACAAGTTGACAAGTAAACAAGTTGACGAATTGGGGCCTGTAGTTGACAAGTTAACAAGTAAACAAGTTGACGAGTTGGGGCCTGTAGTTGACGAGGTGGGTCTAACCACGATAAAGCCCGTTGAAGAATCTGAGGGGATTTTTCGCTTAGAGCACCTCACCCCCAATGAGCGTTACAACGAACTTGTCATGTGCAGCCTAAGAACTTCCCAAGGTATCGACCTCCATACCGTCCAGCAACAATTTGGTGAGAAACAGTTGAACGATTTGATGTCTATGGCCCGACCTCACATCCATGCCCAGCGCCTCATCTGCGCGAACGGGAAAATGCGACTCAGCGAACAAGCCATTATGACATCAGACGACATTATGAGTGATTTGATGATTATTGAATAGAAAAAACGGTCCCTTCTTCAGGAAGTCTGAAAAAGGGACTATTTACGTCAATCATGCTGACGGAACATTTTACTCATTCCACTCCCGATTGGACTCAAATGCGGGTTTCAGGTCCACGGCATCTATTTCCATCAATGCTTCTGCATCCAACCCCTTCCGGTTGGCCAAGCGGTTGGCCTGGTTCTGAATGGCTTTCTCAAATACGTTGCGCACGAAACGTGCATTACCGAAATTGCGGTCCTTGTGTGCCACGGCATATTCGAGACGATCGCGGAGCATAACCTCACCCTCCTTTGAAATGGTGTACTCGTTCTTCTTCATATACATGTGGAAGATACCAACAAGTTCCTCTGGAGTATAGTCGGGGAAATTGATATAACGGTTAAAGCGGGACTGCAATCCTGGGTTGGAGTCAATGAAACGCTGCATTTCATTGGTGTAACCAGCGATGATGACAACGAGGCGGTCGCGATCGTCCTCCATTCGCTTAAGCAGGGTGGAGATGGCTTCCTGACCATAGTCAGAACCCGATTGTTCGGGCACCAAGGCATAAGCCTCATCAATGAAAAGGACGCCATTAAGGGCAGAGTCGACAATAGCATTAGTTTTGATGGCAGTCTGGCCCACATACTCAGCAACGAGACCCGAACGGTCGGTTTCCACGGTATGCCCGGACTTGAGAACGCCGAGATCTTTGTAAATACGTGCAACAATACGTGCTACCGTTGTCTTACCGGTGCCCGGGCTGCCTGTAAAGACAAGATGATAGGACATCTTGGGCGTTTTCAGACCTTTGGCCTTGCGCTGCTGCTGTAATTTGACAAAATTTGCCAACGAACGGACTTCTTCCTTAACGGCTTCAAGTCCAATGAGTTCATCAAGTTCGGCATAAGGATCGCCTTCAAGAGAGTTATGAACTACGACGCTATCGCCTTCAGCCATACCTGCAGGATCTGTGGAATCTGTCACTGAGGAGGTTGCATCACCTTCATCTCCTTCAGTTTCTTCAATGTAAATAGTAAGTATTCCAGCGATGATGAAAGCGATGGAAACTACAATAATCACAATTTGTTGGGCTGTAAACTTCATAAGGCAAGAAAATAAGGTGAGTGAATAGGGGTGTTGCGCGGCCGGCAGAAGCCAAGCCACATCACATAAGCCAGACAGGGCACGGCATAAGCCACAAGATCGGCGACATCAAAGGTGCCGGGAAGGAGATGCAGGGCCTGCATCAGCTCCGAGGCCATGCCCAGGGCGGGAATAAAAGCAGCCACGGCCAGACGCCGGAGCGGAGGACGTTGGGCGAGGATGGCATCGGTGACAAGGATGTAAGCCGCAGCCCACAGGGCCGCAGGCAAGCTGAAAAGCATCCACTCCGGGAGCTGAAAGCCGGAAAAGAAGAGCCGCCCCTGCCGGATCTGTTCGCCCAGCCCCAAGTCCGCAGCCACCTTGTGGAGGAGCAGACCAGAGGGCCGCAGGAAGAGATAAAGGGCTCCTCCCACGAGGAGCAGGAGGCAAGCCAGAGCGATTTGGACAAGACCTTTTTTACGCATGGGGCTCATGGGGCTCATGGGGCTCATAGGGCTCATAGGGCTCATGGGGCTTATAGAACGTATGAACGCACGCACGGGCGGGGAAAAGAACGGCGATCGCTTAGAACAGGAACTTCACCGCATCGTTGAACAGGGCGAGTGCCATGAGGGCGAAGAGGAGAAGCATACCTAACATTTGAGCGCGTTCCATGAATTTCTCAGAGGGCGGACGACGCGTGATGGCCTCCACCAGGAGGAAGAAGATGTGACCACCATCGAGCCCTGGTATGGGCAAAATATTCATCACCGCAAGGATGATGGAGATGAAAGCAGTGATATTCCAGAACGACTGCCAGTCCCATACCGAGGGGAAGAGGTTGCCGATGGTGCCGAAAGAGCCTACGCTCTGCGCGCCTTTCTTGGTGAAAACATATTTGAGGTCGCTGACATAACCCTTGAGCGTCTCCCAGCCGTAGGCAATCCCCGCAGGGATACTCTCCCAGAAGCCATAGTCGTGGTGGACATAGGCGTCGCGGTAGTAGAACTGATAAGGCAGTTTGACGATGCCCAGCATATAGTTCTCGTCGAGCTGGAGCGTTACGCTATCCGGAGTTGCACCTTCTTCGCTGAGGAAGACAATCGGCAGTTGGCGCAAAGCGACACTATCCTCGTGGGAGCAGCCCGCTGCCAGCACGTCGGCACGGCGTCCCATGATGGCATCAAAATCGCCCCACCACTCGATGCTTTTTCCGTCAACGGCAAGGATGCGCGACCCTTTCCTCAGCCCCATTTTTGCGGCCGCAGAAGAGGGAAGCACGCTATCGATGCGTGCCGGCACGTTGATACTGAGGAACCGAGGATCCTGTTCAATCATTTCAAGAAGGTTGACGCCCTCGGCCGGCATGGCGATCTGCACTTCCGCGCCAGAGCGAAGCACCGTGACGGTCTGCGCCTCAGAGAGGCTGCGATAGACACTGCCGTCCCATGATTCAATAACCTCTCCGTCGATTTTCACGGGGATATCGCCGTCGCGGAAACCTATCTCTTCAGCCATCTCGTTGTAGGCAAAGCCGTCGGTGATATGCACCATAGGCAAAGTGTCGCGCCCCCAGGCAAAAAGAATCATCGCATAGATGAACAGTGCCAGCACGAAGTTGACCAGCACGCCACCCACCATGATGAAGAAACGCTGATAGACAGGCTTGGCACGGAACTCATCGTCCTGCACCGGCTGCTGCATCTGTTCGGTGTCCATGCTCTCATCGATCATGCCCGCAATCTTGACATAACCGCCAAGGGGAATCCAGCCGATGCCGTATTCCGTCTCGTTCTTCGCCAATTTCGGGAACAGGCGGGC
>JAILCU010000077.1 GCA_024690405.1 Bacteroidales bacterium
CTGCTTCGCCATGCGGGTGCAGGTCAGGATGGCGGTGGGGCCGTCCGCGCCGCCGATGATGGCGATGGAGCCCGCCTCCTGGGCGTTGAAGCCCAGCAGGATCGCGCCGATGAAGGTGATGAAGATGCCCAGCTGCGCGCCTGCGCCCAGCAGCAGGGATTTGGGGTTGGCGATGAGGGGACCGAAGTCGGTCATGGCGCCTACGCCCAGGAAGATGAGACAGGGATAGATGCCCGTCTTGACGCCGATGTAGAGCACGTCGAGCAGGCCGCCTTCGGCCAGCACGTGGCGATAACTGTGGAAGAAGGGGCTATCGGGGTTCAGGAACTCGTCGTTCCACATGGACGTGTGGAAAAGTCCTGCCCCGGGGATGTTGGAGAGGAGCATGCCAAAGGCAATAGGCAGCAGGAGCAGCGGCTCGTATTCCTTCTTGATGGCCAGGTAGAGCAGGAAACAGGCGATGCCGATCATCACCGCGTTCTTCCATCCTTCACCGGAGAAGAAGAAGGTGAATCCCATCTCGTCGAAGAACTTCGTCATGGCGGTGCCGAAGTCGAAACTCTGTGCGGCGACTGTGAGGGGTATCATCAGCAAGACGGCGAAGACGCTTAGGTACTTGAGATATTGTTTCATTGTTTCGGATTTACGTTTTGCAAGTTTTGGCAATCTTTCATCTTATGCCATCTCAACGAGGGCCTGACCACTTTGCACCTGGTCTCCAACGGCCACCTTGACGGCGGTGACTTTGCCAGCGAACTCGGCGGTGATGTTGTTCTCCATCTTCATGGCTTCCATGACGACAACGGTGTCGCCGGCCGCTACTTCCTGGCCAGCACTGACGAGCACTTGCTTGATGGTTCCGGGCAGGGGAGCCTCGACGTTCTTGGCACCGGCAGCGGGAGCGGCTGCAGCAGGCGCGGCAGCAGGAGCGGCCTTGGGAGCAGGAGCAGGAGCGGCAGCGGGAGCACCGTCAGCCTGGAAATCGACGAGAGCATCGCCTTGGTTGACGCTGGCACCGACGCTGGTGCGTACCTTCAGAACGGTACCGTCGGCCTCGGCGGTGATGCTGTTCTCCATCTTCATGGCTTCCATGGCGATGAGGACATCACCCTTCTTGACTTTCTGTCCGTCGCTGACGAGCACCTTGGTGATGGTGCCGGGCAGGGGAGCGGTGACGCTACCGGCAGCGGGTGCAGCAGCAGCGGCACGGGGAGCGCTAGCTGCAGCAGGAGCAGCAGCTTGGTGTACAACGGGCTTGGCAGCGTGTTGGGCCAGGGCCGGCACCTCCACATCGTAGGTTTTGCCATTGAGTGTTACGGCCAGGACGCCATTGTCCTGCTCGGCTACTTTTGCTTCGTAGTCTTTGCCGTCTATTTTAAATTTGAATTCTTTCATTGTATGTTTTTTTAGTTGACAAGTTGACGAGTTGACAAGTTGACGAGTTGACAAGTTGACGAGTTGACAAGTTGACGAGTTGACAAGTTGACGAGTTGACAAGTTGACGAGTTGACAAGTTGACGAGTTGACAAGTTGACGAGTTGACGAGTTGACGAGTTGACGAGTTGATTCCTTTGAATGCTGAGGGGCCAAATCTAAGATATGACTTGTATTGTTAACTTTTCACACCATCACTTTTCACTCGCGCTTTGCACGTTCGTGTGGACGTCAACGTCGATTTTTTATAGATGTTTGTTGAGCTCGGCGTGCCAAGCGGAGTTTGGAGTGTGGCGAATAGTAAGGATTCCACTCTCTTCGTCGTGCTGGTTAGCCATATAGAGGTAGACGGCTGTGGCAATGGCCAGCGGGTCGGCCTCGGTAGTCCCGGCATGCTGAGCCTTGACATCAGCATCCGCGAGGGCAGCGGGCTTAGCGGGCTGTTGCGCCTTGTCGTTCTTACCTGCAGCAACCCAGTGGAAGATGTAAAGCACGAGTACCAACGTGATGAGGATAGTGAATACCACTCCCACACTGATACCTGCCATACCCCATGCCAGGCCCCAATCGGTATATAATGTAGTAATCATAACGGTTGTGGATTTTAGAGAGGAATATTACCGTGCTTCTTGGCGGGATTCGTCATGCGCTTGTCAGCAAGCTGATCGAGGGCACGAATGATACGGAAGCGTGTGTTGCGCGGTTCGATGACATCATCGATATAGCCGTACTTGGCGGCGTTGTAAGGATTGGCAAAGAGTTTGGTGTACTCAGCCTCCTTCTCGGCGATGAATTCCTTGGCTGCTTCGGGACCTTTCTCTTCCTTGATGGCCTTGGCCTCCTTGGCATAGAGGACAGCGGCAGCACCGGCAGCACCCATGACGGCAATCTCAGCAGAGGGCCAGGCGTAGTTCATGTCGCCGCGCAACTGCTTGCAACTCATGACGATGTGGCTGCCACCATAGGACTTACGCAAGGTGACGGTCACCTTGGGCACGGTGCACTCGCCGAAGGCGTAGAGCAACTTGGCGCCATGCAGGATGACGGCGTTGTACTCCTGACCAGTGCCGGGAAGGAAGCCGGGGACGTCAACGAGGGTGACGATAGGAATATTGAAGGCGTCGCAGAAACGTACGAAGCGGGCACCCTTGCGGCTGGCGTTGCAGTCGAGCACGCCGGCAAGTTGCTTAGGTTGGTTGGCCACGATACCTACGCTCTCGCCGTTGAAGCGGGCGAAACCGACGATGATATTCTTGGCGAAGTTGGGCTGAACCTCGAAGAACTCGCCGTTGTCGACGATGGAGGCGATGACCTCGTACATGTCGTAAGGCATGTTGGGGTTGTCGGGGATGATCTCGTTGAGGAAATCGTCCTTGCGGTCGATGGGGTCGGTGCAAGCCACACGGGGTGTCTTCTCGAGGTTGTTCTGCGGAATGTAACTAAGGAGTTGCTTGATCATGGCCATGGCTTCCTCCTCGGTTTTGGCGGTGAAGTGCGTGACGCCGCTCTTGGTGGAGTGAACGCTGGCGCCGCCGAGTTCTTCCTGTGTGACGACCTCGCCGAGGACCGTCTTGACCACGGCGGGACCGGTGAGGAACATGTAACTGGTGCCTTCCATCATCAGGGTGAAGTCGGTGAGGGCCGGGCTATAGACTGCACCGCCGGCGCAGGGGCCGAAGATACCGCTAATCTGCGGCACGACGCCGCTGGCCATAATATTGCGCTGGAAGATCTCGCTGTAACCGGCGAGGGCATTGATGCCTTCCTGAATACGGGCACCGCCCGAGTCGTTGAGTCCGATGACAGGAGCGCCCACCTTCATGGCGGCGTCCATGACCTTGCAGATCTTCTGTGCCATCGTCTCGGAGAGAGAACCGGCATTGACGGTGAAGTCCTGTGCGAAGACATAGACCAGGCGTCCGGCTACGGTACCATAGCCCGTGACGACGCCGTCACCCATGTACTGCTTCTTCTCCATGCCGAAATTGTGGCAACGGTGAGTGACGAACATGTCCATCTCCTCGAAGCTGCCTTCGTCCAGCAGCATAGCGATACGCTCGCGGGCGGTGTATTTGCCGCGGTCGTGCTGCTTCTCAATTGCTTTCTCGCCGCCACCTAGACGGGCCTTGGCGCGGAGTTCAATCAACTCCTGAATCTTTTCTGTTTGCTTGCTCATTGCAAAAAGGGTTATAGAATGGTTTGTTTTGGATTGTTTATGAATAGATACACACGAATAAATCTAGGCCTTTCCGCAAAGAAAAAGGCCGCAAAAGCACCCCTACGGGGTGAATTTCGCGGCAAAGGTAATCATAAAATAATGAACGTGAAACTATATTCGCGTTTTTTTATGCGAAGTTTGGATTTTTTATCTCAATCGGGACGTTCTACAGTCATTTCGCATTGGCGGCAATCAAAATGAAGGGGGAAGAGGCGACCGTCGGCCAGACGGAGGGATAAAGGTTCGCGCGCTGACAGACGCATGCCATCGCGGGTGCAGACGCCAAGAGCATGACGGAGGCAGTAGCGGCAGGTTAGTAAAGACCCACTCTGTCCTTCGGACATCTCAGACCCTCTCTGCCCTTCGGGCATCTCTCCCGTAGAGGGAGAGAATGGCTGGCGCGTGGAGGGGGTTGGCGCGGAGGAAGAGGGGGAGGGGGATTGGGAGATGGTTTTGAGGAGGGAGTCGCAGATTTGGCGGCGCCATTCGGCCAGGGTGGAGGAGGGGATGAACCAGTTGGCGGAGAGTTGGAGGTCGATGTCTGCTTCGGTGCAGATAAAGGGGGTGTCGCCGAGACGGAGGAGCTGGCGGCGGAGATGGTCGGATTGAGGGGTGCGGGCTTCTTCGTGGGGGGATTCGAAGAGTTGGGATGCGGAGTGGCCGGAGGCTGAGGTGAGGGTGAGGCGGTAGCCTGTGGGCGTGTCCTGAAGCGTCCAGCGGACGGACAGACGGCGGTCGGCGGTGGGACGGGAAAGCACCCGCTCGAAAGTGGCATCCTGGTTGCGGTAAAGGGGAACGCGTTTGCGTAGCAGCTTGAGGACGGACGGGTCTGCCGGATAGAGGCGTCCCTGCTGGTCAACGCGGTTGACCCGGAAACCCGTGAGCTGGTCGTCGGCATTGATGAAGCAAAGCCCGTCGCCATTGGCGAAAGTGGCCGTGCCCGCGACGGAAAGGCTCTTGTCGGTGATGTATTTGACGGTGCCTACAGGTTCGCCAAGGGATTTGGGTGTCGTATGACAGGCCATGTTGGTGGTGCGTCCATGCAGGAAGTAGTCGGTAAAGCCGCGGTTGAAGGATTTCAGGGGGTTGGGTGAGAAAGTGACCGTGCTTGTCCCGAAACTGGAACGGCCATAATCCGTGCTCCGGCGTGCGAGGATGGCATCGATGTGCTGACGGTAGTAGGCGGTGATGTTTTTTACGTAGCCCACGTCCTTCAGCCGCCCTTCGATCTTGAAACTGCTGACTCCCGCATCCATCAGGGCCTCGAGGTCGGCAGCACGGTTCATATCGCGCAACGAAAGCAGATGCCGCTGGCGTAGCGGACGACCCGTGCGGGGGTCCTCCACGAGATGTCCGTCGGCATCAATGAGGTCGAAGGGAAGGCGGCAGAACTGGGCGCATTCGCCCCGGTTAGCACTCCGTCCGAAACAATATTCACTGGCATAGCAGCGTCCGCTATAACTGACGCACAGCGCACCGTGAACAAAGACTTCGAGGGGCATCTCGGGCACGGCCGCATGGATGGCACGGATGTCGTCGAGCGAGAGTTCGCGGGCCAGGACGGTCTGCTGGTAGCCGGCAGCCAAGCGGTCGCGCACGTCCTGCAGGCTGCGATTGTCCATCTGCGTGGAGGCGTGCAGCGGGATGGGGGAGGACACGAGACCCGGCCGCAGGCCGGTATCAGGGCGGATGCGGGGATCTTGTGTGATGAGCGCATCGACGTGGATGGCGGCAAGCGCATCCACGAGTTCCTGCGCAGCAAGGAGCTCATCGTCGTAGAGGAGTGTGTTCAGCGTCACATAGATGCGGACCCCGAAGGGATGAGCAAAGCGGACGAGTTTGGCAAGATCGTCAATGCTGTTGCCCGCCGCGGCGCGGGCTCCGAACCGAGGCGCACCGATATAAACGGCATCGGCACCATGACGAATGGCCTCGATACCGCATTCGAGATTACGCGCAGGAGAAAGGAGTTCTATGGAACGCATACATGAGCGCACACCCGAGGGTTTCACTCCCTACGGGAATGGTGCATTTTAGATTCAGATTTCCCCATCAATGGATGGCTTCGATGTTATAGGGCGTCTCCTGATAGACGTAGTAGTTGAGCCAGTTGGTGAAGAGGAGATTGGCGTGGGCACGCCAGGTGACGACCGGCCCCAGGTCGGGGTTGTCGGCACGGTAATAGTGGCGCGGCATGTCGATGGGCAGCCCCTTGCCGAGGTCGCGGCGATATTCGGTGTCGAGGGTGAGCGGCGAGTACTCGGCGTGGCCTGTGATGAAGAACTCGCGACCGCCGCGTGCCATGACCATGCTTACGCCCGACTCCTCCGATTCGGCAATAATGGTGAGATCCGGGTGTTGCTCAATGTCCTTGCGTCGAATCTCGGTGTGCCTGCTGTGGGGCATAAAGAAGATGTCGTCGAAGCCCCTGAAAATAGGCAGGCTCTGGTCGATGGGACGTTGGGGAAAGATGCCAAACATTTTGGCCTGCAGCGGGTACTTGGGGACTCCGTAGTGATAGTAGAGTCCGGCCTGTGCCGCCCAACAGATGTAGAGCGTGGAGGTGACGTGCGTGCGCGCCCAGTCGAAAATCTCAGTGATCTCCTGCCAATAGGTAACCTCCTGGAAGTCGAGGTGCTCCACGGGTGCTCCCGTGATAATCATCCCGTCGAACTTCTGTTCGCGCAAGAGGTCGAAGTCCTCGTAGAAAGCCTGCATGTGCTCCACGGGCGTATTCTTTGAGGTGTGACTCTTGATTTTCATAAAGGTGAGATCGAGCTGCAGGGGCGTGTTGGAGAGGACACGCACGAGGTCGGTCTCGGTGGTGATCTTGATGGGCATCAGGTTGAGCACCACGATACGCAGTGGGCGGATATCCTGCATGGCAGCCCTCTCCTGTCCCATGACAAAGATATTCTCTTTTTCAAGGAGGGAGATGGCTGGCAGGCGGTCAGGAAGTCGAAGTGGCATAGATGATAAAAGAAGAAAGACCCTCTCTGTCTTTCGGACATTTCAGACCCACTCTGTCCTTCGGACATCTCTCCCGTGAGGGAGAGAGGCTGGCGCGGGGGGAGAGGTGTTGAAAGGATGAAAGATATTTTATTTGATTACCAGATGGTAACGCGCTGTTCCTTGGGAACGAACATAGGATCGCTCTCGGAGATGCCGAAAGCGTCGTACCAGGCATCGATGTGCGGCAGGGCACCGTTGACACGCCAACGGCCGAGGGCATGGGGGTCGGACTTGGTGCGCTTGCGGATCTCTTCGTCGCGGATATTGCCAGCCCATACGCCGGCATACGCCAGGAAGAAGCGCTGTTCGGGTGTGAAACCGTCGCGCGTCTCGAGCGGAGCATCCTTGGTGGCATTCTTGAAGGCTTGGAACGAGACTTGCAGACCACCATGGTCCGCCATGTTCTCGCCAAGGGTGAGCTGTCCGTTGGCCATCAGACCCGGCAAGACTTCAATCTTGTCAAAGAACTGGCGCATTACCTGTGTGCGCTCTTCGAAACGGCGCGTATCTTCCTCGGTCCACCACTGGCGCAAGTTGCCATCCTTGTCGAACTTGGCACCCTGGTCGTCGAATCCGTGCGTCATCTCATGACCGATGACCACACCGATGGCCCCATAGTTGAAGGCATCGTCGGCATTCATGTCGAAGAAGGGCGGCTGCAGGATGCCTGCGGGGAAGCAAATCTCGTTGGTCGTGGGATTATAGTAAGCGTTAACGGTCTGGGGGGTCATATACCAAACCGTGTTATCGACAGGCTTGTTCAGTTTCTTGTCAATCATATCGCGCACCGCCCACATCGAGGCGTTCTTGGCATTTTCCCAGAAGTTGCGACCGACCTCGAGGGTGGAATAGTCGCGCCATTTGTCGGGATAACCCACCTTGACGATGAAGGCGTTGAGTTTGTCGTGCGCCACAGCCTTAGTGGAATCAGACATCCATTCCTGTGCATCGATACGCTCGCCGAGGGCCACCTGCAGGTTGCGGACCAGCTGAACCATGCGTTCCTTGGCCGCAGCGGGGAAGTATTTCTCGACATAAAGCTGTCCGACGGCTTCGCCGAGAGCCCCTTCGGTGGCCCCCACGGCACGCTTCCAGCGCGGACGGTCCTCCTGGCGGCCACTCATGACGCGACCGAAGAAGTCGAAGTTGGCGGCGCGCATCTCATCGTCGAGACAACCGGCAGCGGCGTTGATCAGTTGCCAGGCCACGTAGTCTTTGAGCACCTGGATGTCAGTGTCAGCCCACATGGCTTCAATCTCGTGGATGACCTCCGGCTGCCCTACGCTGACGTCCTTGATATCGGTAGCACCATGGACGTTGAAATACTGTTTCCAGGCAATGCCCGGGAACTCCTTGAGCAGTTCGGCAAAGGTCATCTTGTTATAGTTCTTCTCGTCGTCGCGAAGTTCGGTGCGGGTGCGTGACACTTTAGCCAGACGCGTCTCGAACGCGAGCACGTCACCGACGTGTGCAGCGGCATCGGCTTCATCTGCCACTTTGCAGCGCACGAAGAGTTTCGACATGTAATCCTTGTAAGCCTCGCGAATAGCCGTTGTGGCGGAGTCCGTGTCGAGGTAATATTCGCGCTGGCCCATGACCAGTCCGTTCTGGACCACCTGCAGCAGGTTGTTCTTGCTGTCCTTGATATCGGCATCGATGTAGAAGGCGAAGAGACCGCTGACGCCCTTCAGCTGCAGCGAGGAATAGAGGCGGAAGAGTTCGTCCTTATCGTAGCAGGCGTGAATGCTCTGGAGGTCCTTGCGGATCGGTTCAATGCCCTGCTTGTTGAGGCTTACGCTGTCCATGACGCTGTTGTACATCTGTGCGATTTTGTCTGCGATGCTGCCGGGCTCGTTCTTCTGGGCGGCAACGCCCTCGATGAGTTCGCGCAACTGTTTGGTGTTATTCTCTCCCAACTCGTCGAAACTGCCGTATCGAGAATACTCAGCAGTGAGCGGGTGGGCTTCCATCCAGCCACCGCAGGCATAAGTGTAGAAGTCGGTGCCGGGAGCGGCTGTCGTGTCGAGGTTGTTGATGTCAATACCAGTGGTGAGGGCAGTCTGTTGCCCGCCACATGCGGCAAGAAATGGAAAAACCATCATTGGCAAAATGTGTTTGATTTTCATATTCTTCTTTATATTTAAAAAGGTGTTCTTTGAGAATAGTCGCATTGAATGAGTGAATCATGAGCGATTGATGAAGGGCGAACATTCATTTTGGAGACGGAAATGGGTCGTGTTCACGAAGCCTGTCCGGCGAGCGCCTCGGATGCCTCGAGCCATTCCGCTTCGGCTTTTTCCATCTGGGCCTTGAGTCGCGCATGGCGTTCGTAAAGCGAAGTGTCGGCCGAGCCTTCGGGCGTGGAGAGGCGTTCTTCCACCATATGGATGGCTGCTTCAATCTGCGCAATCTCCGCTTCGGCGTCGGCGACAGCTTTCTCCCACTTGCGACGTTGTCGTGCGGCCGCTTTCTGTTCCTCGTAGGACAGCCGCGAGGCAGAAGGTGCCGCAGCGGGAGGGGACGCAGCAGAGGGAGCGGCTGGGGCCCCTCTGTGTTCCGTCTCAGGCCGTCGAGCAGCGATATCTGCAGCGTGCTGACTGGCAATCCAGTCATAGATGCCGCCGAGATGCTCGCGTACGCGGCCGCCGGCAAAACTATAGACTTTCTCTACGAGTCCGTCGAGGAACTGGCGGTCGTGGCTCACCACAATCACTGTGCCGTCGAAGGCCGCAATCGCCTCCTTGAGCACATCCTTCGACTTCATGTCGAGATGGTTAGTGGGCTCATCGAGGATGAGGAAATTGACCGGCTCAAGCAAGAGTTTGATCATCGCCAGACGGGAGCGTTCGCCACCCGAGAGCACTTTGACCTTTTTGTCCGAGGCCTCGCCCCCGAACATAAAGGCACCGAGAATGTCGCGGATACGAGTGCGAATGTCGCCGCGGGCTACGCGATCGATGGTGTCGAACACCGTCAGTTCGGGGTCCAGCAGTTGCGCCTGGTTTTGGGCGAAATAACCGATCTGCGTGTTATGACCCACTTTCAGCGAACCCTCGAAAGGGATCTCGCCGAGGATACATTTTACGAGCGTCGATTTGCCTTCGCCGTTTCGTCCCACGAAGGCCACTTTCTCGCCACGACGGATGGTGAGGTTGACATGGGCGATGACCTCGTGGTCATAGGCCTTCCGCAGTTCCTCGACAATCAGCGGAAAATCGCCGCTGCGCTGGCAGGGCGGAAACTTCAAATGCAGTGAACTGTTGTCCACGTCATCGACCTCGATGGGCACGATGCGGTTGAGTTGTTTGATGCGCTCCTGCACTTGCACCGCTTTGGTGGGTTTGTAGCGGAAACGTTCGATGAAGTCCTTGAGGTCGGCAATCTCTTTCTGCTGGTTCTCGTAGGCACGGAGCTGCTGTTCACGGCGCTCGGTGCGCAAGCGCACGTATTCGTCGTACTTCACTTTGTAATCCCATAAGCGCCCGCATGAGATTTCGAGGGTGCGCGTTGTGACGTTGTTGATGAAGGCGCGGTCGTGCGATACGAGGATCACGGCACCTGCGCGCTGCTGCAAATATTGCTCCAGCCACTGGATGCTCTCGATGTCAAGGTGGTTGGTGGGCTCGTCGAGGAGGAGGATATCGGGTTGTCGGAGCAGTAGCTTGGCCAATTCGATGCGCATGCGCCAACCACCGCTGAGTTCACGTGTGGGGCGGTCGAATTCGCTGCGGTCAAATCCCAGGCCGATGAGCGTGCGCTCCACTTCGGCACGGAAATTGAGTCCGCCCATCAGCTGGAAATGCTCTTCGGCTCGTGTATAGCGGTCGACAAGTGCCATATAGCCATCGCTTTCGTAGTCGGTGCGGCGGGCCATTTCGGCATTCATCTCAGCAATCTTGGCCTGCAGGTCGTGGATATGGTCGAAGGCTTGCAGCGCCTCCTCCATCACGGTGTGTTCGTCGGCCAGTTCCATGACCTGCGGCAGGTAGGCTATGGTCGTTTCGCGAGGAACCGAGATATTGCCCGAAGTGGGTGCCTGCTGTCCCGCGATGATCTTGAGCAACGTCGATTTGCCCGCACCGTTCTTGCCGGTGAGGGCGATACGCTCGCGGTCGTTTACCACGAAACTGACGTCGGTGAACAACGGACGTGCGCTAAATTCTACAGAAAGATGCTCAACAGAAACCATGGATGCGAGGAGGCGAAGAAACAAATGAAAATGCTTGTCAGACAAAAGCCAGACGGGCTTTCTTGAGGAGGTCTGAAGCGAAGATGAAATCCGTGAGTGCCTGGTTGTCGGACGTGGCCACCTGGGTCTTGTCGCCGCTCCACTCCTGACGCCCTTCCTTGATGAAGATGATGCTGTCGCCGATCCCCATGACGGAGTTCATGTCGTGGGTGTTGATGATGGTCGTCATCTGGTATTCGGTGGTGATGTCGTGGATGAGGGCGTCGATGACGAGCGATGTCTTGGGGTCGAGACCGCTGTTGGGCTCGTCGCAGAAGAGGTATTTGGGATTGAGGGCAATCGCCCGTGCAATGGCTACACGCTTCTGCATACCTCCCGACAGTTCGCCGGGATACTTCTTTTGCGCATCAATCAGGTTCACGCGGTCGAGACATTGCCGGGCACGGTTGGTGCGCTCGCGCAAATTCATATTGGAAAACATATCGAGCGGGAACATCACGTTCTCGAGCACCGACAGGCTGTCAAACAACGCCGCCGATTGGAAAATCATCCCGATCTCACGGCGGAGCAACGCTTTCTCCTTCTTTCTCATCTGAACGAAGTCGCGTCCGTCGTAGAGAATACGCCCTTCTGTAGGTTCCAGCAGGCCTACAATACATTTCATCAGCACGGTCTTGCCCGAACCGGACTGACCGATAATCAGATTGGTTTGCCCGGCAGGAAAAGACGTGGTAATGCCCTTGAGAACTTCCTTGTCCTCGAATGACTTGTGTATGTTGTCTATTTCTATCATAGGGGTCAGGAGAGGATTTGGGTAAGGAAGATATCTGCGAAAAGGATGAGCATCGAACAGTGTACGACACTATCCGTGGAAGCCTTGCCGACCTCCACGGAACCACCTTCGACGGTATAGCCGTAGAACGACGATACGGAGGCAATGATGAAAGCGAAGAAGAACGATTTGATGAAGGACATCCATACGAACCACTCGTTGAAAGAGTGCTGTACGCCGAAAGTGAGGTCCTCCGCGCTGATGATACCCATGAGGCTGATGCCATAGGCGCCGCCCAAACCTGCTACCATCGAGAAGGTCACGAGAACAGGAATCATCGTAAGCAGTCCCAAAATCTTAGGCAATATCAGGTACGATGCCGAATTGACCCCCATAATGTCAAGAGCGTCAATCTGCTGGGTGACGCGCATGGTGCCAATTTCCGAGGCGATATTTGAGCCCACTTTACCTGCAAGAATCAGACACATGATGGAACTGGAGAACTCTAGCAGAAGAATTTCGCGGGTGGTATAGCCTGTCGTGAAACGCGGCATCCATGGGCTTTGGATGTTCACCTTCATCTGAATGCAGATGACAGCGCCGATGAAGAAAGAAATCATCAGCACGATGCCAATGGAGTCCACTCCGAGTTTTTGCATTTCGCGTATATATTGTTTAAAATAGATACGCATGCGCTCGGGCCTGCTGAAGACCTTTGCCATCACCTGCAAATAACGGCCAAAAGTGGCCAATGGTTGTGTAATAATTTTCATTTCGGGGGCAAAAGTAGTCAAAAAAGACTAAAAGCGGGGTCTTTGTGAGCAGTTTTTTTGCAGAAAGAGGCAGAAAGTGCCAAGAAATGTGTACTTTTGCACTCTCATTTCACGTTTATGGCAGAAGAATTCATTCAACCGACCGCTACGGTGCCCCCTTCCAGTCCCGCCTGGCTTGCGCCGCATCAGACCGAGCCGTTGCGCTTGTGTGCCGAGCATCTGAAAAAGATCTACGGCAAACGCACCGTGGCCGACGACGTCAATTTCCATGTGGACCAGGGCGAGATCGTGGGACTGTTGGGACCGAATGGTGCCGGAAAGACCACCTCGTTCTATATGACTACCGGCCTCGTGATTCCCAATGAGGGGCGCGTGTTTATCGGTGAGGATGAAGTCACGGACCTGCCTGTGTACAAACGCGCCAAGGCCGGCATAGGCTATCTGGCCCAAGAGGCTTCGGTCTTCCGAAAGATGTCTGTCGAGGACAATATCGCCAGCGTGCTGGAGTTGCGCACCGACTGCACCGAGGAGTACAAACGCACCAAGTTGGAAAGCCTCATTCGTGAGTTCCGTCTGGAGAAGGTCCGCAAGAACCTGGGCGACCGCCTCTCGGGTGGCGAGCGCCGCCGTACCGAGATTGCCCGTTGTCTGGCCATCGACCCGAAGTTCGTGATGCTCGACGAACCCTTTGCGGGCGTTGACCCTATTGCGGTGGAGGATATCCAACTGATCGTCTGGAAACTCAAACGCATGAACATCGGCGTGCTCATCACTGACCACAATGTGGAAGAGACGCTCTGCATCACCGACCGGGCTTATATGCTTTTTGAAGGGCGCATCCGTTTCAAAGGCACGCCTGAGGAACTGGCCAGCAATGAGGTCGTAAGGGCTAAATACCTGACGAACAGTTTCATCTTGCGTCCCAAGGACTTCGAAGCCATGGACCGCGAGCGTGCGGAGAAGGGCGAAGACGAATAAGCATCAGCGTCGTCACGAAGTAAGAGGACAAATTCCGTGAGGTGACAAACTGTCAGTCACGCTCTTCACGGCACGACTTTTGCTAAGCAATGTCTACATTATTAAATATATATATATTCAAACAAAAGAAACCAAATGAACATTCAATTCGACAAGACTTCCAACGTGTCAGCCGAGCTGACCGTCTCTTTCGAGAAAGCCGATTATCAGGAGCGCGTGGACAAGGCGCTCAAGGACTATAGAAAGAAAGCAGCGATGCCAGGCTTTCGTCCGGGACAAGTGCCTATGAGCCTGCTCAAGAAGCGTTTCGGCAGCGAGATTACGGCTGAAGAGGTGCAGAAACTGCTCTCAGAGAAACTCTATGGCTACCTGCGCGAGAATAAGGTGAATATGCTCGGCGAACCCCTTGCCAGCGAAAAGCAGCAGGCCGTTGACTTTGAGGCAGAACAGCTTGATTTCATCTTTGACATCGCTTTGGCGCCCGAATTTGATGCCAAACTCACCGCGAAGGATAAGATTCCCTATTACACCATCGAGATCACCGATGGGATGATTGATCAGCAGGTGAAGGCCTACACGCAGCGCGGCGGCAACTACCAGCAGGTGGAGACCTGGCAGACGGGTGATATGACGAAGGGACATATTGCCGAACTCGACGAGGACGGTAACATCAAGGAAGGCGGCATCGTGAAGGAAGACGCCGTGATGCTCCCCGAGTATTTCAAGAACGAAGACCAGAAGAAGAAGTTCGAGGGCGTAGGCGTGAACACCGTCATCACCTTCAATCCTTCCGAGGCTTATGAAGGCAGCACCGCAGAGGTGAGCAGCCTGCTCGGTATCACCAAGGAAGAGGCTGAGAACGTCAAGGCCAACTTCAGTTATCAGATCAATGAGATCACCCGCTACACGCCCGCCGAGGTGAACCAGGAACTTTTCGACCGCGTGTTCGGCGAAGGTTCTGTCAAGAGCGAAGAGGAATTCCGTGGTCGCATCAAGGAGCAAATGCAACAGCAGTTTGCCGGCGACGCACAGTACCGTTTCCTCTTTGATGTGCGTCAGTACCTCGAGAAGCGAATCGGCGACCTCGAATGGCCTGATGAACTGCTCAAGCGTGTGATGCGCGCCAACAATCCTGACAAAGATGAGAAGTTCGTCGAGGATAATTATGCAGGCAGCATCAAGGAACTTGAGTGGCACCTCATCAAGGAGCAACTGGCCGACCAGACCGGCATCAAGGTGGAACAAGCCGATGTGCTCGAGACGGCTAAGGAACAGACGCGTGCGCAGTTTGCACAATACGGAATGGGCAATATCCCTGAAGAGGTCATCGAACGCTATGCCAATGAACAGATGCAGAAGCGCGAGCAACTCGACAACTTCGTTGCGCGCACCGTTGAGCACAAACTTGGTGTTACCCTCAAGGACGTCGTGAAACTTCAGGAGAAGACCATTTCCTTCGAAGATTTCCAAAAACTTTTTGAGAATAAATAATGCAGAATACCGATTTTCGTAAATTTGCCACAGGTCATCTCGGCATCAACGGACAAGTGCTGGATGACTATGTGAGCCTTCAGAACCAGTATCTGAATCCCTATATCCTCGAGGAGCGTCAGTTGAACGTGACGCAGATGGACGTGTTCTCGCGTCTGATGATGGACCGCATCATCTTCTTGGGCACGCCTATCGACGACTACACCGCCAACACCCTGCAGGCTCAGCTCCTGTACCTCGACAGTGCCGACCCCGGCAAGGACATCAGTATTTACCTCAACTCACCTGGCGGAAGTGTCAGTGCAGGTCTTGGCATCTACGACACGATGCAGTTCGTCTCCTCCGATGTCGCTACCATCTGCACCGGCATGGCCGCCTCTATGGCTGCCGTGCTGCTGGTGGCCGGTAAGGAGGGCAAGCGTTCGGCACTGCCGCACAGCCGCGTGATGATCCATCAGCCGCTTGGAGGCGTGCAGGGTCAGGCCAGCGATATAGAGATTGAGGCTCGCGAGATCCAGAAGTTGAAGAAAGAACTCTATCAGATCATTGCCGACCACAGTCACACCGACTATGATAAGGTCTGGGCTGATAGCGACCGCAACTACTGGATGACGGCCCAGGAGGCCCTTGAATACGGAATGATCGACAAGGTTCTCCAGCGTAAGGCATAACCCTCCGTTCCCTTCAGAACGTTGTCTTCAAAGGTAACCACTCTCCGCCCTTGCGCGCGTACATTATATTAAAGTATGACAAGTTCCTCTTCCTAAACAGATCCATTCATGCCAAAAAAAGTAAATAAATGTTCGTTCTGCGGACGCTCAGCCGACGATGTGCGCCTCCTCATCAGTGGTATTAGCGGCTACATCTGTGAGGATTGTGCACGTCAGGCTAATGCGATTGTCGAAGGCGCTTACAAGTCAGAGGGCAAGGGGCATAACGGCTTCGACTGGAAGAAACTGCCCAAACCCACCGATATCAAGGCCTATCTTGACCAGTTCGTGATTGGTCAGGACGATGCCAAACGCTATATTTCCGTAGCGGTTTACAACCATTATAAACGCCTCGGTCAGCAGAGAGGTGATGATGGCGTTGAAATTGAGAAGAGCAATGTCATTATGGTGGGCCCCACCGGTACGGGAAAAACCCTTATCGCCCGCAATATCGCCAAACTGCTTCATGTGCCCTTCACCATTGTTGATGCCACGGTTTTCACCGAGGCAGGTTATGTCGGTGAGGACGTGGAAAGTATTCTTTCAAGGCTTTTGCAGGTGGCCGATTTCGATGTCGAAGCTACCCAGCGAGGCATCGTCTTCATCGATGAAATCGACAAAATTGCGCGTAAGAGCGATAATCCCAGCATTACACGCGACGTCAGCGGCGAGGGGGTCCAACAGGGGCTACTCAAACTCCTTGAAGGCTCTATGGTTAACGTCCCGCCCAAAGGCGGACGCAAGCACCCCGACCAGGACTACGTGCACGTTGACACGAGCAATATTCTCTTTATCTGTGGCGGTGCTTTCGATGGAATCGAGGCGAAGATAGCCCAACGTCTCAACACGCATGTCGTAGGGTTCAATTCTATTCAGCATGTAGCAGAGATCGACCGCGGCAATCTGATGAAATATATACAGCCGCAGGACCTCAAGTCCTTCGGGCTCATCCCCGAGATCATCGGGCGCCTGCCCGTGCTCACCTATCTCAACCCGCTGGATCGAAAAGCCCTTCGCGCCATCCTTACGGAACCCAAGAACTCACTCATACGACAACAGCAGAAGCTCTTTGAGATGGATGGCATCAAGCTCACTTTCGACAACGAAGCCTTGGAACTGATCGTTGACAAGGCGGTCGAATATAAGCTCGGCGCGCGCGGCTTGCGTAGTATCGTCGAGAGTATCATGATCGGTCCTCAATTTGAAATGCCGGCTTCCGGCAAGAAGGAATTCCACGTCACTCTGGACTACGCCAGGCAACAGGTCGAAAAGGCAAATATTGTCGCATAAAGACCATCAAAAACGACGAAAAAGAACGCCTCAGGCACCTCGGGAACTCAAAAAATGGCTCTCGAGGTGCTTTTTTTATCAAAAAAACGGGAAAATGTTGTATTATTGGCAAAATTGTTTATATCTTTGTATCGCATCTGAAACGAGACACCAAAATGAAGAGTTACGATCTTACAGAAAGGCTGAAGCATTATTTTGGGTTTGACACCTTCAAAGGAGACCAGGAAGCGATCATCCGCAACCTGCTCAATGGCCACGACACCTTTGTCCTCATGCCTACCGGCGGGGGCAAATCACTCTGCTATCAGCTGCCGGCTCTGCTCATGGATGGCACGGCAATCGTGATCTCCCCCCTCATCGCATTGATGAAGAATCAGGTGGATGCCATACGTCAGGTAAGTGCAGATGATGGTATCGCGCATTTCATGAATTCCTCGCTCAACCGCTCCGCCCTCGACCAGGTCAAGGGTGATGTTCTCTCAGGCCGTACCAAACTGCTTTATGTGGCACCGGAGTCGCTGACGAAGGAGGAGAATATCGATTTCCTTCGGCAGGTGAATATCTCTTTCTATGCAGTTGACGAGGCTCACTGCATCTCGGAGTGGGGCCACGACTTCAGACCTGAGTATCGTCGTATACGTCCGATCATCAATGAGATCGGCGTGGCGCCCCTTATCGCGCTTACCGCGACCGCCACAGACAAGGTTCGTGGCGATATCAAGAAAAACTTGGGCATGCCGGATGCCGAGGAGTTCAAGAGTTCCTTCAACCGTCCCAACCTCTACTATGAGGTGCGTCCCAAGACCAAAGAAATCGATAGAGACATCATCCGCTTCATCAAGCAGAATCCGGGAAAGAGCGGAATCATCTATTGCCTCTCACGCCGCAAGGTGGAGGAACTTGCCGAGGTGCTGCAGGCCAACGACATCAAGGCCCGAGCCTATCATGCCGGCATGGATACGGCTACCCGCACCCAAACACAGGACGACTTCATCATGGAGGAGATCAATGTCATCGTGGCTACCATTGCCTTCGGTATGGGCATTGACAAGCCCGATGTCCGCTTCGTCATCCACTACGACATTCCCAAAAGCCTCGAAGGTTATTATCAGGAGACGGGGCGTGCAGGACGCGACGGTGGCGAGGGAAAGTGTATCACTTTCTATGCCTACAAGGACCTCCAGAAACTGGAGAAGTTCATGGAGGGCAAACCCGTAGCGGAGCAGGACATCGGCCGGCAACTCCTTCAGGAGACGGCTGCTTACGCTGAGACCAGCGTCTGCCGCCGCCGGGTATTGCTTCATTATTTTGGCGAAGAATATCACGAGGGGAACTGCCATAATTGCGACAACTGCCTGCATCCCAAACAACTTATCGAGGCTTCGGCCGAACTGCGCAAGGTGCTGGAGGTCATTCAGGCCGTCAAGGAGAATTTCAAGGCCCCACACATCTTGAATGTCATCACAGGGAATCCCACAGAGGAGGTGCTCTCACACAAGCATGACGATCTTGTACTCTTCGGCTGCGGTGATAACAAGGACGCCCGCTTCTGGAACGCCATCATCCGTCAGGCCCTGCTCTCGGGCTATATCTATAAGGAAGTGGAGAACTATGGCTTGCTTAAGCTCACTCCGCAGGGACGTAAGTTCATCACTAAGCCTTCCAGCTTTCTCATCTCCGAGGACAACCATTTCGACAGCGACTATGTGGATCCGGATGCTGGCACCAGCGCGCTGGACGAGGAACTCTTCCAACTCCTCAAAGACTTGCGCAAGTCCGTGGCGCATGCCAAAAACATTCCTCCCTACGTCATCTTCCAGGATGCCAGCCTTGAGGCCATGGCGACGTTCTATCCCGTTACCATTGATGAGCTCAAGACCATCCCTGGCGTGGGAGAAGGTAAGGCCAAACGCTATGGCAAGGAGTTCTGCGAGCTCATCCTGCGTCACTGCGAGACCAACGAGATTGACCGCCCTGAGATGTTTAGCGTGCGCACTGTGGCTAACAAGAGCAAGAACAAGGTGCGCATCATTCAGAGCATAGATCGCAAGGTGGACCTTGAGGTGCTGGCCAAGAGCATGGGTATGGAGTTTGAGGAATTTCTCGACGAGCTGGATGTCATCGTGGATAGCGGCACCAAACTCGACATCTCCTATTATCTCAGTTCCATCATGGATTCCGATCAGATTGATGACATCTTCGAATACTTCCGCGAGAGCGAAACCGATGACATTGATGACGCTCTCGACGAACTCGAAGACGAATACACGGAGGATCAGATCCGCCTCGTCCGCATCCAGTTTATCTCGGATTTGGGGAATTGACATTGCTTAGTCTGATATTCGATGTGAAGTCAGGTTGAAGGTCGTCTGGTATAGGGATAGTTCGGTTTTAAGTTTATTGCTCCTCACCCTTCCGGGAATTCGAAAAAGGACAACATGCGCTGGCTTGTTGTCTTAGATTAGCGTGAGTCATTCTCCTCGCAGATCAATGCCAAGACCCTCGTTTGCTTCCTCTGTTGCCTCCTGTTGCCTATACCCCTTATTTATGAAACATCGCGAATTCCAATCCGATAAACTCTCTTCATCTTGACGCCTTATTTGAGCGTCACTTTTAGGTTGCGGAAGTTAAGATGAACAAGCTTTGTATTCTTGGAGCACGGGGAAGTCTGCATCTGAAGCTGGCCTCCATGAGAGAGAGGCGTTGGCCCGGAGGGAGATGAATGGTGATGGATTCTGCAGGCGTAAGGCGGGCAGAGGCCATAATCCCAAATCACAAATACCCTTAAAAAAGCACTAAACTTTTGGCAATATCGCTAAAAAGCAGTATTTTTGCGCGCAATAATTAAAAGCAGTATTTGTATGGCTAATTTTATTGCAGATCGCATTGTAATGGACGGACTCACCTTTGACGATGTCCTCCTTGTACCCGCTTATTCTGAGGTTCTTCCGCGTAGCGTGGATCTCTCCACCCGTTTCTCCAGGCACATTGAGCTGAAAGTACCCTTTGTTACTGCAGCCATGGATACCGTCACAGAGGCCACCATGGCCATTGCCATCGCACGTGAAGGTGGTATAGGCGTCATTCATAAGAATATGTCCATTGAGGATCAGGCACGTCAGGTCGCTATCGTAAAGCGTGCAGAGAACGGCATGATCTACCATCCCGTCACCATCCAGAGCAATGCCACCGTGTCCGATGCCCTCAACCTCATGGCTGAATACCACATTGGAGGCATTCCGGTGGTTGACACGGAAAATAAACTTGTGGGTATTGTTACCAACCGCGACCTGCGTTTCGAGCGCAATATCGGGCGCCCCATTGCCGAGGTCATGACCAGTGAGAATCTCGTCACCACCCACCAGCAGACCGACCTTACCGCTGCTGCACAGATCCTGCAGGAGAACAAGATCGAGAAATTGCCGGTGGTGGACGACGACAACCATCTCATCGGTCTTATCACTTATAAGGATATCACGAAGGCCAAGGACAAACCTATGGCTTGCAAGGACGAGAAAGGTCGTCTGCGCGTGGCAGCTGGTGTCGGTGTGACTAACGATACCATGGATCGTATCACGGCCCTCGTTGAGGCTGGCGCAGACGCCATTGTCATTGATACTGCTCATGGGCATTCCAAGGGGGTCATCGAGAAACTCCGCCAGGCCAAGGCCGCCTATCCCAATGTGGACATCGTGGTTGGCAATATCGCCACGGGCGAAGCAGCCAGGATGCTTGTCGAGGCTGGCGCCGACGGCATCAAGGTGGGCATCGGTCCTGGTTCTATCTGCACAACACGCGTTGTGGCGGGTGTCGGCGTGCCCCAGCTCACGGCTGTTTACGACGTGGCCAAGGCTCTCGAAGGTACGGGTGTACCTCTCATTGCCGACGGTGGCCTGCGTTATTCCGGTGACGTGGTGAAGGCCATTGCCGCCGGTGGTCACTGTGTTATGATCGGTTCTCTCGTGGCCGGCACCGAGGAAAGTCCTGGTGATACGATTATCTTCAATGGCCGTAAATTCAAGAGCTACCGTGGCATGGGATCCCTTGAGGCCATGGAGAACGGTTCCAAGGACCGCTATTTCCAGGCAGGCGAGAAGGATGTGAAGAAGCTGGTGCCCGAGGGTATTGCAGGACGCGTGCCTTACAAGGGTACCGTTCAAGAGGTCATCTATCAGCTCGTCGGCGGTTTGCGCTCAGGCATGGGCTATTGCGGCGCGGCCACCATTGCAGACCTGCATCATGCCAAATTCGTGCGTATCACCAACGCTGGCGTCCTCGAAAGTCATCCCCACGATATTACTATCACAAGCGAAGCCCCGAATTACTCGAGACCGCAGTAAAAAATAGTTTAAAGTTTAAGGTTTAAAGTTTAATGAGAAATCAGAAGGACGTTGAATTGGTTTAAAGGTAGTTAGTTTAAAGTTGAATTGGTTTAAAGTTTAATGTAAAATGAACTTTTATTCCAAAACTCAAAACTCATCATCTTAGGAACTCACGAACTTAAAAACTCAAGAACTTACAAACTTAAAAACTCCAAAACTCAAGAACAACCAACTCGTCAACTTGTTAACTTGTTAACTCGTCACCTAAAAAACAACTCGTCAACTAAATAATCATATGCATCGTATCGTTTCCATTTTTTCGCTCTGTCTGCTGTGTTTTTGTTCCCTTTTCGTGGCAGCCCAAGAGAGCGATCCTGTGATTATGCGCATCAACGGAAAAGATGTGCCGCGCTCAGAGTTTGAATACAACTACAATAAGAACAACACCGATGGCGTCATCGACAAGAAGACCGTGGAGGAGTATGTCGATCTCTTTGTGAACTATAAGCTCAAGGTGGAAGCCGCCCTCGATGCCCGTTTGGATACCCTGACCTCCTACCAGCAGGAGTTCCGCAGCTACCGCGACCAGCAGATCCGTCCGCTGCTCGTTTCTCCCGTGGCCGAGGAGGCTGAGGTGCAGAAGTACTATCAGCAGATGCTGGACCAGCTGGAAGGCAAGCAGTTGTTGCAGCCTGCACATATCTTCGTGCATGTGGCCCAACAGGCTACGGCGGAGCTACAGGCAGCGGCCAAGGTGCGCATTGACAGCATCTACGCCGTGCTCCAGGGCGGCGCAGACTTTTCGAAACTCGCCATGCAGACCTCCGAGGACCGCGGCACCGCGCAGCGTGGTGGAGTGATCGGTTGGATCGGACCTAAACAACTGCTCAAGGAGATTGAGGACAAACTCTACTCGATGGAGACTGGCGAAGTGGCAGCTCCCATGCAGTCCACGGTGGGATGGCATATCCTCAAACTCTTGGACCAGAAGCCTCTCGAACCCTACGATACCCTTGCCCCTCGCATTCGTGAATTCCTCGAAGCACGCGGCATGAAAGACAAGATTGCCCAATCCGTCGTCGACAGTATGGCGGCCGGCAGCGGTCGTTCAGTGGAACAGATTATGGATGATGAGGCTGAGCGCCTGGCCGCACAGGACGAAGAGCTTAAATACCTCATTCGCGAGTATCACGACGGCCTCTTGCTCTATGAGATTTGCCAGCGCCAGATATGGGAACCCGCGGCCAAGGACACGGCCGCCCTCGAGGCTTTCTTCAAGGCGAACAAGAAGAACTACGCTTACAAGAAACCGCATTACTCGGGAGCGCTCCTTCAGGCGGTGAATACCGATGTCCTCAAGCAGGTGAAGAAGATCCTCAAACGCTACGACGAAGACCAGTGGGCCGGCGTTGTCAAGTCGCAGTTCAACAAAGACAGCGTTGTCGTACGCTTCGAGCGCCGCAACTTCGAGCAGGGCAACAATGCGATGGTCGACTCACTGGCTTTCGGCATCAAGAAGGGCAAGACGCGTCCGAGCCAGAAATTCCCTGCCGTAGGCATTATGGGCCGCAAACTCAAGAAAGGTCCGCAGTACTGGACTGACGCCAGCGCACAGGTGGTCACCGACTATCAGGCGCTTAAAGAGCAGGAGTTCGTGGCCGAACTCCGCCGCCGTTACAAGGTCGAGATTTACAAGAAGACGCTTGAGACGGTGAATAAACATTGATGAAAAGCATTTTTCCATAAGTGAACTGATGATCAGAAAAACGATTCTTTTGCTCCTTTCCTTCGTTGCGGCAACGGCTGCCTCCGCACAGGAGAACATGGGTTCGGCCTCCAATACCATTGACGAAGTCATCTGGGTCGTGGGGGACGAAGCAATCCTCCGCAGCGATGTCGAGAAAGTGCGTGTTCAGATGGGACGCGTCACGGGTAATCCCTATTGCGTGATCCCCGAGAACCTGGCCGTGCAGAAACTCTTCATCCATCAGGCTGAAATCGATAGTATTGAGGTCAACGAGGATCAGGTCAACCGCTACGTTGATGCTCACATCTCCGAATGGGTGCAGACTGCCGGCTCGAAGGAGAAGCTTGAGGAATACCGCAACATGACGCTGACACAGATCCGCGAGGAAACCTATGACCTTGTCAAGGACAACCAACTCATGCAGCAGGTGCGCGAGCACCTTACCAAGGACATCAAGGTCACTCCCGCCGAGGTGCGCCATTATTTCAAGGACGTTCCTGCCGACTCGCTCCCGCTCATCCCTACACAGGTCGAGGTCGAACTGCTCGCAGAGCATCCTAAGGTGCGGCAAGAAGAGATCGACCGCATCAAGGACCTCCTGCGCGAGTACACCAACCGTATAAACAGCGGAGAGATGTCCTTCTCCGTCATGGCACGCATGTTTAGCGAGGACCAGGGTTCGGCACGTCAGGGCGGCGAGATGGATTATATGAGTAAGGTCGATCTCGATCCCGCCTTCGCCAACGTCGCATGGAGCCTTACCGACCCCGGTAAGGTCTCCAAGATCGTGGAGTCACAGTACGGATATCATATCATCCAACTCATCGACAAGCGCGGCGATAAACTTAAACTCCGCCATATCCTCAAGCGTCCGCAGGTCGATCAGCGCGATGTCGAAGCAGCACTCCTGCGCCTCGACTCTATCTCCATGGATATCCGTGAGGGCAAGTTCTCCTTTGAGGACGCCGCCTCTACCCTTTCCGACGACAAGGACTCACGCAACAACAAAGGACTGATGTTTAACGTTGTCTATGACGAGACCACGGGCGAGCGTATTCGAACCTCCCGCTTCAAAATGGGTGAGCTGCCTTCCGAGATTGCGCGCGTGGTTGAAGGCCTTGACGTCGGTGAGATTTCCAAACCCTTCACCATGATTGACAAAGCGGGCAAGGAACAGTGCTGTCTCATTAAGCTCAAGAACCGCATCAAGGCGCACTCCGCCACCGTCACTGAGGACTTCCAGATCCTCAGCCAGATGGTGCGAAGCCAGCGCTGCGAGGAGTTCCTCGACAACTGGATCCGTGAGAAACAGCGCACCACCTACGTGCGCATCAACCCCGAGTGGGTCACCTGTGATTTCAAATACCCTGGATGGATAAAGGAGTAACTGTGTTTTGAAAGCTAAATATCCCTTCATACTCGCATTTGTGGTCATGGCATTATGTGCCGTGGCCAATTTTGCTACGCCTTCGCCGGTGCCTCAGCGCAGGACCTCTTCCGCGCGACGCTCCTCCAAGCCTCGCCCAAAGAACGATTCGCGTATCCATCTCTTGCATGCCGACGAACTCTTCTTCGACAAACTCAAGAATCCCGATGCACAGATCCTGCGCGGACACGTTCGCTTCCGCCACGACGATGTCATCCTCACGTGCGATAGTGCCTGCTACTACGAGCAGGATAACTCATTCGATGCCTTCGGTCACGTCAAGATGAATCAGGCCGATACACTCACGCTCACTTCGCGCGTGCTCTTCTATGACGGTACCGACCAGATGGCCCAGGCACGATATGATGTCGTGCTCACCCATTTCAAGAGCAAACTCTACTGCGACTCGCTCGACTACGACCGCCTCTACGACCTCGGCTATTTCTTCCAGGGCGGCAAACTTGTCGATGAGGATAATACACTCACCAGCGAGTGGGGGCAGTATTCTCCCGCCACGCGTGAGGCAATCTTTAATTATAACGTGGACCTGCAGAACCCCGATTTCACGCTGCTTTCCGACACGCTCCACTACAACACCGGCACCGCTATCGCCCGCATCGTGGGACCCTCCAATATAGACAACGGCGATAATCACATCTATTCGGAACGTGGCAGCTATGACACCCGGGCCGGTCACGCCTATCTGCTTGACCGCTCCATCGTCAGCAACAAAGGCACCACCATCACGGGCGACAGCCTCGATTACCAAGAGCTCGGTGCCACATGCCGCGCTTTCAACAACGTTGTATACATCGATTCCGACAACCGCAACATGTTCACCGGCAACTACGTCCTCTACAGCGATTCCACCGGATACGCCGAGGCCACCGATAGCGCCGTTTGCATCGATTTCTCACAGCGCGACACCTTCTATATTCATGCCGATTCCTTCAAACTTTACACTTACGATATCGATACAGATTCCGTCTGGCGCGAGATGCGGGCCTATCGCCATGTGAGAGCCTACCGCGTGGACGTACAGGCCGTGTGCGATTCCATGGTTTACATTTCACGCGATTCCTGTCTGACGATGTATTACGATCCCATTCTCTGGCAGATGGGACAGCAACTCCTTGGCGAGGAGATCAAGGCATGGATGAACGACAGCACCATTGATTCCACGCATGTCCTCCGTCAGGCGCTCTCCGTGGAGCGTCTCGACTCCATCTGTTACAACCAGGTCACAGGCAATGTCATGCGCAGCTACTTCACTGAGGGTCGCATGCGCCTCACTCATGTCGAGGGTAACGTCCTCGTCAACTACTATCCTCTCGACGACGACAGCCTCATGATCGGCCATCTCCATGCTGAGTCTGCCGAGCTCAAGCTCTTTATGGGACCCGATAAACTCGAGAAGATATGGATGCCGGAGGCTGACGGCAAGCTCCATCCCCTGGCCCTTATCCCACCCCGTGAGCGCAATCTCACCAACTTCCAGTGGTTTGACTACATACGTCCCCTCAACAGGTACGATATTTTCAATTGGCGTCCCAAACGTGCCGGCACAGAACTCGTCAAATCAGTCCAGCATTCACGCCCCAAACCAAAGCTCGGCACCGGTAAAGGCGCTCAAGCTGCCAAAAAAATGAAAGCGTCCCGGTAAAGATTGAGCTCAAATTCAAGAACTCAAGAACTTAAGAACTCAAGAACTCAAGAACTCAAGAACTCAAGAACTCTCTCCCTCCGTGGGTTAAGCGTATGGCGGTTCGTCCGCCATATCATCCCCGCTTAAATAGTCAAGAACTCAAAAACTTAAAACCCAACTCCCCCTCTATGGCTCTCTTCTCTTCACGCGATCCGCGCCGTTTTCGTGGCGTTCATATCTATACCTCCGAGCGCAAGGAGAAACTCGATAAACTCGTAGCTGAAGCCAAGCGCGAAGAACAAATCAAACAAGGCGAGACACCCGAGTATCGTCCTGATATCGAGTCGTATCGCGGGAAATTTGCTCAGAACCTGAAACGCGTGGACCCCGACCGGAAGCGCTTGCATCCGGGGTTGGCCATTGCCATCATCGTAGTCCTCATCATCCTCTGGCACTACCTTATGACCGGCTCTTTCCGCTTCTGAACTCAAAACTCAAAACTCAAGAACTCAAAGACTCAAAAACTCAAAAACTTATAAACTCAGTCTCCCCGTGGGTCGAGTGTATGGCGGTTCGTCCGCCATATCCCCCCTTACAAACTTAAAAACTCACTTTCCTCCCCTTGGACCTCATTCATCTTCTTCCTGACTCTGTTGCCAACCAAATCGCCGCTGGCGAAGTTATTCAGCGCCCAGCTTCCGTTGTAAAGGAACTGGTCGAGAATGCCGTGGATGCCGGCGCCCGCCATATTGACATCATTGCCGTTGATGCGGGCCGCACCAGCCTCCAGGTCATCGATGACGGCAAAGGAATGAGCGAGACTGATGCGCGCCTCGCCTTTGAACGACACGCCACCAGCAAAATCACCGATGCTGCTGATCTCTTCGCCCTGACGACCAAAGGCTTCCGCGGAGAGGCCCTTCCCTCCATCGCTGCTGTGGCACAGGTCGAGCTGACCACTCGCACTGACGATCAGGATTTAGGTACGCACCTTCTCATCGAAGCCTCCAAGGTGAACTCTCAGGAACCCGTGGCCTGCGCCGTCGGCGCCAACTTCATCGTAAAGAATCTCTTCTTCAATGTCCCTGCACGCCGCAAGTTCCTCAAGACCAATCAGACCGAACTCTCCAATATCACCACCGAGCTCGAGCGTATCGCCATCGTTCACCCCGATATTGCTTTCACCTTCACTCATAACGGCACCACGCTCCTGAGTCTCTCCCCCTCCGGTATGAAGCAGCGCATCAGTGCCATTTTCGGATCGCGCATTGCAGAGCGCCTCCTTAACGTCCGCGTACAGACCGACATGGTTTCCATCCACGGTTTTGTGGGCTCTCCCGAGTCCGCACGCAGGCGCGGGGCACTGCAGTTCTTCTTTGTCAACAACCGCTTCATGCGGCATCCCTATTTCCACAAAGCCGTCCAGGAGGCCTTCACTCAGCTGATTCCTGCCGACGAACAGGTCCCTTATTTTATCTGTTTCGACGTGCCCCCGGCAGACATCGACGTCAATATCCATCCTACGAAGACCGAGATCAAGTTCGAAAACGAACAAGCCATCTGGCAGATTCTTCTTGCCGCCGTGCGCGAGTCCCTCGGACGCTTCAACGCCATCCCTACCATCGAGTTCGACACCGAAGGACGACCCGCTGACATCCCCGTTTTCATCCCTGGCAGCTCTACTCATCCCAGTGTACCTACCGTCAGCGTAGACCCTACTTTCAATCCCTTCGATACGACGCCATCGTCGGCCACAATCCCCTCGTCAGGCCCCTTCCCGTTCTCCCGCCACTCTGCACTCACCCCCTCCTCCTGCACGCCATCCCAAGAAGAGAAAGGGCTTTGGTTAAGTGTAAATCAGGAGGACGGCGGACAAGCCGTTTCCGGCGATGTACCTGCTGAAGAGCGCTTGCACGAGATCCTCACCGAGTCGTTGTCCACTGATTTCCTTGCTTCGTCTCTGTTCCAATATCGTGGGCAGTTTATTCTCACTGCCGTGGAGAGCGGACTCATGTTCATCGACCAGCATCACGCCCACGTGCGTATTCTTTACGACCGTTATTTAAACCAGCTTACGTCCAAGCCGGGCGTCACGCAAGGGCTGCTGTTCCCTGACGTACTCCAGCTCTCGGCCAAAGACGTAGCCACCTTTGAGAGCATCCAGCCTGATTTGCATGCGCTCGGACTGGACGTCTCGTTCCTTGGAGGCGACACCGTGGCCATCAACGGACTGCCCGCCGGACTCGAAGGCGTTGATCCGCAGCGTCTGCTGCTCGACCTGCTTGCCTCCGTGGCCGAACGCGGTATACTTGACACAGAGGCCGTACAAGGGCGCCTCGCTCTCACTTTGGCCCGTGCTGCAGCCATTCCTGCCGGCCAAGTCCTCTCAACCCTCGAGATGCACGACCTCCTTTCCCAGCTCTTTGCCACTGCCACTCCTACCTTTACGCCCGATGGGCACACCATCGTGGTTATTCTCCCGCAGGAGAATATAGAGAGGATGTTTAAATAGTTTAAAGTACAGTCTCAAAAACTCAAAAACTTACACACTCAAGAACTTAAGAACTCAAATATAACCAACTCGTCAACTTGTCAACTCGTCAACTAAATAAACATATGCAACCTACACAAAAAATCATGCTCACCGGCGACCGTCCCACCGGTCCCCTTCACATCGGACACTACGTGGGATCACTCCGTCGCCGCGTTGAATTACAGAACGCTGGTCTCTTCGACCGCATCTTCATCTTCGAAGCCGATGCGCAGGCACTCACCGACAACATCGATAACCCCGACAAGGTCCGGCAGAACGTCATTGAAGTCGCACTTGACTACCTTGCTGCAGGCCTCGATCCTCAAAAATCCACCATCTTCATCCAGAGCCAGATCCCAGAACTCTGCGAACTCACCTTCTATTTCATGGACCTCGTCAGCGTCAGCCGTCTCCAGCGAAACCCCACCGTAAAGACCGAGATCCAGATGCGCGGCTTCTCCGGCGAGAGCATCCCTGTAGGTTTCTTCACCTATCCTATCTCGCAGGCAGCGGATATCACCCTCTTTAAGGCCACTACAGTCCCCGTAGGTGAAGATCAGGAGCCAATGCTTGAGCAGTGCCGCGAGATTGTACGCCGCTTCAACAATATCTACGGCGAGACGCTCGTAGAGCCCAATATCCTTCTCCCCGAGAATGCCGCCTGTCTGCGCCTCCCCGGAACGGATGGCAAGGCTAAGATGTCCAAGAGCCTCGGTAACTGCATATACCTCAAGGATTCTGCCGATGAAGTGGAGAAGAAGGTCAAATCGATGTTCACCGACCCTGACCATCTCCGTGTCAGCGATCCTGGTAAGGTGGAGGGCAACACCGTCTTCACCTATCTTGACGCTTTCTGTCGTCCCGAACATTTCGGACGCTACCTGCCCGAATACGAGAACCTCGACGCCCTCAAGGACCACTATCGTCGTGGCGGTCTCGGCGACATGAAGGTCAAAAAGTTCCTTGCCGCCGTTCTCCAAGAGACTCTCGAGCCCATCCGTCAGCGCCGTGCCGAGCTGGAAAAGGACATTCCCGCTGTCATCGACGTCCTGCGTCGCGGCACCGAAGTGGCCCGCGAGGCCGGTGCCCAGACCATGGCCGAAGTCCGTCGTGCTATGCGTCTCGACTACTTCGAGGATGCTGCCTTCACCAATGAACAGGCTGCCCGCTTCACCCGCTGATCCCTGCACTACCCCTCAACTGTCTTACAATAGAATGCCCACTCCGTTCAATCGCGAAGTGGGCATTCTTTTTTTCTCTCTCTCCGCCTTCGTAGAGGTGCTCCTGGTGCTGTCCGGCATCATCTTCATCTACCGCGCTACGGCTCCATGGCTCTTCCGAGCCCAACGCCCCACCGAACCACGGCTCCACCGCTTCATTCTGCAATCCGTGTAGCGCATGCCCTTTTTAGGAAGATGCAGCATCTTACAGTCTGAAGATCAGCATCTTCAGGGCTTAAGATCAGCATCTTACAGCCTTAAGAGTAAGCATTCGATAAAGTACAGGTATCCCCCCTATCATATATAGCAATAGCGCTAATTACATCAAATGATGTCATTGGCGCTATTGTATTAGTTGTACCTATATGCCTAAGTGTTTACTGTCCTTCAGCCTCACCTGT
>JAILCU010000124.1 GCA_024690405.1 Bacteroidales bacterium
AAAGCTTAAGAACTTAAGAACTCACCCACCCCTCCTCTTCGGCGTCAGCCCGATCAAAGGAATCAGCATCTCCTCCATCGAAATGCCGCCGTGCTGGAAGGTGTCGCGGTAGTAGTTCACGTAGTAGTTATAGTTATTGGGATAGGCGAAGAAGCTGTTGCCCCGTGCAAAGATATAGCGCGTCGAGAGATTCGGCGAAGGCAGCAAGGCACGCCGCGGGTCCTTGATCTCAAACACCTCTTTCGCATTATAGTCCAGATATTTACCCAATTTATAGCGCAGGTTCGTGTTCGTATTCTTGTCGCCCGTCACCCGCACCGGATTCTGGCACCGTATGCTGCCGTGGTCCGTGGTGAGGATGATGCGGTAGTCCGATGCAGCCAGTGCGCGGAACAGGTCGCCCACCGCAGAGTGCCTGAACCAGCTCAGCGTGATGCTGCGGTAAGCCGCCTCGTTGGAGGCCAATTCCCGCACCATTCGGCTCTCCGTGCGCGCGTGGCTCAGCATGTCGATGAAGTTGAGCACGCACACGTTCACGTCATATTTTGCCAGCTGCGGCAGCCGCTGCACCAGCTTCTCCGCCGCCGCCGAGTCGTTCACCTTATTATACGAGAACGTATGCTGCCTCCGATAGCGCTTGAAGAGCGTCTGTATCAGCGGCGCTTCGTTCAGGTTCTTGCCCTCCTCCGAGTCCTCGTCCACCCACAGGTCCGGAAACATCTCCGCGATGATGTTCGGCATCAGTCCCGAGAAGATGGCGTTGCGCGCATACTGCGTCGCCGTGGGCAGAATGGAACAGTACAGGTCCTCCTCGATGAGGAACAAGTCCGCAATCTCGCTCATGAGCATCCTCCACTGATCGAAGCGGAAGTTGTCGATCACGATCACGAACACCTTCTCCCCCGCGTCCAAGAGCGGAAACACCCGCCGCTTGAAGATATCCGGGCTCATCACGGGCGGACGGCCCTCCGCCTCCGCCTCGTTGACCCATGTGAGATAATTTTTCTCGATGAAACGGGCGAATTTTGCATTCGCCTCACTCTTTTGCATCGCCAGCATCTCCGTCATCGCGCTGTCCGTTTCGGACAGTTGCAGTTCCCATCCCACCAGCCGCCGGTACACATCCATCCAGTCTCCGATGGTCGCCGCCTCGTCGATGAGAAGGCCCATTTTCCCGAAGTCCTGCTGATAAGCCGTCTGCGTATGTTCCGTCACGATCTCCCGCTGGTGCACATTCTTCTTCAGCGTCAGCAGGATCTGCGTCGGGTTCACCGGTTTGATCAGGTAATCCGCGATTTTGCTGCCGATGGCCTGGTCCATGATATTCTCCTCCTCGCTCTTGGTCACCATCACCACCGGCGTGGTGGGCGAGATCTCCTTGATACGCGCCAACGTCTCCAGTCCATTGAGGCCCGGCATATTCTCGTCCAGAAGGATGAGGTCATAAGCCTGCTGGCGGCAGAGGTCCAGCGCGTCATAGCCGTTGCTCACCGTATCCACCTCATAACCTTTGCTCCCCAAGAACAGGATATGTGCCTTGAGCAAGTCGATCTCGTCGTCGATCCAAAGAAGTCGCCCGTTTGTCATCTGCGTGTCCTTTTTTCTTTTAACGCCACAAAGATACGCATTATTTTATTACGAACAGAAAATTAAGCATTATTTAATGTATTCACAGGAGGGCTATAAGACGGAACAAGGAGAAGAGAGTGAGGGAAGAGGTGCCATCTAAAGAACACTATTCCTAAATAATTGCGGCGTAATGCATAGAGCTGTGATTTCGAAAAGTATCTGAGAACGTCTTACGACCTTCTCCATCTCGTCAAGCAAGTGTTCACGTTAAGTCGCTCAGGGGTTAACATAAGGTCGCACAGCATCAAACGACCCGTCGTTATGCACTATGCGACCTTATGTTAACCCCTGTGCGACCTTATGTGCTATACTGTGCGACCTCATGTTGTTGGCCACACATATTATAAGTGTTCTTTTTTTATACGTTTATGTCCTTCCTGCCCCTATAGGCCCTTTTTTCCTAAAGTCCCTTTAAACTTGTGTTGGAATCAGACCGGGAATAAATTCCTTGAGTCTTGTTCTGTTGAGTGGATTTTCCAGCGAAAGCCATCCCGTTGAAATTGTACCGGAGAAGCAATTGAAGGTCACACCGAAGAGGAGCGTTGATAAGGGTCGGTCCCGATGAGATTGTACTTCGATCGTGATAGTGAGTGAGCCCTACCTTCAGCTGGCATTGCCATCGTGACGTCTTAGGCCGCGTCTGACCAGGGAGGTAGCGGGGTGATTGCCATCGTATGGTGGTGGCCAACCGCTCACCATGGCCATCTAATACAGCCATGCCGAAACTTTGTGTCAGGTTAGGTTCATAGACATATAAACGACTATTGTAGTCCTGTGTATAAAACCAAGCAGCCATGAGTGAAAAGCGCCAACGCTCGTTCGGGCCGCTGGTGTAATTCACTCTTGGCATTAAAGCAACCCCATTCGCATGCAGATCGGATGCGGGTTCGGCATAATGGTTGAAAAGCGCCATCGTCTGGGTATCCCATCTTGATGTCCATTGACGCACATAGGTTGCACGCAAGCGATGACTGAAATAACGCAGATCGCTCCTTTCCTTACTTTTAATACCATAGCGTAAACTAAAAGTGCTGTGCTGTCTGGGGTGAAAAGAAGTATGAAGCAATGCCTCGAAGCCATGACTGGAATGAGTCATCGTATAACGCGGCCACGGATTGTAGAAGACATCAAGGAATGCATAGAGGTCCAGCGGGCCAAGTCGCTGCGCATCATAGAGTAATGTCGCGCCATTCTCATTTTGCACACGGCTATTATCACCATAAGCCATGGCATGAGGTGCGATGTAATTCTTCGCAAAGTAGCGTTGCAGAAATGCGATTTGACTATTGCTGTTGAATCTCCAGGTTGCCTTGTTTAAGGTAGCCCATGCGCCACCCCGTTCGCTTTGGCTATAAGCCGTCTCACCGACAACGTACAGGCGGTTGAAATGGACCCCATAGTCAAGCCCCATTTGGAGGAACTGATAACCGACCGGATATATTTGGCGATAGAGAGCTGTACTCTGACGGAACTGGTGATCATAGTATAAATAGGCGGCTGTGACGCCGAAGCGCCATTGTTCTCTCTGGTATTGAGCGTGAAGGGCTGTGGTATGATTACCGAGCGACCGCTTGCGTGCCAGTTCATTCTCTGTGCGATGAAGCCCCGTATCGTTCGTGCCCATGACCGTATGATCCTTTTGTACAACGGCATCCAGTTTTCTGTAGGAGTATAGAGTTGTGAGTGTAAGTCCTGGCGCAAAGGAGAAAGTGGCTGCAGCACCGCGATAGTAACGGTTCTCTTCGGAGGAACGATGTGGACGCAAAGGAGTAGAGGTTCTCCAAAGAGCCGTAAACTGTTTGCCGATAAGAAAGTTACTATTGAGGATGAGCCCTTCGCCGAAACTGACACGATAGTCGCCGATCACCAAAGTGCGGAGCCATCGTTTTCCGCTAAACATTACATGACCACCCCATGCATCCCATAAAGGATTATTGCGAGTGAACATCTCTTCGCCGGAATCTTTCTCACCTCGCAACCCAATATCCCAATGCTCATTCCATTGACTGGTATACCGCCAACGGTGAGCGATTCCTCGAGCCCACGGCCAACCGGAACGCTGGTAAAGGGGGAGATCGAGGCGGGTAGTGAATTCTTCCCGATGAGAACGAAGGCGTTGTCCGGATGCGATGGTGGCCGGCTGGGCGACAACCACAAACAGTCGCAGCCAGCGCATGTGTTGTGCACTTAATTCCGGAATAAGAAAAATTTCACCCTTGGAGCGCAATGGTCCATGAGCAGCACGATAATCCATGATGGCATCAATCTCCATGGACGTAAGGAAAGGAATGCGAGAAAGAGTTTCGTAGGTGGCCGTATTAAGATCCAAGGGATGTTCGCGAAGATCCGTGAGTTCTTCCATTTCAGCCACCCACGCTGCATCATCCTCTCCACCGGCCGCTGATGAGGCGTAATTGTCAGAGAGGGACTGCATCAGTTCATCCCACCATTCTTGCTCTTGGGCCCATGTCCATGAAGGACAAGAAAAAAAGAGAAAGAGGGCAATCAGCAGGAAAGGGCGGTACGACAGGAAAGGCCGGTACGACAGAGGAGGAAGACAGAATCCCCTTTTATTCATCTTGTAGCAATGGAAAGCACAAGATACCAGATGATGATGAGGGGAATGGCGGTAAGGCCGAGGGGTGTGGTGAAAGCCGCGATAATCAGCAGGAGCGCTCCGGCGAGGAAGATGTACTTGACGCGGTTATCGGCCCAAGTGTAGTTCTTGAACTTAAGAGCAAACAGGGGCAGTTCGGCGATGAGGAGGAAACAGGCGGCCATCATGAAGAGGAAAAGCCAGAGGGCGTTGAAGCGAAGCGAGGCCAACCAGGGGAGCTCGGCCACGATGAGCGACGACCAGAAGAGGGCGTTGGCGGGGGTGGGCAGTCCGATGAAACTGGTGGTCTGACGGGTGTCGAGGTTAAACTTGGCCAACCGCAGGGCGGAGAAGGCAGCCATGAGGAAGGCGGTATAGGGGAGATAGGGAGCGGCCCATGAGAGCCACTCGGGGTAGCGGACGATGCCGTAGAGCTGGAAGAGCATGGCTGAAGGTGCTACGCCGAAGGTGACGACATCGGCGAGGGAATCGAGTTCCTTTCCAATGGGCGAGCTGATGCCCAAGGCTCGCGCTGCCATGCCGTCGAAGAAATCAAAGACGGCTCCGGCGATGATCAAAACAAAAGCCCACATGAAATGTCCATGGAAGGCTGCTCCGGTTGCCATACATCCGCAGATGAGATTACAACACGTGAGGATATTAGGGAAACAAAATAAATTTAACACGACGCTATTTAGAATTTAACAATCTCGCATTTACTATTTACCAAGTCTTTCATTCACTATTTACCAAGTGCCATTTACCATTTGGGCTTAAGCGGTGAAGTCTTGAACGCTCGACCTAAGCGCTATACCCTGGGCGACGACGCCCAGGAATGGGACCGCCTTCGGGAGGGGAGCACGGGGAGAATTCCGTTAAACCGCGGGCTTGCTTGCCCTTGAACCTTTTGAACCGCGAGCGTGCCCGCTCCTTGTACCTTGTAATCCGCGGGCTTGAACCTTCTTAACTACGGGTTTGCCCGCTCTTGAACCTTTTAAACCTTTTAAAGTGCAGGCGTGCTCGCTACTAAAACCGCTTAAAGTGCAGGCGTGCTCGCTACTAAAACCGCGGGCTTGCTTGCCCTTCGCTATCCGAGTTGGGCGATGACGGTTTTGTTGCCGGTGGTGCTTTGTCCGACTTGCACGAGGGGTTTGGTGCCGATGGGGAGAAAGAGGTCGACGCGGGAGCCGAACTTGATGAATCCGAGGTGCTCGTCGATGAAGCAGTCCTCGCCTTCGGCAGAGTAGGTGACAATGCGGCGGGCCATTGCTCCGGCAATCTGGCGGACAAGAATCTCGTCGTCCTCGGGGGTGACGATGACAATGGTGGAGCGCTCGTTGTCGGTGCTGGCTTTAGGGAGCCATGCCGCCTGGAAGCGGCCGTTCTGATGGGTGACGGTCTTGACGGTGCCGTCGGCAGGGACCCAATTAGCATGGACATTGAAGAGACTCATGAAGATGCTCACCTGGAGACGACGGTCGTGGAAGTACTCGTTCTCCTGCACCTCCTCGACGACGACAACCTTGCCGTCGCAGGGAGCGACGATAACACCTTCTGTGGGGCCTTCGAAAAGGCGTACTGGACATCTGAAGAAATTGACAATGATCAGATAGATGCTGACAGAAAGGATTGCCGTAACGATAAACCATGGGCTGTGGAAGCCAAAGACCCAGCCCATCGAAACGCATAGGACGGCAAAAACAATGCCGGCGAGCACGAGGGTACGGTTGCCCTCGCTATGCAGATGGATATTCTTCTTAAGTCTGTTCAAACGACGTACCATTATTATAAAAAACGACTGTTTTTGTTCGTTTCACGATACAAAAGTAGTGATTATTTGAATAGTTGCAAAAAAAAGTGCATCTTTTTTGGCAGTTTGACAAACAAAACGTACTTTTGAGCCCGTTTTAAGACCCTCATGCACAATTTTATTCATTTACACGTCCATTCTCAGTACTCTCTGCTCGACGGTCAGGCGAGTATCCCCAAGCTGGTGGAGAAGGCCATCGGCGACGGCATGCAAGGCATGGCGCTGACGGACCATGGCAACATGATGGGAGTGAAGGAGCTGTTCAACTATGTGAATAAACGCAACAAACAGCTGAAGGAAGAGGGCAAGGCGCCCTTCAAACCAATCTTCGGCTGTGAGATGTATGTGGCGGAGCGCACGCTCTACGACAAGGAGAAGGGTCCGGACACGCCGCGCTACCATCTGATCGTGCTGGCGAAGAACGAGCGGGGCTACCACAACCTGATCAAGCTGGTGTCGAAGTCCTGGGTGGACGGCTTCTACAACCGACCGCGTACGGACCACAACGAGTTGGAACGGCACGCGGAGGGACTGATCGTCTGCTCCGCATGCATCGCCGGCGAGATCCCGCGTCTGATCCTCAAAGGCGACATCAAGGGCGCGGAGGAGAGGATCCTGTGGTACAAGCGCGTATTCGGCGAGGACTACTATCTGGAGCTGCAGCGCCACGAGGTGCACGACCCCAGCCAGCGGGCCAACCGCGAGACGTTCCCCCTGCAGCAGCAGGTGAACACGGTGCTGATAGAACTGGCCCACAAGCTGGACGTGAAGTTAGTGTGCACAAACGACGTGCACTTCGTGGACGAGGAAAATGCGGAGGCGCACGACCGCCTCATCTGTCTGGGCACGGGCAAGGACCTCGACGACCCAAAACGTATGCTGTACTCCAAGCAGGAGTGGTTCAAGACTCAGGCTGAGATGAACGAGATCTTCAGCGACATTCCGGAGGCGCTGGACCACACGCTGGAGGTGCTTGAGAAGGTGGAGACGTACTCTATTGACCACGCCCCCATCATGCCGAACTTCCCCATCCCGTCGTCGTTTGCGACGGAAGAGGACTACCACGAACGCTTCACAGACGAGCAGCTGTTCGAAGAATTCACACGCGACGAGAAAGGCAACGAGGTGTGCAGCGCCGAAGAGGCGGAGAAGAAGGTGAAGCGGCTGGGCGGCACGGAAAAGCTGTACAGACTGAAGCTGGAAGCCGACTATCTGGAGCATCTCACGCGCGCGGGCGCAATAAAAATATATGGTGACCCCATCCCCAAGGAGGTGAACGACCGCATCGTGTTTGAACTGCACGTGATGAAGACAATGGGTTTTCCTGGTTACTTCCTGATCGTGCAGGACTACATCAACGCGGCGCGCCACGAACTGGGCGTGAGCGTGGGTCCGGGCCGCGGCTCGGCCGCAGGCAGCGTAGTAGCTTACTGTCTGGGAATCACGAAGGTGGACCCCATCAAATACGACCTGCTGTTTGAACGATTCCTGAACCCCGACCGCATCTCACTGCCCGATATCGACGTGGACTTCGACGACGACGGACGCGGCAAAGTGCTCTCGTGGGTGACTCGCAAATACGGCGAAGCCAATGTGGCTCACATCATTACCTACGGCACGATGGCCACTAAATCGGCCATCAAAGATGTGGCCCGCGTGGAGAAGCTGCCGCTGGAGATCAGCAACGCCCTGTGCAAAGCCATCCCCGACCGTCTGCCCGACGACCCGAAGGGCAAGCCACGCAAGATGAACCTGACGAACGTGCTGGCCTGCGTACCCGAGATCCAGCAGGCCGCGGCCTCGCCCAACCCGCAGCTGAGGGAGACGGTGCGCTATGCGCAGATGCTGGAAGGCAACGTGCGCAACACGGGCGTGCACGCCTGCGGCGTGATCATCTGCCGCGACGACGTGAGCGACTGGGTGCCAGTGTCGACAGCCGACGACAAGGAGACAGGCGAGAAACTGCTCTGCACGCAGTACGAAGGCTCGGTGATTGAAGACACGGGGCTGATCAAGATGGACTTCCTCGGGCTGAAGACGCTGAGCATCATTAACGAGGCGCTGGCAAACATCAAGGATAGTCTGGGCATAGAAATCAACATCGACAACATCGACATCGAAGACTCTGCCACGTACAACCTCTACTGCGAGGGCAAGACTGTGGGCACCTTCCAGTTTGAATCGGCAGGCATGCAGAAATACCTGCGCGAGCTGCAGCCCACGACGTTCGAGGACCTGATTGCCATGAACGCCCTGTACCGTCCGGGGCCGATGGACTATATCCCCGATTTCATCGACCGCAAGCAGGGGCGCAAGCCAGTGGAATACGACATCCCTTGCATGGAAAAATACCTGAAGGACACGTACGGTATCACAGTCTATCAGGAGCAGGTGATGCTGCTGTCGCGCCAGCTGGCCAACTTCACGCGCGGCGAGAGCGACACGCTACGCAAGGCGATGGGTAAGAAACTGAAGGACAAGCTGGACCACATGAAGCCGCAATTCATCAGCCAGGGCGCGGCCAACGGCCACGACCCCAAGGTGCTGGAGAAAATCTGGGCGGACTGGGAGAAGTTTGCCTCGTATGCCTTCAACAAGAGTCATGCGACCTGCTACTCGTGGGTGGCTTTCCAGACGGCGTGGCTCAAGGCCAACTTCCCTGCGGAATACATGGCGGCGGTGATGAGCCGCAGCCTCGACAACATCTCTGAGATCACCAAGCTGATGAACGAGTGCAAGACGCTGGGCATCAGTACGCTGGGGCCCGACGTAAACCGCAGCCGCAAGAAGTTCAGCGTCGACGTGGAAGGCAATGTCCGTTTCGGCCTGGCCGCCATCAAGGGTTTGGGCGAAGCAGCAGTGGAAACCATCATCGAAGAACGTGAGCGTGGCGGCGATTTCAAGGACATCTTCGACTTCATCCAGCGCGTGAACATCCCTGCCGTCAAACGCAGCGGCGTGGAGAGTCTGATCCTGAGCGGCGCCCTTGACTCGTTCAAGGAGATCCGCCGCGAGCAGTTCTTTGCCACCAGCCACAAGGGCGAACCGTTCATCGATACGCTGATACGCTACGGACAACTCTATCAGGAAAGCAAGGCCTCAGCAGAGAATACGCTCTTCGGCGACTTCGACATGATCGAGGTGGCCACTCCCCCCATTCCGGAGACCTACGATGACTGGGGGAGTCTGGAGAGGCTGAACAAGGAGCGCGACCTGGTGGGGATCTATCTCTCGGCGCACCCCCTCGACGACTACGCCGTCATCTTGAGGAACGTGTGTACGATGAAAACCACGGAGCTCGATGAAAAGGCGAAATTCCTCAATCAAGAGGTGACTTTCGGCGGCATTATCACGAACGTCCGCAACGGCATCGGAAAGAGCGGCCAGCCCTATGGCATCGTGTCGATAGAAGACTACAGCGGTACGGGCGAGCTGCCCTTATGGGGTACGGACTGGGGCAAATGGGGCGGATACATGACCATCGGCAGCAGCATCTATGTGTCGGCACGCGTACAGCCCGGACGCTACAACCCCAACCGCATCGACCTGAGCATCGGCAAGATCGAGTACCTGAGCGACATCAAGGACCGCCTCATCGAGAACATTACCATAGACGTAAATCTGAAATACCTCACAGATGACACGGTGATCTCCCTCGAGGAATACGTCAACAGTCCCGGACACGCGGACCTGTACTTCCGCATCCTCGATCCCGAGGGACGCATGAACATCACCCTTAGAAGCCGGGAGAAGCGTATCAATGTGAAGAACGAGCTGATCGAGTTCATCGAGAACACGGAGGGTCTCAACTATCATATCAACTATGAATAACAAAGCGCAGCACAGAACAAATATATCATCACAATATTTATTCACTAATTATTACATTCATTCATCATGGCATTAACAATTACAGATTCCAATTATGACGAACTGCTTGCCGAGGGCAAGCCGATGGTTGTCGATTTCTGGGCCAACTGGTGCGGTCCCTGCAAGAAGGTGGCTCCCTACATCGAAGAGCTGGCCGAGGCCTATGCCGACCGCGTCACGATAGGTAAAGTCGACGTCGACGAGAACGACGATCTGGCCATCCGCTACGGGGTGCGCAATATTCCTACCATCCTTTTCATCCGCAACGGCGAAGTGGTGGACAAGCAGATCGGAGCCGCCCCCAAAGCCGCACTCGAGGCCAAGCTGCAGAGCTTGCTGAAGTGAGAAGTGAGAGGTGAGTTCTTAAGTTTTTAAATTTAGTTGACAAGTTAACGAGTTGACAAGTTAACGAGTTGACAACTTGTTTATTTGACAAGTTAACGAGTTGACAAGTTAACGAGTTGGTCCTATTGAGTTGACAACTTGCTTATTTGACAAGTTCTTGAAGTGTCAAGCGACCAGAGGTCGAGCGGACGAGTTTATTTCACATAACATTCCTTTCCCCCAACAACATATTATGGAAGAAGACTTTATGGCAATGGCCGAGGATGATCTCCGCACGGTGGAGTTCATACGCAACTATCTCCCTCTCGAGGTGAAGGAGAAGTTCTCAGAAGACGATCTCTTCTACTTCATTGACCTGCTCGCCGACTACTATTACGAGAGCGGTATTCTCGAAGCCGAGCCCGATGCGGACGGCTGCATTGACATTGACACGGAAGCCATCGCCAAGGCTTTGGCAGAACGTGCCAGAAAAGAGAAATACGGCGACTTCACTCCGGAAGACCTCGTATGGGTGGTCCAAGGCGAACTGGAATACGGAGAACAGGCGTAAGCCCAAAAGCGCAGAAAAGAAAACAGGCAGGGATTCGGTGCACCGCACCGCTCCTGCCTGTTCTCTTTTCTGTTCATTCCCCCCTCTCTTTCTCAACTTTCCCTCTCTTCTTTCCTCCCTTTCACCCCCATCTCTTCTTTTCACTCCCCTCCTCCACCACCCCTCTTCTCCTCTTTTCTCCCCTCCTCACTTCACTCTCCACCATTTTAAAAGAACCCGCAATCCCCTCGGGGGCTGTGTGAGGGGCCGGTCCATTCCTCGGGGGCTAAAGGGGGCATAGTTCCCTTCTTCCTTACCCTCTCCTACCACCTCAGCCTCACCTGTGCCCCGACCTCAGCGGGTCGTGCATATTGTGCAAAACCCCGGCCCATCGTCTCGAAATAAAACGTCTGGTAGCGTGTGCCGAGGATATTGCGGGCATAGAGCGAGAGTTCGGTGCTTTTGCGTTGCAGGCGCAAGCTGGCATTGAATTTGCCGGCGAAGTTCTGCCACACGTTGTTGCTCTCAGTCCAGCAAATGCGCCCCGCACCATGATATGCCGCCTGCAGCGCCACCTCGTCCAGCCATTTCCCCACCAGCCGCCATGTCTGCATGGCACTCGCGGCAAAGGTATGACGCGGCACAAAAGGCACATAACCTCCGTCGCGGAACTTGGCGCGCGTAAAGCCGTAAGCAGCGTTGAGCTGTAGGTCGTCCGTTACGTGCCAAAGCAGCGAAGCTTCGGCGCCAAGGCTGTGGCTGCGTCCCGTATTGGCCGTCACGCGACCCAAGCCGCCCGCCGACATGCGACTGACCTGCTGGTCGCGTGTGTTCATCCAGAAGAAGGCGACATCGGCGCGCAGCCGCTGGGCAAAGAGGTTGAGATGTGAGCCAAACTCCACGTTCCACGAAGTCTCGGGCTTGTACCACGTGGCGCCCTGGACGTCGGTATCGCTCTGCGTGCCCATGCTGATGAGCATATCGCGCACCTTCGCCTTGACGTCAGCCGGAATCATCGTCACAGCGTCCACCACCGGCACGGTAGCCTCAGCCACATTGTGCATGATGGCGGTCTGCATGCGCGCCTGGAGCAGTTCGCTGAACATCTGTATGTTGTAACCACCGGAGCGGTAGCCTCGCGAGGCGGTGACATAGACATTGGAGCGCGTACTCTGAACGTCGGTGGAAAAAGCATATTGCATCGTCACGCGAGGCAGCAGCTGCACATAGTCCTTGGAAAGCGAGCCCTCAAGCACGTCGTTCACCTCAAAACGGCGTGCCGGCACCAGCATCATGCCGTCGCGCACGCTGCCATCGGGGTAAGTGAGGCGTCCGCCGAGTCCGTAGTGCTGCACGAAGGTGTAGTGCGCATTGTGGTCGAGGCTGAAATGCTCGTAGTCGAGGCGCAGGCCGGCCGTCAGGGTCAGTCCTTTCGCTCCGAAGAGCCTCTGCAACGTACTCTCGTGGAAGAGGGCCAGGTTGGTCATCGGTGTTTTGTACGTCCCTGGGAAGTCGAGGTCGGTGCCGAGGATCTGGTTGTCGAAAACGAAGTTCATCGTGTATGCCTCGTTGCCTTGCGCGTCGTGACTCGTCACCGTGGGCAAGTGAGCATTGCCCTGCCGGTTGACGAGGCCGTTGAGCCAGGCCAGTCCGTCGTCATGAAACGTCACTGGCGCCCGCGTCGTCATCCACTGACGGATGGCGTTCAGACCTACGAGCCAGGAGTAGGCATTGGCCTTATCCGCAAAGCGCTGTGCCGAACGTTGGCGGTCAGAAGGTTTGAGAACAATCTCCTCGGAGAGCGTATTGGCGTTCTGCCGTTGTGTAAGCGTATAGAGGTTGTTGTCAGTGAAGTCCTGGTCAAGGTCCATCTTGTCGTGCAGATGTTGGAAACCGGTGACGCTGGTCAGCACCACGCGCGGCCAAGTCTTCTCGGCGGTAAGCCCCGCATTGGTCAGGTTGCGCCGGTAGCCGCTGTAGTTGTCATAGGCGACATGCCCCACCCGTGTGCCTGGTTCGGGCGTCGTTGTGCTGCTCACCAGACCTTGGTATTCGTAGGGATAGCCACTCTGCTTGAGCCATTCGTGAGCCAGGGAGACGTCGAAATGGAGATCGGTGCGTGGCTTGTAGATCAGGCGCCAGCGTGCTCCGCCGTTGCCCTCGCGGTCGATGAGTGCATCGCCGCGTGCTTCGTTGCGGAAGTAGCCACCGTCGTATTCGCCGAAGAAATGACCCGTGAAGGCCACGCGCTCGCTGAGGCGGTGGTAGTGCGTCAGGTTCAGGCGGTAGTGTCCGACACCGCCCCCGTCGTGGCGTCCGTCGGGGCTGCTGCCTGCGGTATAGTTGGCGTCGAAGGTGATGTCCGTGCCTTGGTATTGCATCGGATTCTTGGTGTACACGCGAATCACACCGCCCATCGAGTTACGCCCGTAGAGCGTCGACTGGGGGCCGCGCAGCACGTCCACGCGGTCCACATTGGAGAAATTGAAGTCATAGCCCGCACTGGAAACCTGCGGCACACCGTCCACGTAGAGCGCCACGGCAGGCGTGCCAGTACGCGAACCTATTCCGCGGATATAGACGCTCGTGGTTAAGCACGAGCCGTACTGCGGGATGAAGAGATTAGGTACGCAGGCCGAGAAGTCTTTGATACCCGTCTGCCCGTTCTGCAACATCTCCGTCTGCGCAAAAGAAGTCGATGCCAAGGCTTGATGTCGCAGGCGCAGCGTCTCTTTCGGCGTCGAGACCACCACCACCTCTTCAATGTCGGTGGTACGCAGCGAATCGGCGGTTTTAGGCATTCCCAGAGCAAGAAGAGCAGTCAAAAGTATATGCATAAGCCAGATTCCTTGATTGATTCGGGTGCAAAGATACAATAAAATTACCAACCTAAGGCCCCAAAAAGTAGGTATTCTGCCACCGCCCCCGCAGATTACCTATTTTAATTTTGCAAGGTATGCCGAAAAAGCGTACCTTTGCACTTGCAAAACTAAATCCGTTAACAAATAACAAATAACAAATAGTAAATAGTAAATAGTAAATGGTAAATGGTAAATATTAAATGGTAAATGGTAAATATTATTATGATGAACAAGAAACTCCTCTTCGCGGCACTCGCTGCCGTCCTCTCGCTCTCTTTCGTTGCTTGCGACAACGATGAAAAGGAAGAAAACGAACCCGTCAATAACCCCGTCGTATCGCTCGCCGGCGACTACGAGGGATGGACCCTCGGCAGCAACGCCTATGCGCCCTACATCCCCTCCGAGGGCGACCGTCTGAGCATCACCCTCACCAACGCGGAGGGCACGCTCTGCAACCTCACCTACGCCAGTGAGACGTGGGGCACAACCACCCTCACCGATGTTGCCATTGAGCAGAACGACACCGCCTTCGTCTTCTCCAAGCCCATCACAGCCATCATCCGTCAAGACCACTCCGCATGGGACTTCTCCGCAACCCCCGACAGCATCGCTATGCCCAACCGCAATCCCCAGGGCGGCGGCGCTACGGTCAGCAACTACCCCATCGTGCTCACCAGCGGCTATATGCTCACCGGTCTCGACAAGTGGCAGATTGACTTCAAGGCCTACCTCGTGCCACGCTCGGAGCACACGATGACGATGAGTTTCCGCAACGGAAGCATCCCTGCTGTCCCCCAAAAATAAACCCGCAATATCCTCAAAAAAGCACTTATAGCACACAAAAAGCAAAAAAAGAGCCTTTCTTTGCATCGTCGCATCTTAAAAATGACTACCTTTGCACCCGCAATGCGCAGATGCGCAAAGTGAAGTGTAGTGCGCCGACAGCGACGTTCCCCGCTCACAGACAAAACGCATTATTAAACAACCCTTTAACACCCTTCCACCCGGCAGCCTCAGCCCCCAACAGGACGGCAGCCCAGGAATGACCGCGAGAGAGCCGCACGAGCCGAAGGGCAGCAAGGGTCACAAATTCACAACATAATGGCAAAGAAAGCTCTGCTGATGATCCTCGACGGATGGGGAATCGGCAACAAAGGAAAAGGCGACGTCATCTATCAGACCCCGACGCCTTACATGGACTACCTCAACGACACCTATCCCCACAGCCAGCTGCTGGCATGCGGAGAGAATGTGGGTCTGCCCGACGGACAGATGGGCAACTCGGAAGTAGGTCACCTCAATATTGGCGGCGGACGTGTCGTCTATCAGGACCTTGTGAAGATTAACCGCGCCTGCAAGGACGGTTCTATCCTGCAGAACCCGGAGATTATGGAAGCCTTTGACTACGCTGTGCGCGAGGGCAAAGCCGTGCATTTCATGGGTCTCACCTCAAACGGCGGCGTGCACAGTTCGCTCGACCACCTCTTCAAGCTCTGCGAGATCTCTCAGCAATATAAGGTGCGCGAGACCTATGTCCACTGTTTCATGGACGGACGCGATACCGACCCGCGCTCCGGTGTAGGCTTCATACGCCAACTCCAGGAGAAGTGCGACGAGACAGGGGCGCACATCGCCAGTATCGTAGGACGCTTCTACGCCATGGACCGTGACAAGCGATGGGAGCGCGTCAAGATTGCCTACGATCTCCTCGTTGAGGGCGAAGGCTACCAAGCCAAGGACATGGCAGAAGCAATGGAACTCTCCTATGCCGACGGCGTCACCGACGAGTTCATCAAGCCCATCAACAACGCACAGGTCGATGGTACAATCAAGGAAGGCGACGTGATCATCTTCTTCAACTACCGCAACGACCGCGCCAAGGAACTCACCATCGTGCTCACCCAGCAGGATATGCCCGAGCAGGGCATGAAGACGATCCCCGGCCTGCAGTACTACTGCATGACGCCCTACGATGCGTCTTTCAAGGGCGTGCACATCCTCTTCCCCAAGGAAAACGTGGAGAACACCCTCGGCGAATACATCAGCCGCAAGGGCCTCAAGCAACTCCACACCGCCGAGACCGAGAAGTACGCACACGTCACCTTCTTCTTCAATGGCGGACGCGAAGCACCCTACGAGGGCGAGGACCGTATCCTCGTGGCATCGCCCAAGGTGGCCACCTACGACCTCAAGCCCGAGATGAGTGCCTACGAAGTCAAGGACAAACTCATCAACGCCATCAAACAGGACAAGTACGACTTCATCGTCGTCAACTTCGCCAACGGCGACATGGTGGGCCACACCGGTGTCTACGAGGCTATCGAGAAAGCCGTCACGGCCGTCGACAAGTGCGTCAACGAGGTCGTTGAGACGGCCAAGGCAATGGGCGACTACGAGGTCATCATCATCGCAGACCACGGCAACGCAGACAACGCCCTCAACCCCGACGGAACCCCCAACACAGCCCACTCCCTCAACCCCGTGCCCTTCATCTACGTCACGGGCAACAAGAATGCAAAGGTCGAAGACGGCATCCTGGCTGATGTAGCCCCCAGCATTCTGCATATCATGGGACTTCAACAACCCGAAGACATGACGGGCCGCTGCCTGATCAAGGACTAACCGACGATCTCCTTCGGGATTCATTCAGATTCATTCCTTCGGGATTTATCCCTTATAAAAAGAGAGCCCCCTCCAGAACCGGAGAGAGCTCTTTTTTCATGTCGTTTCTTATTTTGTCTTTGTGGTGTTTTAATTTCAAACGTCCTTGCTGCGCTGCAGGCCCAATGCTTCACTACAAACCCGTAGAAGGAGGGCTCGCCGTTGCTATTGGTTGAGGGACAGGGACGCTGTCCACGGCCTGAAGGCTTCGAGGCTTATCTTCTGCCGCCGCCAGGTCCGCCGAAGCCGCCACCACGACCGCCACGGCCACCTCCGCCGCCCCAGCCGCCGGGGAAGTCCATTCCCTGACGGGCTTCGCGACTACCCATGAGGTTGAGGTTATAAGTCACGCGGAACATGCCGTAGGAGTAAATAGAGTTACTCCATGTATCGGAACGCTGAGTAGCGCTGATCATACGGCTGATATTGGAGCGTTCGCCCAAGATATCATACCATTCGAGAGCCAGGATAAGACTTCCCTTGAAGAACGTCTGCTGCAGCTGAGCATTCCAGATAAGTTCGTCGGTATTCATCGAGTCGTCGTTGTAACCGCGGCGTGCCTGCATACTAATGTCCGAAGAGAGGGTCATATTCCAACCGAAGTTGAGCATGAAGTTTCCACCGTAGTTGTACGACCATGTGTCGAGGTTCATTGAACTCTGGATGTCATTGCGGGCGTGACGGTAGTCGAAGCCGCCATTGACGCCGAGGTCCACTCCGTAGCCCGACTCACCCCAATCATAACGGAAGTTGAGTCGCAGGTTGTCACCAACACTCAGGCTCTTGGTGGTTGCTTTGACGGAAGTCTGGTCCTGTGCCTGCATATAAGCCACGTTATTGCTGTAGTTGAGGTTGACGTTGTTCGACACGTTCCAGTATTTCTTGGGACCGAGGGCGGTGTTGAAACCGGCCCAGATATAGGCGTTCCAGTTACCATTGATGTTCTCGGGCGTAGTGGTACGCACACCGGTGGTGGTGTCGTAGATCGTACGGGAACTGAAGCTGTTGTTGGTCTGCGAGAAGCCACCATTGAAGTTCCACCCCATCTGACGGTCAACCACGTAATCGTTGTAGCTGGTAGAGAAGCTGTTGGTCCACGAGGGTTTCAGGTTCGGATTACCGTGAGACTGGTTGAGAGGATCGCTGGTGTCTTCCACATCAAGCAAATTAGTCATGGAAGGCTGAGACATGCGGCCATTATAACGCAAGCGCCACTGGCTGGTATTGGAGATTTTCCAACGCAGATCGACACGCGGCGCCCAGTTGAAAACGTTGCGAGTGATGTCGAAGTCCTGATTGTTCTTCTGATAAATCATGTGGGTTGTCTGGGGCTGCAGGCTCAGGCCGGCATTCAGACGCAAGTCGCTGATCTGGTAGCGCAGCATGATGGTCGCGTCGTGGTTGTACTCGTTGTACTTAGCGTATTGCGAATTGTAGAGGTCTTTGGTTAACTGCAGCGTATCGACTCCAGCGAGATAACCGGCATAGAGCTGAGTGGCTATTTGCTCGTCGGTCATTCCGGCAAACTGCGTGGTTAACATATCTTGAACATTGGTCAGCAGCGAACGGTCGCTGTCCGAGAAACGGCGCTGGAACTGGTAGCTGAACTGCAGGTTTGCACCCGTGAAGATGGGCTCGGAATAGGAGAGACGTGCACGGTAGTTCCAGTTGTCGGAGGGACTGGTATTGCTTTGGTTATTGAATGTCAGTGGCACCGTCTTCTTATAATAATGAATCAGGCTCCGGTTATTGTTGGTGCCTTCGCTTTCGCTGATGTTGCCGCTCAGGTCGAGGGTGAGGTTGCGTCCGGGTTTCTGCAGGCGGCGGTTAATCTGCAACGAACCATTGAGATTGTAGTTGTTGTTGTCGCCGAAGCTCCAACGGTTGTTCGCATTCACGCGCAGCGTATCGCTATCGTCCAGCAATCCATATTCCTCCAGGGGATCAGTCATTCCGGCTGCATAGGGGTCGCCGCTGAAGGTGACATTGGCCGAGCGGCTGTTGTTGTCGCTGTTGCTGTAGGAGAAGCGCGGACGGAATTGGATATTGGTCAACGAGTCAGGCTGCCATTCCAAGCGGAAGTCTCCGTTGAGGCTCTTGGAGTCGCTGGTGCTTTGGCTGCGGCTGTTAACGTACTGAGAGACGGCACTGGTAACGAACGTCTGGGAGTTGGAGATGGTGAGGTTCTCCGTATTGGTGTGGTTGAACCGTACGTTGCCGCCGACCTCTACGAATCCGGCATCGCCCTCGCGTTTATCGTTCTGCCAGGCGAAGTCGCCGCCGCCGGTCTGAGTCTCGATGAGGCCGCCACCACCGCCCCAGCCGCCGAAGCCACCCCAGCCGCGGTCGCCAGTGTTGTTGGCGTTACCGAAGACTGCAACGCGCCAAGTCTCGTTGAAACGTGTCAGGTTAAGGTTCGCACGATAACGGTCCTCTGTACCGTAACCGCCGTCGAGGTTCAACCTCCATCCTTCACCCATACCTTCGCGGATGGTCAGGTCAAGCACCGTTTCCTCTTCGCCGTCATCGATACCGGTCACACGCGTATAGTCGCTCTGTCGGTCATAAGCCTTCACCTTGCTCACCATGTCGGCTTGCAAATTTTTGAGCGTCATCTTGGTATCGTCACCAAAGAATTCTTTCTGGTTAACCAGAATGCGTTTGACTTCCTTTCCATTAATCTTAATCGTTCCTTCCTCAGTAATCTCCGCACCTGGGAATTTCTTGAGCAACGCCTCAAAGTTGGAACCGGCAGGGATGCGGAAGGCATCGGCGTTGTACACGAAAGTGTCGGCTTTCATCTCTACCTGTGCCAGCTGAGCTGTTACAACAGCGTCTTTGAGCAGGCGGGCATTATCCTGCAAAGTGATTTCGCCCATCAACATTTTCTTGTTCTGCTTCGACAGTGTGATGGAACGATAGACGGTTTTATATCCCACATAGGAGGCACGAAGCAGGTAATCACCGTATTTAATACCAGTGAGGGAAAAAGTGCCGTCTGTCTTTGTGGACTGTCCCGTCACTTGAGTGCTGTCTGTCTGCATCACCACCACCGTAGCTCCGGGCAGGGGTTCTCCCTCCGTGTCTACGATTGTACCACTTACCGTTCCTTTCTGTGCAAAGAGCGCAGGGGATGTCAAGAGAAATAAGACGAAAATGCATTCTCTCAATGCACTACGTCTGTTCAGGGAAGTTTCTTGTAAATTCATATTGATTCTAATCTTAATGTTCTAAGTTGGGATGAACGAAAAAACGACTAAAATATAAAGCCGTCAGTTTTGTGACGACTTTATGCGTAATATGTTTAAAAGAATAAGTGTATTTTTAACGTTTATTGTGTTTACGGGGCGGTGAGCGGGTTCTTGAATATGTAAGTTCTTGAGTTTTTGAGTTGAAAAGCGGTTAAGAACAAAGTAACTTGAGACCAAGAACTCCAAAACTCAAAAAACTTAAGAACTCAAAAACTCAGAAACTCAAGAACTGAGCCCACTTTAAAAAGAGGTAGTTTTTAAACACATTGATATTCGGTTGTCTTTTTACAAGATTTACCGAGTGAAACATAGCAGACTGTTGGTCTAAGAATTTGAATCATTAAAATCACCTTCATCTTGCAGAATGC
>JAILCU010000097.1 GCA_024690405.1 Bacteroidales bacterium
GAGACGTTACGTTTACGATGGAGATAACAAGGCTGATAGAACGATGCAGACAGGGGGACGCGGATGCCCTCGGAGAACTGTATAAGGCATACGCCCAGCGGATGAGGGGCGTATGCCGACGCTATATCAGTGACGAGCAGACGGTGGAGGATGTGCTGCACGATGCTTTCGTAATTATCTTCACTTCGTTCGACAAACTGCGTGACGGCCATTCAAGCATCCTTACTGATATTGTAGCAATTAAACAGACTTACGAAGTCTTGATGAGAATAAAGAGATTATTTACGGAATCCAGTTGAAATACACTCAAGATGAACAATCCATCATGGCTGTCATAATTGACGTTGGTTTTTAGGCTTTCCATCATTACCCATGTGTTCCAAAATGGAACATGTGCTAATTTCATCCAATTCACCTGAAGCATAAATATTATTCAAATGCTTTGTTATTGCTGGTCGTTTTGTTCCAAACAAATTAGCAATTTGCTGTTGTGTCAGCCACACCGTCTCATTCTCCAACCGGACATCCACCTGTGTCTGCCCGTCCTCAGTCTGATAGATAATAATCTTGTTATCTTCCATAACATTATATTTTGATGCAAAGTAACTAAAACATATTCATTTACCTTAAAAAAGCACATTTATCATATAAGAGCATGAACTCTTGTCGGGCTTCCATCCCAAACATGAGCCCATGCATCATTCAAAATGCAAAAATCAGAGTATTTTGATGCAGATTGAAAAATAAGTTGTATCTTTGCCTAGGCAAAAGACAATTTATGATATGGAACAGAAGAAAGAACTTATCTTGTTACGCATCACTGGCGAGGACCGTCCGGGCCTGACTGCCAGTTTTATGGAGATACTTTCCCGATACAATGCCGACGTCATGGACATCGGTCAGGCCGACATCCACAACACTCTGTCGCTGGGTATCATGATCTATGTCAGCGAGGAAAACAGCGGAAGTGTGATGAAGCACGTGCTCTTCAAGGCTTCGGAACTGGGTGTGACGGTGCACTTCGCCCCAGTGAGCGTGGACGAGTACAATGCCTGGGTGGGACGTCAGGGTAAGAACCGCTCCATCCTCACCGTGTTGGGCCGACGCTTGGCCGCCAGCCAGATAGGGGCCGTAACAAAAATCATTGCCGACCAGGGACTCAACATAGACTCCATCCGCCGGCTGACAGGGCGCCCACCCTTGCACGAGGACAGGGAGTCGGCCAAGGCCTGCATAGAGTTTTCCGTTCGTGGCACGCCGCGCGACAAGGCCGAACTGCACGAGCAATTGATGTCGCTGTCGTCAGATATGGAGATGGACTGTTCGTATCAAAAGGACGACATGTACCGACGCATGCGACGTCTCATCTGCTTCGATATGGATTCGACGCTCATTCAGACGGAGTGCATCGACGAACTGGCTGAACGCAACGGCGTGGGAGCCGAGGTGAGGGCCATCACGGAGAGTGCCATGCGGGGCGAGATTGATTTCCGGGAGAGTTTCACACGTCGTGTGGCTCTGCTGAAAGGCTTGGATATCAGCGTGATGCAGGATATTGCCGAGCATCTGCCCATCACCGAGGGCGTGGACCGGCTGATGATGGTGCTGAAGCGATATGGCTACAAGATTGCCATCCTGAGCGGTGGCTTCACTTTCTTTGGCGAATATCTGCAACGGAAATTCGGCATCGACTATGTGTATGCCAACGAACTGGAGGTGGGCGAAGACGGCCGGCTGACGGGGCGTTATCTCGGCGAGATTGTCGACGGCAAGCGCAAAGCCGAATTGCTGCGCCTGATTGCGCAGGTGGAGAAGGTGGACCTGGAACAGACGATTGCCGTTGGCGACGGTGCCAACGACCTGCCTATGCTATCCTTGGCGGGACTGGGCATCGCCTTCCACGCCAAGCCACGCGTGGTGGCCAACGCCAAGCAGAGCATCAACACCATCGGCATCGATGGCGTGCTCTACTTCCTTGGTTTCAAAGATTCGTATCTGCACATGTAAAAACTTCCTTGATTGCCTCTTATGCCGGAACTTATTCCTATCTTTATGCCAACATTTAATGATAAAAGATGAAACGTACGATCTTTCTTTGCTGCATTTGTGTGCTACTATGCGTTAAGGCTGAAGGGGGCAAATCCATCACAAATGACAAAGCACTGTCTGCCTACTTAATGGTATATCACAAGGATGCCGACCATAGCCTGCACATGGCACTCAGCCGCGACGGCTACAACTGGACAGCCATAAACGGCGATGCCCCCGTGGTGCGGGGTGACAGCATCGCCCTGCAGCGTGGCATTCGCGACCCGCACATCTACCGTGGTCCCGACGGCACCTACTATATCGCCGCCACCGACCTCCACCTCTTCGCCCAACGTGAAGGCTACCGCGACACCGAATGGGAACGCGACGGCAAGGAGTATGGTTGGGGCAACAATCGAGCCTTGGTGCTGATGAAGTCGCGTGACCTCATCCACTGGACTCACACCTCGTTCCGCATTGACGAAGCATTCCCCACGCGCTTTGGCGAAATGGGATGTGCCTGGGCGCCAGAGACCATCTATGACCCGGAAGAGGACAAACTGATGGTTTATTTCACTATTCGCCCTACAGGTAAAGGTAAGACAAGGCTCTACTACGCCTATGCCAACGACGACTTCACGGCCCTTGTGACAGAACCCAAACTGCTCTTGGAGTATCCCGACGACAACGTACAGATACTGGATGCTGACATCATCCCTATGCCTGACGGCCGCTACTGCATGACTTACTGCGCACAAGAGCACCCTGGTGGCATCAAGATAGCCATTAGCAACCACATCAATCGGGGCTATGTCTATCAGCCAGAGCAGATTGACTCAGAGAAAGGCTCCTGCGAAGCCCCAACGATGTATAAATTGCTCAATGAGGACCGATGGCTGCTCATGTACGACATATTCAGCATCAGACCGCACAACTTCGGTTTTATGGAAACGACTGATTTCAAGACCTTTACTCCTTTGGGCCGCTTTGGCGAAGGCCGGATGCAGATGAACGGTTGTATCTCACCCAAGCATGGTGCCGTAACTTACATCTCTGAAGAGGAAGCAAAGTCATTGGAAGATTATTGGACACAACACTAATAAAAGAGCACCTATATACAAATTTCCATATAGATATGGGATGGATAGTTGGGAATCGAGGGGAAGTGTTCATTGAATCTGCACAAAAAAAGTTTTGCAAAAATCCCTCCAACCCTCCACACCCCTGTAAATAAGCGGGGTTTGAGGTGGAGAGTGTGGAGGGTAGAGTCATCATTTAACGATTCAACGGTTCTGAGCACCGCATTGAGATGATATAGTTCTTTGTGCTTAAACTCAAATCCATCTCTATATGCTTCAAAAATGTGGAAGACAAAACTTTGATATAAACAATCTTTAACAAAGATTTTGTAGAAGAGAAATTTATTCTGATTATTCTTGCAAATAATTAGTTATGAATAGAATCTTTATATTGGACTTTCTTATGCATCCAACCCTTTTGAACATTATGGAAAGGACGACTTTTTCTTTGAGAAAAATCCTTATGGCATTTTTTGTATTGGGCGGTTTATCGTCAGCAGGAGCACAACAAGTAGCGTTCCCCGGTGCCGAGGGCTATGGCGCTTACGCCACCGGCGGCAGGGGCTGCACCGTAGTACATGTCACAAACCTCAATGCTGCAGGCAGTGGCTCTCTGGCTGATGCCGTGAGTCAGCCCAACCGCTTCGTGGTCTTCGATGTGGGTGGCGTCATCGACATCACGGGCAAGAGCATCACCATCGCCAGCAACATCACCGTGGCAGGTCAGACGGCTCCAGGCGAAGGCATCTCCATCTATGGCGGACGCGTCATCGCCTCGAAGGCAAAGAACGTCATCCTGCGCTATCTGCGAATGCGTGGCGGCAAGAGCGTGAACAGCAGCAAATGCACGCTGACACTGGACGAGTGCCAGAACCTTATCATGGACCACTGCTCTGTCTCGTGGGGCCCGTGGGACAATGTTCATATCAAGGATGCAAACAACATCACCTGGCAGTACTGCATCAACTCAGAGGGTATCGAGCCCCAGCGATTCGGTTCCATCACCGACGGTACCCGCAACTGGACCATTCATCATTGCCTGTGGGCCGACAACAAGAGCCGCAACCCCAAGATGAAGTGCTACCTTCAATATTATAATAATGTGGTGTATAACTACGCCATGGCCGAGATAGAGGAGGTGTTGAAATGAGTGAAAAGCCCCAGGAAACTGAATGTGAATGAAACGTTCTATCTTTGCGTCCAAAATGATGAAGGGAACAGCATGAAAAGGATTCCTACCTATAAGTTCTATAAGCATAAATACGGAGACGAACTGCTCGTTGATGTCATCAACTATAACAGGATGATGCCTGACGTACGGCGGACACCTGTGTTCTGTGAGACGTTCTATAGCCTGTCGCTCGTACTGAAGGGGGATGAAGAAGTGGCCGTCAACGGCAGGTCTATCAAGGTGGTAAGGGGGATAATCATCTGCTCCATCCCCGGTGAGGTATGGGCGTTCCAGCAGGAACCGAGGCTCAAGGCGCTTAACCTCATCTTTGAAAAAGAGTTCCTGCTTTCATTCTTTAACGACCCGCATTTTCTGGACCGGTTCACTTATCTGCAGGCCGACCGCACCACTCCTTTCCTGAAGCCCGACGAGGCTGCCTTTGAACGGATACTGAGACTTTACAGGGATATGCAAAGGGAGATTACGGACCATGTGAACAAAGACCAGCATATTCTGCGTGCCATGCTCTATGAGACGATGATGCTGCTGCAGAGAGTGCCGCCTGTAGCAGCCGAAAAGACTGTGGCCATTCAGCGCAGTCTGACGGATGTGCCCGTAAGCCGTTATGTAGATGATTTCGTGACTTTGGTGCAAGATCATTTCCGGGAGGAACACGGCACGGAGTTCTATGCCGACCGCTTGTGCATCACACCCAACTATCTGAACAAGATAGTGCGTCAGTCATTGGGAAAATCGGCCAAGACGTATATTCTGGAACAGATATTGGACGAGGCCTGTCGGCTATTGAAATATACCACGCTGTCTGTCAGCGACATTTCCGCACAACTGCATTTCGACACCGCCACTTATTTCGTCCGTCTCTTCCGTAAATACAAGGGGCAGACACCCCTTGAATACCGACAAGGAAATGCATAGTCCCGAAAAGTGACATTTCCGTCTTCGTTTGTCTTGCAATGCATTGGTGTTTTCACCGTACCTTTGCACCCAGTTAAGAACATTAATAGCAAGACAATGATGACAACAATTTATGACGCATTCAAGACGCAAGTGGAGGCCAGACCGGAAGCGCTGGCTGTGATGGATGAACGGGAAACTCTGACATATGCTCAGTTAGACGCATTGGCAACGATGATTGCCGATGGTTTCCCCGTAGAAGCCCCCTCCAAAGTAGGTATTGTGATGTCGCACTCAGTGAAGATGATAGCCACCATACTGGCGGCATTGAAAACAGGTGCTGCCTACGTACCGGCAGAACCGACTTTCCCCAAAGAGCGTATTAAGTATATGATGCAGGATTGCGACTTCGTGGTGACTGACGAAGGCATACGGAAAGGCACTGCAACGTCGGCGAGGGTGAGCGACCTGGCATACATATTATATACTAGTGGCACGACAGGTCGGCCGAAGGGCGTGATGGTGACCAACAAGAACGTGCTGCATTATGTCCGCGCCTTCCGCCACGAATTTAACACACAACCTGGTGACCGCATGCTACAGCACTCTGTCTGCTCGTTCGATATCTTCGTAGAGGAGGTATTCACCACCCTGCTCAGCGGTGCCACGCTCTGCATCCCCTCGGATGAGACCAAGGCCGACATCCACAGGCTGATGGTGTATATCGAGCGCAACCAGGTGACGATGCTCAGCGGTTTTCCTTATCTGCTCCTGGAGATGAACAGACTGGAGCGCATCCCGTCGTGCCTGCGCCTGTTGATCAGCGGCGGCGATGTCATCCGTGGCAAATACATCGACCACCTGCGCACACAAAACGTGATGATTTACAACACCTACGGACCCAGCGAGACTACTGTCTGCGCCTCTTACTTCCGCGTGGACAACGCAGAGCCGCTGGCCGATGGCACTTTTTCTATCGGCAAGGCTGTGCTCGGCACCAATATTGAGATTCTGGACGAAGACCTCAAGCCGGTAAAAGATGGAGAGGCAGGTGAAATCTGTATCTTCGGCGACGGCATCTCCTTGGGTTATTCAGGTGATGTGCCGGAGAATGCCAACTTCACTACGATGCCCGATAGCCGTCGCGTCTATCGCAGTGGCGACCTGGGTTATGTGATGCCCGACGGCAATCTGGCCTTCCTGCACCGCAAGGACAAGCAGGTGATGATTATGGGCAAGCGCGTGGAGAGCGACGAGGTGGAGAATGTGCTCTGCGAGGAGCGCGAGGTAGAGACCGCCGTGGTCTGTCCGCAGACCGACACCGACGGACTGTCGTATCTCGTGGCTTATGTCGTGCCGCGCACAAAAGGTTTCAGTTTGAGCAGTCTGAAGCGTTCGCTGGCCGACCGTCTCACCTCGTTCATGATTCCTGAGCTCTTCGTCATGATGCCTTCGCTGCCCATGACACCCAACGGAAAGGTGGACCGCAAAGCACTACCGCAAGTCAGAAAGGAGGGACGACTCTATGCAGCCTAATGATATCATCATCCGTCAGGCCACTGCTGCCGACCTCGACCTGTTGCTCCTTTGGCGCGAGGAGGTGCTGCGCTGCGTGTTCAGCATTCCTGCTGATACCGACATCACAGAACTGATGCAGAGCAACCGCGAATATTACGAACAGGCGTTGGCCAACGGTAGTCATATTGCCTGCTTTGCCGAAGAGGATGGCAAGATCATCGGCTGCGGCGGACTCTGCCTCTACGACGAGATGCCGTCGCCCGACAACCCCACGGGTCGCTGTGCCTACCTCATGAACATTTATGTTCGTCCGGAGCATCAGGGGTATGGCCACGGGAAGCGAATCGTGCGCTGGCTCGTCGGAGCGGCCCTCTCGCGAGGCATCAAGAAGATCTACCTCGAGACTTCCGAGGCCGGCCGTCTGCTCTACAGCTTCCTTGGCTTCAGTGACATGAAGGACATGATGCACCTTACCTTTAAGTAATATATGATTGACCGCTATATGGAAAAACAGAAAACAGAAATCGGAGGACGTGACGTCTTGTTGTATCAGACAGACGCAAAGCCGCGAGTGTTGCTCATCCAGACACTGGGGAAGCAGGAGCGCGGAAGTATCGACGGCGAGGTACAGCTGATTCGCGAAGCCGTGAGCGCACCATTCGTGATGGCTGCTTTCGCCATCGACGATTGGGAGGTGGAACTCACACCGTGGCACGACCCAGAGGTGTCGCGCCGCAAAGAGGTGGGCGAACATGCGGGCGAGACCTTGCAGTATGTTACGGATATACTCATACCTTCGTTGAAGAAGGAATACGGCGACAGGCCTGTCATCCTCGGCGGCTATTCGTTGGGCGGCCTCTTCGCGCGCTGGGCGGCATCAGAACGTGACGCCTTCTCTGCCGTGGCCTGCTGCTCCCCTTCGGTTTGGATAGCAGGGTGGCGCGACTATTCCGCCTCACATCCCGTGTTGGCCAGGAACGTCTATCTCAGTCTTGGCGACCGCGAAGAGTTCTCAAAGAACAAGGCCATAGCGCAGGTGGGCGCTCATATCCGCTGGGAATACGCACACCTTCAGCAGACGCTCGGCGACGACCACTGCACCATAGAATGGAACCCCGGCAACCACTTCATGGACGGGGCCCTTCGCACCGCCAAAGGTTTCGCGTGGTGTATCTCAAAAGCATCTGCTATTGTTTAACAAATAAAGATAAAACAACTATGACACAGAAAGAAAATGAAACCCTCATTGATTTTGAACAGCAAATACAGTGGCGATGGAGTTGCGGCGACGCTAACGGCTACAAGGACGCGCTGGCAGATGATGTCACCTATGTTGACCCGCTGGCGGGCCAGTTCCTGCACGGACGCGAGGCAGTGGCTGCACACTTCAGTCGTATCCTGCCCGCCGGCACAAAGACGGACGTGATACATCAGGAGTATCACAAGGAAACCGCCCGCGCATTGAGCGACGATGAGGTGCTGCTGGTATTCAACTTCACCACTTATAGCAAGGACGACAAAGGCGGGGAGAAGCTGTTCCTGTCGTGGAACATGTCACTCATCTTCCGCAAAACAGACGACCGCTGGCTGCTAACGCACGGACATTTGTCGTTGCGCAACGCCTTCGACTTGGAGAGCATTCCCCGTCTGCAGGAAATATGGAAAAAGGGATATACGGAGTGACCTATGATTAAGATACAAGAAATTGAGGTGAAGTCGGTGATGACGAAGTCGAATCTTCCCGTGGCCGACTTCAGTGTGAACCCCTACGTGGGCTGCACACACGCCTGCAAGTATTGCTATGCCTCGTTCATGAAGCGCTTCACCAATCACCCTGAGCCGTGGGGCGAGTTCATCGATGTGAAATACTGGCCGGAGATAAAGAATGCTGAGAAGTATGCGGGCAAGGAGGCTTTCTTCGGTTCGGTGACCGACTGCTACCTGCCGCAAGAGAAAAAGTACGGTCGCACCAGGGAACTGCTGGAGCAACTGCAGGGCAGCGGCATCAGCATCAGCATAGCCACGAAGAGCGACCTCGTGTTGCGCGACCTCGACCTGATAAAAACCTTTCCCAATGCCCGTGTGTCGTGGAGCATCAACACGCTCGACGAGGATTTTCGCCGTGAGATGGATCGTGGCGTGAGCATCGAGCGCCGACTTGAAGCCATGCGTCAGTTCTATGAGGCAGGCGTGCAGACCACTTGTTTTATCTCGCCCATCTTCCCCGGCATCACGGATGTGGAGACTATCATCAGCAAGGCAAGGAACTTCTGCAACCTCGTATGGTTGGAGAACCTGAACCTGCGTGGCGACTACCGGGCCCGCATCCTGCAGTGGGTGCACGAGCACCATCCCGAACTCGACCAACTCTACCGCGACATCTACAGCAAGAAAGACCGCACATACTGGATGCAACTTGACATGCAGTTGCGTGCTTTCTGCGAGTCCGATGGCTTACCATATCTGCGCGACGACGACACCCGTCGCGCCCCTCATGGCGAGCCGCCTGTGGTGGTGAACTATTTCTTCCATGAGGAGGTAAAGAAATCGGCAAAGGAAAAGAGATAAGCTGTCCCTACGAATCTCAGGACAATTCCGGCAGACCAACACTTCCGCGACGGACGAATAAGCGGTGCAAAGGTAGTGCGAACCAAGAGAAAAGCCAAATAGTTTTTCTAAAAAAAGCGTTTACTTTGATTAATAGCACCTAAAAAATTGCTTTATATAAGCCTGTAATGAACAAAGTAACAAGAATAATATTACCTTTGCAACAAAAATAACATGATTCGTATATAAAGGATGAATGAGATTATCATAAAACGCCCTGTTGTGGATTCCTACAACCTCAACTTTGAAAAGCCTCTTGTTATATTATGTTGCTTGCTGGTCGTTGCTTTTTTTGAGGCTTTTGGGGTGGAGATTCGTAGTTTGCCCAGAGTACCTTTCTACATCGCCTTCTCGGTGAGTACTCTCTTTCTGTTTTGGGTCCTGCGCAAGATCATGAGACTGCCGAAACGCAACTATCTGACCATAGGTGATGACGGCATCATTGTCAACGACAAGCGTAAACAGTGGAGCGTTCGCTTCGACGAGGTGGAGTCCTTTGAATGCGAAAAGATTAAATTATGGCGTTTTACGATGTACACAGACGATATAATCATTCATTTCAATGACGATAGCGACTATGTCAAGATGATTGATGCTGAAAAGCTCACCATGAAGCCGCAACCATTGTGCGACCTCCTGAATGAACGACTCAATTCATATAAGGAAAAGAAGAAGGAATAAGTAATCTGTTCCTATCTTTGAAAAAGACACTCAGTCTTTTTCTTTGATGCCACGTCGTAATGACGTGAAGGGGCTTAAATATTTTTCATGGAGGATGAACATCCTTATAGAGTTTTGCGGGAGTATTCATCTGCTTGCAAGTTCAAGAAAAATTTTTTGAAGTTTTCGCGCAAAAAGGTTCCACCTTCCACAAAACGGCGTAACGCATTGAATTTCAATATGATTTTGCAAGAGTAAGTTACACGGAAGTTCCACGGAGCTTTCACGGAGTTCCACGCTGAATGTTGTTCTTCAGATCAGTTACCATAAATCTTAATATCGTGTACTATAAAGCTATACTTTCCATTTTTCCCTTTTGGACGACAATATGATACAAATGAGTGGCCGTTTGTGTCATTTCACTCGTGTTTTTTCCCGTTTCAGCCACTTTCCTGTTTTATATTGATTGAAAGGGTTGTAATTTTGCGGAAAAATACGATGAAAAATGAAAAAGAAGGTATTATTTGTATTGATGACGATGACATTGTTCTCATCTGTCCATCTGATGGCGCAGAGTGCGTTTGAAGTGAACGGTACGGTGGTGGACAAGACGACGGGGGAGGCTTTAGCCGGTGTCACTATCAAGCTGCTCGCACTGCCCGATAGCGCATTTCTTACGGGAACGACGACAGGGGTACAGGGGGAGTTCAACCTGAAGGAAGTGAAGAAGGGGACGTATGCGCTGCAGGCATCATGCATAGGTATGGCGACGAAGTGCATAGGTATAGACCTTACTGCGCAGAAGAAAAAGAAGGTGGACATAGGCTACATAACGATGGCTGCGGACGTAGTACAGATGCGGGACGTGGAGGTGACGGCACATGCTGCCAAGGTGCAGGTATCGGGCGCCTCGCTGATATATAACGCGGCGGCTTACAGGGTGCCCGAGGGCTCGACGCTGGAAGCGCTGGTGAAGCAGTTGCCCGGCGCAAAGGTTGACAAGGAGGGTAACATCACCATCAACGGCAAGACGGTGAACAAGATTCTGGTGGATGGCAAGGAGTTCTTCCTGAACGACAAGGAGGTGGCTATGAAAAACATCCCCACAGAGATGATAGACCGGCTGAAGACCTACGACAGGAAGAGCGACCTGAGCCGGGTGACGGGTATAGACGACGGCGAGGAGGAAACGGTGCTCGACCTGACTGTGAAGAAGGGCATGAAGAACGGCTGGTATGGCAACGTAAACGTAGGAGCAGGCACGAAGCACCGTTATGCAGAGCGGTTTAACGTGAACCGCTTTGCCGATGATTTCCAAGCTACGCTGCTGGGCGGTGCCAACAACGTGGCAGACATGGGATTTGGCGGCGGTGGCGGCCGCTGGGGCGGCTGGGGTATGGAAGGTCTGCACAGCAGCAAGGAGATAGGCGGCAACTTTGCCACAGCGAAACCGAAGTTGGAGACTGGCGGAAGCGTGCGCTTTCGCTATGACGGCAGCGACAACGAGAACGCCTCGTCGACCGAGTATTTCAATGCCTCCTCGGCCAAATTCAATGAGAACTTCAGCAAAAGCCTGTCGTCGGACCGGCGGCTGACCGGTAACTTCCGCCTGGAATGGAAGCCCGACTCGATGACGAACATCATATTCCGTCCCGACCTGAGCTATCAGCAGAACAGGGGAAGGGGCCACAGCACATCGGCCTCGTACAGCGCCAATCCCAACGACAGCATCCTAAGCCGACTGGCAGACATCATGGTGAACAGCAATGCCAACCGCAACCAGAACTACAGCACTAACGTGAACACGAAAGGAGAACTGCAGGCCAACAGGAAGCTGAACAACCACGGCCGTAACCTGACGCTGCGCATGGTGGGTAACTTCAGCGATGGCCGCAGCAAGCAGCTCTCGGCGGCAAATATCACTTATAACAATGTGGGCACCGACCAGCAAAACAACCGCTACTACGAGACTCCATCGAAAAACTACGGTCTGCTGGGACAGCTGACCTACAGCGAACCCATTGCCGACCGCACCTACGTGCAACTGAGCTACACCTACGACTACGGCTACAGCAAGAACGACCGCCGTGCCTACATATATGACAGCGATGCCTACCAGACGCTGGAGCAGAGTATGAGGGACAACCGCTACGACATCGGCGCCGTACTGCATTTCATGGAGGAAATGAACTACGTGCTCAACGGCACCGACTCGGTGGCCAACCGCCTGAGCCAATTCTCAGAGTACCGCAACTACAACCAAACTATCAATCTGAGCTTCCGGCGGGTGCGCGAACAGTACAACTTCAGCGTGGGGATGGATATGCTGCCACAGCGCACTACGCTGAACTACAAGTACATGGGCCATGAGTATCCGGAAGTGACGAGGAAGGTGTTTAATATAGCGCCGCGCGTGAACCTGCGCTGGAACTTCAACAAACAAACGAACTTGCACGTGCGATACAACGGACGGACCCGACAGCCAAGCATGACTAACCTGCTGGACATCGAGGACGACTCGAACCCGCTGGTCATCACCAAGGGAAACCCGGAGTTGAAGCCTTCGTTCTCGCACAACATTTTTGCCAACTTCAATGGCTATAAGGCTGAGTTGCAAAGGGGCATATACTCGTGGATGTGGTTTAGCGCCACACGCAACAGCATAGACAACAAGACCACCTACGACAACCTGACAGGCGTGCGCACCACCATGCCAATGAACATCAACGGCAACTGGAACAGCGGTGGCGGCGTGGGATTCAACACGGGAATTGGCAAGCAGAAGCTCTTCAACATCAGCATAGACCTGGGCGGCGACTACACACGTAGGGTGGGGTTCTATAACAACGATGCCGACAATGCCGACACGAAGTCTGTAACACGAAGCATCAATCTTAACTCCGGTATGGAGTGCTCATACCGCAAGGATCAGTTGAGTATCATGCTCAACGGGCGGCTCGACTATGCCAACTCGAAGAACAACGTCAATGATATGGCGAACCAGAACACCTTCGATTTCTCGTATGGCGTGGAGTTTGAATGGATGGCGCGCTGGGGCACCTCGCTGAGCACCGACATAGGAATGAGCAGTCGCAGAGGCTACTCGCAAAGCACTATGAATACCAATGAACTGCTGTGGAATGCACAAGTGAGCCACTCGTTTCTTAAAGGCCGCGCTCTCACCATCATACTTGAGGTGAATGATATTTTAAAACAGCAGACAAACATCAGTCGCGATATCTCAGCTCTGATGCGCACCGACTCGCGCCACAATGCTATCTACCATTATGGCATGCTGCGCGCTGTGTATCGCTTTAACATCCTGGGTGGCAAGAACAATCTGAAAGCTCAGAAAGAGGGGGATGAATGGGATGGCGACTGGGGCGACTTCGATGGCTGGGGGGGCGGATGGTGATGATTCATGGTTAATGGTTGGGGTTTCGCGGGGGTGCTTCGCTTCAGTTGAGAGTTGAGAGTTTAGAGTAGTCTGAAAGTTGAGAGTGTAATGGCTGGTTCATGGTTAATGGTTCATGGTTCATGGTTAGCCGCGGGGGGGGATATAAAAGAAAACCGAGAAAACCCTTTTTGTGGTTGAGACTGCGTCTGTGACGGCGTCCTGCCCCTTTTCCTTGTGAGCAAGCTCACAGATAAAAGGTCCAGCCCACCATCAGCCTCTGCGAGGCACAACCACAAAAAGAAAAACCCCGCTCGCTTCGCTCACTAGAAAACCAGCGGCTCTGTGAGCCGAATGTAAGATGGAAGATGAAGATGGAAGATGTAAGATGTAAGATGGAAGATGTAAGATGGAAGATGGAAGATGGAAGATGTAAGATGGAAGATGTAAGATGGAAGATGTAAGATGGAATATGGAAGATGTAAGATGGAAGATGTAAGATGGAGATGTAAGATGGAAGATGTAAGATGGAGATGGAAGATGTAAGATGGAAGATGGAAGATGGAAGATGGAAGATGGAATATGGAAGCTAATATGTAGCCGAAGGCGATATGTAGGCCATAAGGCTGATAAGTAGCGCAGCGATATGTAGCCGAAGGCGATATGTAGGCCATAAGGCTGATAATATTTTTGCAACTAAAAGATGACAGGAAAATGAAGAAAGTATTATTTATATTGGCAACTGTGCTGGTGATCCTGGGTTGCCGGAAGCAAGGGGCTGAGGAGGAAGCACCTGCGAGTGATTTCGAGACTATGACAGTGTCGAAGCAGGATATAACTCTGGAACAGTCATACCCAGCTCAGATTGAGGGACGGCAAAGTATCAATATTATTCCAAAAGTGGAGGGGTATCTGCGCCAGATATGCGTAAAGGAGGGACAGAGGGTGAAGAAAGGTCAGGTGCTGTTCATCATCGATCAGGCTTCATATCAGGCTGAAGTAAAGGCTGCCGAGGCGAATGTGGCGGTGGCGAAGGCTGGCGTGGAGACGGCACAGCTCAGCTATGACAGTCGTAAGATACTCTGCCAGAAAAATGTCGTGTCTGATTACGACCTGCGCACGGCAACCGCCAATCTCTCGATGGCGAAAGCCCAGGCGCAGCAAGCTCTGGCACAGTTGCAGCTGGCACGTACTAACCTCTCATATACCGTGCTCCGTAGTCCTTCCGACGGTGTGGTGGGTAGTCTGCCGTTCCGCACGGGCGACTTCGTTGGTCCCTCGACACAAGGCGGTTTGACGACGGTAGCCGACGCCCACGAGATGTACGTGTATTTCTCGCTGACCGAACGCGACGCGATGAGCCGCATAGCGAAGCATGGTTCGCTGGACAAGGCCGTAGCTGCCTTCGCACCTGTTATTTTGCTCACAGCCAATGGCGACACCTGCGCAGTGAAAGGCCGTGTGGAGAGCATCAGCGGTGTGGTTGACAGCAATACGGGTTCCGTGTCGGCACGTGCCATATTCCCCAATGCCGACGGTCTGTTGCTCAGCGGAAGCACGGGCATCATAGTCGCTTCCAACGAGATGAAACAGGTTATCGTTATCCCCCAGTCGGCCACTTACGAGATACAGGACAAGACCTACGCCTGGCGCTTAGTACACGGAAAAGCAAAGTCGAAGATGATTACCGTTCTGCCTACTTCTGACGGCAATAATTACGTTGTGACCAGCGGTCTCAGCGTGGGCGATGTCATCGTGGCCAAGGGGGCAGGCTACGTGAAGGAAGGACAGGAGATATGTGAAGAGTGAAGAGCGAAAAGTGAAGAATTTGCTTCCGCTCACTCGATGGTGTGTGGATTCACCACGTAGTAGCCGGCGTGTTCAGTGCGGTCGCTGCCATCATCATAGTCCGCCGCGTCCGACTGGAGGAGCCACCATTCGCCTCGCCCGTTACCTCATTCTTCCAACCGACGCAATCGTTGGATTTCATCCGACCTTTTCTCGCCATGCCAAAGCTCAAACAAGTTTGGCTTTGGTCATCTGGCTTAACGAAAACGTTCAACTATCGCAGAAAAAGCAAAATAAGATAATAAATGAACATCAAGAATTTCATTGACCGGCCGCTGCTTTCGATTGTCATCAACGTAATGGTGGTGGCGGTGGGTATCATCGCACTGACGCGACTGCCGATAGAGAAGTTTCCCGATATAGCGCCGCCGACGGTCTATTTGTGGGCGAGCTATCCGGGCGCGAGTGCCGAGACGGTGCAGAAGAGCGTTGTGGCGCCGTTGGAGCAGGCCATCAACGGCGTGGATAACATGATGTATATGACCTCGTCGGCATCGAACGGTTCGGCCTCCATCAGCATCTGCTTCAAGCAGGGCACCAATGCTGATATGGCAGCAGTGAACGTGCAGAACCGCGTGGTGCAGGCACAGGCACAGTTGCCAGCCGAGGTGCTGAAGATGGGTGTGGCCGTGGAGAAACAGCAACCCGGCCAGTTGCGCATCCTCGCATTGGAGAGTCCTGGCGGTACGTATGACGAGAACTTTTTAAGTAACTACTTTTACAACAACCTTCGCCCCGCTATCCTGCGCATCCAGGGCGTGGGCAAATGCGAGGTGTGGGGTGGACAGTATGCCCTGCGCATCTGGCTGCGGCCCGAAGCGATGGCGCGCTACGGCATAGTGCCCAGCGACATCACGACGCTTTTAGAGGAGCAGAATGTGGAGGCCAGCATTGGCTCAATCGGCGAGAACATACCCGGCACCTTTCAATATACCCTGCGCTACACGGGTCGCAAGCAGGATGTCAGCGAGTTTGAGAATCTCATTCTGCGCTCCAACCAGACGGGCGAGGAACTGCGGCTGAAGGATGTGGCCGACCTCGAATTGGGGCAGTCGGATTATGCCTATTCGAACCGCATCAACGGCCATCCCGGTGTGATGGGCAGCGTAAGTCAGGTGGCTGGTTCCAACGCCACGAGCATCAATCAGGACATAGACAAGCTGATAAAAGAGGTGGAACAGACAATGCCCAAGGACATCCGCATTGTGACGTTCGACAACACCAATGACTTCCTCTTCGCCTCTATCCACGAGGTGGTCTTCACGCTTCTGCTGGCCATTGTGCTGGTGCTTGTTGTTGTGTATCTTTTCGTGCAAGACTTCCGCGCCACGCTCATCCCCGCCCTTGGCATCATCGTGTCGCTCATCGGCACCTTTGCCTTCATGGCGGTGGCGGGCTTCAGCATAAACATGCTAACGCTCTTCGCCCTGGTGCTGGTCATCGGCACCGTGGTGGATGACTCGATTGTGGTGGTCGAGGCCGTGCAGGCAAGAATCAGCCTCACACCCAGCCCCTCTCCAAAGGGCGAGGGGAGTGATAAGCCTAGAGGCGATAATACTGCGGTAAAACTAACTGCTCCCCCCTCCAGTCGGAGAGGAGTAGGGGGTGAGACTGTCGATGCTATGAGCAGCATCACTTCCGCCTTGTTTACTTCCACCCTAATTTTCATGGTCATCTTCATCCCCGTGTCGTTCGTCAGCGGCACGTCGGGCACGTTCTACAAGCAGTTCGGTCTGACGATGGCCGTTGCTGTAGGCATCTCGCTGCTCTACGCCCTCACCCTCGCCCCAGCACTTTGTGCACTGATTCTGAAACGGAACAATGATAGCAAAAAGGGCCTCTCGCAGCGTGTTCGACGCATCTACAATGCTTCATTCCATGCCCTGCTGGGGCGCTATACCAAGGTGGCGATGCAGCCCATGCGCCAAAAGTGGCTGGCGGCGGCAGGGGTGACGGGGGCCCTCGCCCTGACGGCATTGCTGTTGAATACGGTGCCTACGGGTTTCGTGCCCGATGAGGACATGGGGTCGCTGATGATTGACGTGAGTGCGCCGTCGGGCTATACGATGGCGAAGACCGAGGAGGTGATGAACCGGCTGACCGACCAGATTCAGCAGTTGCCCGAGGTGGAGAGCGTGGGCAGCGTGGTGGGCTTCGGGGGAGCCAACAAGGGTATGGTGCAGGTGCAGCTGCGTCAGTGGAGCCAGCGCACGGGCAGTGACCACACGTCGTGGGCTGTGAGCGAGCGCATCAACGAGATACTGGCGGGTGAGCACGAGGCTGAGAGCTTCGCCATGTCGCCGGGTATGATAGACGGCTATGGGCGCGGCGGCGGTTTCGAGGTGTCGGTCACCAACAAGAACGGACAGGACCTGCGCACGTTCTTCGACATCACCGAACGCTTCGTTGAGGCCCTGAACCGCCGTCCTGAGATTAGCGATGCCTACAGCGGCTATGCCATCGACTATCCTCAGTACCGTGTAGATGTCGATGCCTCGCGCTGCAAGAAGCTGGGTGTGTCGCCTTCCACCATGCTCAATGAATTGGGAGCCTTCCTCGGCAGCAGTTACGTTTCGAACTTTAACAAGTACAACCAGGTGTATCAGGTCACCATGCAACTACGCCCCACTGACCGTGCCGATCTACATTCGCTCGACCGCCTCTTTATACGCTCCGCCGATGGCACGATGCTGTCCGCCAGCCAGTTTGTCACCCTCCGCAAGGAGTACATGCCGCAGTCACTGAGCCGCTTCAACATGATGGGCAGCATAGGTATCACCGGCTCTGTGGCACAGGGCAGCAGCACGGGCGATGCCATCCGTGCCATCCGCGAGGTAGCCCAAAAGGAACTGCCCGTGGGCTACGGCATAGAGTTTGGCGGCATCACCCGCGAGGAGAGTCAGACGGGCTCCAACATCATTGTTATCTTCTTCATCTGCGTGTTCTTCGTATATCTCATCATGGTGGCGCTCTACGAGAGTCTGTTCATCCCCCTGGCCGTCATCCTTGGCGTGCCCTTCGGACTGATGGGTGCCCTGCTCTTCGCCCAGTTATTCGGAGTGGAGAACAACATCTATCTGCAGGTGGGACTCATCATGCTCATCGGCCTGCTCTGCAAGACGGCCGTCTTGCTCACCGAGTATGCTACGCAGTGCCGACAGGCCGGTATGTCGCTCAAGCAGAGTGCCTTCTTTGCCGCCAAGATGCGTCTGCGCCCCATCCTCATGACCTCGCTGACAATGATTTTCGGTATGCTGCCCCTGATGTTCGCCAGTGGAGCCGGAGCCAACGGCAGCCGCACCGTCGGCGTAGGCACCGTAGGTGGTATGCTCATCGGTACACTTGGGCTGCTCTTCGTAGTCCCCGCCCTCTTCGTCTTCTTCCAGACTCTGCAGGAGCGATTCAAGCCTGCAGAGTTCCAACCCTCCGACGACCCGCTGATTATCGAAGAGATGAAAAAGATAGATGAATATACTCAAATGAAAAAAGAGAAAAAATACGATGAATAAAATAATTGTGACATTGATTTTAGCCTGTTCAACCATCTCTGTCGTGGCTAAGACTGAAGACTTGACAACGTGGCGAAACGTATTTACCGACCCGCAATTGGGGATATTGATAGAAACGGCAATGGAGCACAATGCAGACTTGCTGACTGCAAACCTTAACGTGGAACAGGCTGATGCCGGGCTGCGGATGGCACGACTGGCCACGCTACCATCGGTGGCTGCAGGGGTGGAAGGGTCGCTGTCGAAGACAAAGGGAGCGGCAACGACGAAGACGTACAACGTGCCGTTGACATTACAATGGGAAGTGGATTTGTCTGGACGATTGCGTAGAGAGAAGAGGGCGGCACTGGCAAACTATTGGAGCATGGCTGAGACGGAACGGGCGGTGCGGCTGCAACTGATAGCATCGGTGGCAACGCACTACTATACGCTGGTGATGATGGACGAGCAACTGCGTGTGACGCGCCAGAGTATGAACAACGCACGTCAGACGGTAGAAGTGATGGAGGCTATGAAAGAGGTTGGCATGCAAAACGAAGCCGCCGTCAGTCAGGCTCGTGCGGCTTATCTCAACGTTGCTGCATCCGAAAAGAGTCTTTTGCAACAAATAAAAACCACGGAGAATGCGCTGATGGTACTCATCGGGGTGAAGTATGACAGCATCAGCCGTAACAGATGGGAAAGCACAGATGTATGCATCGCAGATACCACGTCATACCCCATTGAAAGACTTGCTAACCGTCCTGATGTGAAAGCTGCGGAATACGCATTGAAATCGCAGATGGAACAGGTGAATGTGGCGCGGGCTGCATTTTATCCGCAACTGACAATTTCCGCATCGGCAGGATGGACAAACAACGTGGGTGAAATAGTGAACCCTGGTCAGATACTCCTGAATGCCATTGGTTCGCTGGTGCAACCCCTGTTTAACAAAGGGAAAAACCGTGCAAACCTCCGTATTGCCAAAGCGCAACAGGAACAGGCATTGGTGGCTTTCAACCAGTCACTTCTGGTAGCTGGCAGCGAACTGAGCGACGCGCTCTCGGCCTGTCAGCTGAGCCGTGACCGACTAAGCATACGAAAACAGGAGGCAGACGAAGCAGAACAAGCCTACGAAGTGAGTAAAACCATTATGCAGAACAGCTCCAATACATACCTTGAAGTTCTCACTGCCCAATCTGCTCTAATTCAGTCACGTCTGAACATAATTTCCGACTGGCTTGACAATATACAAGGGAAAATCAATCTTTTCAAGGCATTAGGAGGCGATATACGATAATTTGAAAACTCTTTTGAAATAATTTGTGTACCTTTGCATCAGAATATCAAATGATAAGGCAAATGAAGATAAAAAAATTTTTACACGGTGTGCTTCTGGTATTGGGGCTCTCGGTGGTGGGACTGCTGTTCTACTACACGCTGTGGCTGCTGACTGATGAGGAGTTCAGGGAAATGTGGCAATATGGGTGGCCTTGGACATCGGGAATGGTGCTTGTGGACTATGCTGCCTGCTGTCTGCTTACGGCGGTGGTGACACTCTATTATTGGCGGTCGCGCGAGAGGGCAGAGAAGGAGCGCGACAAGTTCCGCCTGCAAGCCTTGGAGAACCAGTTGAGTCCGCATTTCGTGTTCAACAATTTCAGCATCCTGGCCGACCTGATAGAGGTGGAACCCAAGCGGGCATCAGAATACCTGATGAACCTCTCGAAGGTGTATCGGTATACGCTGTCGCATCTGGACCACGACACGGTGACGCTTCAGGAAGAACTGGCGTTTCTCGACCATTATTGGGCCCTGCTTGAGCAGCGGTTTGGCGAGGGTATCAAGGTGAGAATATCGCCGGAAGTGGCGAAGGCAGAAGGCTCGCTGCCGCCGGCTGCCCTGCAGATGCTGATAGAGAACGCCATCAAGCACAACGAGCACACGAAGGCCAAACCGCTCGTCATCGACGTGTCGTGCGACGGACGGTGCATCAGCGTGAGCAATCACATACAGCCCATAGCCAATGCTGAAAGCACCAGCGTGGGACAGCATAACATCAAGGAACGCTACCGCCTGCTGACATCTCAAAAGGTGGAAATCAAGAAGGATGCCGACGAGTATTGTGTCACTATACCGCTGATAAAATAGAATGTTATGAGAATTCTGATTATAGAAGACGAACAGAGTAGTGCCGACCGCCTGAGGAGGATGACAGAGAGCGAGCACGAGATAGTGGACGTGTGTGCGAGCAACGCCGAAGTGAAGGCCTTCTTCTCTGGCGGAGCACAGCGTGAGGTTGACCTGATATTGTCGGACATCCAGTTGGGCGACGGCCTTAGTTTCGAGTCACTTCGCGAGGTGCCTACATCTATCCCCGTCATCTTCACCACAGCCTACGACCACTATGCCGTGCAGGCCTTCCGCTTCAACAGCATCGATTATCTGCTGAAGCCCATCGACAGCGAGGAACTGCATGCAGCACTGGCGAAGGTGAAACCCATTGTCGGTTCGGTCTCGACGACCGAAGCCATCGCCCAGCTGCTGGAGTCGGTGAAGAATCAGAATATCCGCTATCGCGAACGCTTCCTAATCCCCCATCGTGCCGAAGACTTCCTGATAATCCCCGTCAGCGAAGTGAGCCATATCACCATACGCGACGGCGTGGTGCGACTCTGTCTGCTGTCGGGTAAGCACTACACGCTGAACATGACGCTCGAAGAAGTGGAGGGCCAGCTCGACCCGCAGCGCTTCATGCGCGTCAACCGACAATACATCGTCAGTGCCGCTGCCGTGCAGAAACTCTCCACCTATTTCCTTGGCAAGATGCGCATCCACATGGCCGTCTCTCCCGAAGAGGAAATCATCGTCAGCAAAGATAAAGTGGCTACCGTCAAACGCTGGCTGGATTCGTAACGCATGATAAAAATATGAAGAAAGAAAGATACTTAATCCGCCTCGTAAGACTTGCAGAGGCGCATACCATCGCCTTCAAAGAGGAGATGCAGGAGGCCTTCCAACATGGTTTCGAGGCATATAACAAAGATGCCGAAGAAACGAATCAGTGGCAGGTGTTACCTGATAAAGATTTCTATCAGTCGTTGAACGCTGATGGAGCAGTGGCTTATGAGGCCATCGGCGAAGATGACCAACGCGTAGGCGGTGCCATCATCATCATCGACGAAAAACAAAATATGGGCGAGTCGCGAGAGAGGAAGACCGTAAGTGAGCCGATGGAGCAGCGAGAGCAGAGCCAAGCCGGCTTGAGTTCTGCCGAGTCGCAAGAGAGGAAGACCGCAGGTGAACTTGCCTTCCTCTATGTGAAGGTGGGCGTACAGAGTAAAGGCATCGGTCAGGCCATCTGGAGAGCCATAGAGGGCATGCATTCAGAGATTGCATTGTGGGAAACATGCACCCCGTATTTCGACCGTCGCAATATCCATTTCTATATCAACCGCTGTGGCTTCCAAGCCGTTGAGTTCTATAACGAGCATCATCCAGACCCCAATATGCCAGAGCAGTTTGACCAGGAGGATGGTCTCTTTAGGTTTGAGAAGAGAATGAAATAAGGACAAAAATACAATGGAAAAGTCACACGTATTCGGTTATCTACTAGGACTGCTCATCTTTGTGATAGGCATTCCATCCTTGATGTGGTTGGTATCTGGACGACCTTGGCCATACGCGCCTGATTCCTCTTTGTTGTGCGTAGTGAGTGTTTTGCTCGCCCTATGCGGACTGGCGCTTAGCATCTACAGCATTTTTTATATGCGTATTGTTGGCGTGAGGTCTTCCCTGAAGTGCCACCACGCGTAGAATATTCGCTGACAGATACGGGTAAATCGCTCATGCCCGTCATCATGGCGCTGATAGCCTGAGGACAAGAACTCTTTAACGACGTGGTAACAGACTAATAAAAATGGAAAAGCTGATTTATGCAGGTAGGGAATGCTATGTTTACGACAATCCCGATGCCGACTATCTGTTGATACAGCCGATAGACGAACACGATCTGGAGGTGTTGGAGCAAGAGGTTGAGGCTATTAGGATGCTATCAGACAAGCCATTCTCTTTGGTAGCTTTTAAGATTGAAGACTGGAATAGGGAATTGTCGCCCTGGCCGGCTCCACCCGTCTTTGGGAAAATACCTTTCGGAGATGGGGCAATAGGTACTTTATCATATATATTAGATCAGCTGTTACCTGCAATTCAACTGCAGGGCTTCGATACCACGCACTGCCTGCTGGGTGGTTATTCACTAGCTGGTCTCTTCTCTCTGTGGGTATCCTATCAGACAGACCGCTTTGAGGGCATCGCCGCAGCCTCCCCATCAGCGTGGTTTCCCAAGTGGATAGAATATGCGGCATCTAATAAACCACAGACGAGAAGTATCTACCTCAGCCTCGGCGATAAGGAGGAAAAGGCCCGAAATCAGCTGATGGCGCAGGTTGGCAATGCGATACGCAGTCAGCAAGAGATATTGACTACCCAAGGCATCAACACCATTCTCGAATGGAATCCAGGCAACCACTTTGCCGACTCCGACAGACGGACAGCCAAGGGCTTTGCCTGGCTGATAAATCATCTTTGACGGAGAGAAGGCGAAAAAAGGTTGTAAGTTTATAACCTTTTCAAGAACATTTTGTAAGTTTGCAGCCATAATTGTAGTTCAAAAGATTTTAGTGGTATATGGCAAGCAATGCAGATTTTGTTCAGTATGTAGCAGACCAGTGTAGTGGAGCTGGTGAGATTACGACCAAGAAGATGTTTGGGGATTACGGCATCTATTGCAACGGAAAGATATTCGGGCTCGTCTGCGATGACCGCTTCTTCATCAAGCCCACCGAACCCGTTCGCCGCCTGCTTCGGGAAGTAGAGTTCCGTGCTCCCTACGACGGGGCTAAGCCTTATTTTTATATTGCAGATATCGACGACCGCGACTACCTCTCGCTACTTGTCCGCGAGACGTGCAAAGCGCTTCATGAACCCAAGAAAAAGAAATAAGCCCTGTCGAAATGGGAATACATACAGGCCAATAAGAACTGGCTCGAAGCAAGAGCCATCATGGTGATTTCCGTAGTGCTCTTCTTCAGGCAACTGGTGAGCAGGCTGGCACTTGCCAGCACTGCTACCAATAGAAATGTATGTTATCTCATCATCTTGTCTATCTGATTAATTCTCAACGCGACTGACTTCAAAATCGGTGGCGGAGAACCACTGGCCCAGCCAGGTGCTACCCGTAAATGCATCGTCGGAGGTGAGGCCGTAGCGCAGGATGGTGGGGGTAGTGACGTGGATGGGCTCAAAGGTGATGCGGTTCCATCCGAAGCCTCTATGGTTATTGACGTCCCACAATTCACATTGCTCATGTCCGTAGGGAACAGAGTCTGATGGAATAGGAATGTCTTTGTGGTAGTGGTGGAATTTGTCCGCCTCTACCCAGATGTCTCCGCCCGTGTTGCCCGTAGCAGGGATCTCCATGAACTGAGGTTGTCCGTCGCCCAGCATGGCATAGATGAAAGCACCCGTTCCATTGGCGCGGGCTGCGCAGGTGAGGCGATAGGTGCCGGGCTGAAGGGTGTCGGCACGCTCCACGCGGTAGCGCTGGCGGTGGTGCTCGTCGTAGCAATCGAGGTAGCGCGTGTACCTGTC
>JAILCU010000130.1 GCA_024690405.1 Bacteroidales bacterium
CACGACACCAGCGCCCGTATAGGCCTTTGGCAGACTCTGGGCAGCAGCAGCCTCAGCAGTGTTCACCTGCTCCACACCCGTTTCCTTTCTCGCCTTTTCGTTCATGACATGGCCTTTCTTGTCGGCTCTCACATGGCTGAAGGCATCGATATCCTCCAGGGCCATCAGCTTGTCGGTAGGAATCACCAGGGCAACCATGTCGCCCAGCACGAAGCGCACCTTGATGCCCATTTGCTCCAGCTGTTCCGTAGGGCACTCAGCACCCTCCTTCAGAATAGCGATGGCCGAGAGGCTGTTGATCGTGCCGTCCTCATTCATGTTAACGACTATCTGTTTTCTCAAGGCCTCTAAGTCAGCGGGCTTTTCGCCTGTGCCACGGCTCTTGGCCAGCTGTTCTGCCAGCTTTGTCAGTCGCTGGTCAATTTTCTGTGCCCAAGTACCTGTTGCACTCAGCAGCAGGACCAGGATCATTACTTTTTTGAGTAGATTTTTCATCATATAATCTTATTTTAACGCAGTTAGTTATCTCAAATTTGTTAGCAAAAATACTCACTTTCCGGAAAACAAGATTATTTTTCGCACCTATTTATAAATAATTAACTGAAAACGTTTACATTCTTTTTCCATCAAGAGTTTTGGAAATGTTGATCCCCGCATCAAGACCTGTGTGATGCTGAACTCTGGTATCGGCGATATGGAGATGATGGGTACGACGAAAGAGAATCTGAAGAACCTGCACACCCCGATGTTCTATATGATTGGTGGTCCTGGCGACATCGCCTATGCCAATGCCCAGAAGGATTACGAGCGCATTGCCGATAATATTCCCGTGGTGATGCTGAACTCCAAGGATGGTCACAGTGGCACCTATTACGAGAAGTATGGCGGTAACTATGCCAAGGCCGTGGTGAAGTGGCTCGACTGGCAGTTGAAAGGTCAGGTGGGACAGTCTGCCCTCTTCCTCGATGACGAGTACCTGAAGATGAAATTCCCTGAGTGGCAGGGCGTCCGAAAGAACTTCTAAGAGATATTCCTAAAAGAAAATAGCCACACATTATCGTGTGGCTATTTTCATTCCAATGCCCCGCCACCACCACACTGCGGGTTGTGGCCAAGTGATTGCTCGTTCATGCGGAGCCAGTTGCCCCAGCCGGTGTATTTGTGGAAGCCGCTCTGCTCGTAGCCCTCGTCGAAGTTGTTGGGGAACGCCGTCGAATCAATAGACTTATAGTCGTAGGTGTAGTACAGTTGGTGTGCCAGACAGACACTCAGCGTGTAGTGGTCGAGATGCTCCTTACACCAACTGACATCACGATAGTGGACAAAGGCCTCTTTGAAGGCATTGTCCATCTCATCGGCAATCGTCTTCATCTGGGCATCGTCCGTCTCATTCGCCAGTTTGTGGGCATAGTCGGCAATGTCGAAGAAGGGGTTCACGAATTCCATACCTTCCATCGGAATGAAACGATATACCTGACTGGTGGCGCTGTCGATGGTTTCCTTCTGAGTGGGATAGAGTGCAATGAGGCGCTCAGCCAGATGTTTGACAGCGTCAAGGATGCCATCGAACTTGTCAGTGCGATACATCTTGTAGTCGCCATTGGCTATTTCACCGTCATCTCTATATTCTTTCTGCCAGAGAGGAGTGTTGTGCTCGAACATCTGTGCCATTGCATCTTCGGCATTGCCCTTGTCCATCAGGCCGCGCACGAATTCAGTCAGCACCTCGCCATTACTTCTCAGTATGTGAGACGAGCAGCAGATGTAGTCGGCACAGTCTTTGACTTCGGTCAGTGTCTCCAGATTGCCCATCATGCAGTTGTGGAAGAAGAGCGTGTTCAGGTGGTCGATGCCTGAGGCATGGATGGCATCGCGCAGTTCGTACATGTTGAGTTGCTCATGTTCGTTCCATTCGTCGCCGATGACGCCACGGGTCGCCTGACGGGCGCTGACCGCATACTTGCCGGGCACGTCGGTCATGGGACTGAAACCGGAGCCGTGGCCCCAGATACTGAACACGTACTGCTCGGCAGGACAGACGAGGCTGCTGAACTCGATGAACATCTTGAGTGCGTCGGGGTCGCAGAGTTTCAGGGCGATGGCCTGGTCGCCGAAGCCCATGGCCTGAAAGCCCTCGTCCTTGATCTTGTCGAGGTCGGTCTCGCTGGTCAGTTCAAACCATACGATATCGCCCGGATTAGCATACTTGCCGGTAAAGCTATGGTTTCCCTGCTCATCGACATTGTCCTTGCCGTATTTATAGAAGCACACCACGCGCACATTGTCATGGTCGGTGAGGAACTTCTTCGCCACCTCCCAGAAGCCTGTTTCAATCGCGATATCCATCGTTCCGCCGGCATTGCCATACACGAACACGGTGAATTTCGCGGGCTGCGGCACGGGAATCAGTTTCTCCGTCTGGCTCCACGTGTCGAACTTCGCGGCCATGTCGCCGGTAGTCTTCTTGAAACTCAGGCTGATGCCATCACCGTTATTGAGTTGCAGTTCTTCGCCTACAATCTGCCAATTGGCCGTCATCACATCCCTGTCTGTGGGGGTCATCATCAGATTGCCGTCGGCCGAGGCCGTGTAGGTGAAGTCAATCGTCTCGGTGGCGACAGCCTTGTCGTTGGCAGTGTAATAGATGCGGGTGCTGCCCGTTCCGTCGGCCTTGAACTCCGTAGATTGCCACGTCTCGCCATAGTTCCACTTGGCGTAGGTCATGCCTGACACATCGGAATACCAGTTGCCTACAATCTTTCTGTCGACTCCAGGTGCCAGATAGTCATCATTCTCACTACATGCGGTTAGCACCGCTGTTATCATTGCGCAGCAAAGGATGGTTGCGAGTTTGCTCAGCTCTCTTTTCATCGGATTTCTCATTGTATTTTCTTATTTCTTATCTTTCTTTGCCTTCTTCATATAGTTACGGTATGCCTCGACCATCTGCTGGCGACGTTCAGGCGTAACGGTAATCAGCCGCATGTTCACACCCTCCTTCGGCACAATCCCGTTCTTACCATAATCGAAACCGTATTCCATATAGCCGTGCTTGTCGTCATAGACCTTGCCGTCCTCGCCATATACCACCGTCGGACTTCCTTCCGATTGCTGCATCCACCCCACGAGAGGCTTTTCTATGTTCCAGTCACCCTTTGAAATCATGATGTACTTCTTGCCGTCGAAGGTCAATTCCATCAACTTGTCGCCGAACATGCCCCTGTATTTTTCCATCAGCCGCTCAAACAATACGGTGGTAAACACATCTGTGTATTCAATTCCAGGGGTCTTGTTCGTGGTCATCCTCTCACGAAGATTCATCATGTATGCCAATGGTTTTACCATATCCTCCATGCTGTACAGCATACCCCAAAAGGCGAACGTATTCATGTAGTCGTCACTGATATCCACGCCAACTTTCTGGGCATGGATCATCTCGTCTATGTAGAACAATGCCTTGTCGATGTTTTTCTTGTCAGTAGCCACTGTCATCAACATCACGCAAGCCTCGCGAATCAACGAATCGGGTATCTCCTTGTTATAATCGGTAGCCAGATGATACAGGCGTTCATAATATTTCCCAGCCTGCGACTGATTATACATGCCATTCTCCTTGTCGAGCAGAAAGTGCCCTGCCTCCAACTGGGCCTTCCAGTCCGTAGGGTTTTCGTCGGCAGTCTTCGTCAAGCGAAGCATCTTCTCAATCTTGCTTTCACTCTCTTCCGTCTGGGCGTTCACACCCGTTGCAGCGAAACAAATCAATGCTGCCAATAAAATAATCTTTTGCATACTCTTGATGATTTTAATTTTTATACATTATTAATAAATACCGTTCTCGTTCATCTTCTCGCGCAGGCGGAAGTTCTCGCGAATGAAGCGCACCAGCGTGTGCTGGCTGTCGGAGAGCCGCCAGCGGTAGTAGAGCAGCCTCAGGATGAGCAGCACGACCAACAGGAGGAAGGCCGTGGCCATTGCGCCGATGATGATAAATGTCATGTCCGTCATTCCTTCAATGTTTGAATTCGGGGGCAAGGCTGCGATTAAGCGAGGGCCATGATGCTCGAATCGATGGCCGAGCGTGAGCAGGCTCGCCAAATTTTTTGGCAAAATTAGTGGGAAAGACCGAAAGGCCTTCCCCACTGCTTGAAAAGTTTTCCACAAATCTTGAAAAACTGCGTTTACTCCAGCGTGACTGGCATCACGTCCGCAGGCGGAGTGCGCCTAAAAATCCCGTAAGAAGATTCTTCTTGCAGGATTCTTAAACATAAAATCTCTATGATTTTTTCTCATCCGAATAGGGAGAGATGCTGATAGGACCTGCGAGGTGTCAACAACGAGGCGATGCCCCTTGCTGGCGTGCGCATCAGTTCGTTGGGTTCCATCTTGCGCAACCCGCCGCCGTAAAATCGTCCGTTGCGTGATAGGGTCTCGGTGGGGATGGTGTTCAATTCCTGCCAAACTTCGGTGAGCACCGCTTCGTCTTTCAGACAGCGGGCATATTGGGGCTTGGGATATAGCAGGAGATAGACGTTTGTGGTGATGGCCTTTGAATCGTTAAGGATGAATCGGAACAGACGGTTGCTGGTTTCCGACCGTCCCATGTAGGGGACGACGATGGCAGCAGGTTCGCGTTCTTCGCAAGAATACCATGGGGTGCGACGGCTACAGATGTAGCCTTTCTGTACGCCTCGCTCGTAGCCTTGCCATACATACTCCCAAACTTTCGGGTAACGTTCCTTCAAAACGCTTTCTGGAAGATTACAAGTAAAGAGGAATTGCTGGTGCTCTACGGCGGGGAGACCGTTGTCGCTATTGATTCGGTCACCCTTGATATAGCGAGGACTGGGCAGGATAGGACGCAGGAATTCCCGTGGTATCTCATACTGGGCGATGGTATCTTTGTCGAGGATAAAGAAGTCGTTGTCTCCCGTGGCTATGCCTCGCTTGACAGTGAAGAAATCGCCAAGCGTGGCTTCGGGTTCGCTTGTCTGAGTCTCTTCGGAGAACAGATTGGTCCATTTATCTTTAGCCTTCAGTCGCGCGGCTACGATGTTCCTGACTGTTTCGGGATTATTGATGCTTCCACCGAGAGATAAATTTACCGCTTGCTCTGCATTTGGCTTGCTATTGCGGAAAACTACGATGCATGAACTGACAAGGGCATCAGTAAACTGGAGGTCGTCGGCCTTGAATCGGTGGATATGGAGTAGTTGGACGTTCTGCATGAGGTAGCGTTTGACGGTCTCGCCGTAGTTGACGTCCATGAATTCGCTTGGCACGAGCCAGCAGGATAGGCCACCGTCTTTGAGCCACGCGGAAGAGAGCATCATGAAGTAACAGTAGAGCCCTGCAAGACCTGAGATTTTGATGCCCGTCTGGTGTTGGACTTTGTTTTGTAGTTTGACTTTCGTTTCATTGTCAATATGATGATGGCGTACGTATGGCGGATTGGCCACCAGCATGTCGAATTGCTCGTCGGGTTTCTGGGCGAGGAAGTCACTGCATCGCATTTCCAGTTTCGTCCCTTGCCAGAACTCACTCGCGGGCGTGAAGTAGTGCGGGTCTATCTCGAAGCCGAGCGCACGTCCGCCGCCTGCAAAAGCCTCGGTGAATGCGGAATAGAAGACACCCATGCCGATGGATGGCTCGATGAATGAGACATCGTCGGTACCGAGGATTCGGCGCATATATTGCATGATGTCGAGCGCGAGCGGATAAGGCGTTGAAAACTGCCCCATCACGTTACGGTCTTTCTGCGTCTTTTGCGCATCCAGAGCGTCTTGCTTCTGCTTTCTTATGATTTCCCTTTCGTTCATGTCTTAGATGCCTGCTTTTCTTAAATCCTCTATGCGATGCTCCCAAACCCAGTCGAAACCATCAGCAGCTTCATATCCGAGATAACCACTGTTGAAATAACCGCAGAGAAAGAGGATGAACTCCACCTTCTTGCCGTATTTGTTACGCAACTGTTCTATCTTCGTAAGTTCCTCCTTGCGTCGCTTGTTTGTATTTGTGTAGTCACCGGCGGATTTACATTCAATCAGCACGGGCAACTCTCCAGCCTTAGCATTCTTTCGTTTGATGACAACATCGATGGGCATATTGACACTCGTGTTGTCATTCTTTGTTCCTGGGACATTGAGATGAAATGAATACGTGCCGGCCTCCAACAACATGAAATCCTCAATGTCCTTTGACTCTACAAATGAATAACCTTTGCCGTTGAGATATTTGCTAATGCTTTTCAGTTGGCGGTGCTCCTGCTCGTTGCGGATGATGGGGTCTGACAATGAACCACATACGCGGTCGCCAATCACATGTGTGGCCAGCAACCTATCCATCTCATGGGGATAAGATTTGCGCTCCAGCCACGGCATGATGTCAGCATCAAGCAGACGGTTGATAATGTCAATGATACGGCTCAGAGATTCATCAATATCCTTTTGTTTCATCTTTGGAGGGAATCGTCCCTCTTCCATCTTCTCCATCAGATTTTTAGATACATCAGCAAGGCCGATGAGTCTGTCGCGTGCCAGTGGCGGCGTGGTAGCCATACGGAGAATCGTGATAACCTCTGGGGATTTCTTTAACATATCAATCGACAGGCTGTTGAAGCATTCCGTCTTCTGGAAAGCAAACTCTACCTTGTCAATGGCCTCCTTGCGGGCACTGATATAGGTATCGGGAGCAAAGTTCAGGAACCAGTCGTTATAAAACATAACAGATTTCTGAACATCAGCATTCCATTGATCCGTGTTTTTGTTATTAATATTGTACTTCTTCATTGCCATAATCTCTTTGAAACTTATCAGTTGCAAAGTTACGAAACTTTCTGTAATTAACGCGCGATTCTCCCGCCTTTTTGATATATATTAAGGAAAAGCGGGCTGAGATGCTACTGTTTGTGCGCTGCTCTCCGAAATTCAGACGGCGTCATGGAATAGTAGGCGGCAAAGAGACGGGCAAAAGTGGTGCGGTTGGTGAATCCGCTTTGCTCGATGATGAGTCCTATCGGGTCGTCGGTCTTTTCCAACAGTTGGGCTGCATACTGAATGCGCAGGCGGTTGAGGTAGTCGGCGGGCGTGGTATCAGCACACTCGCGCAGGGCGGCATAGACGTACTGGTAGTTGGTGCCGAGGAGTCGGGCCAGCGTCTCGTGGTTGGTGTCGGGGTCGGTAAAAATATCGGGATTCTTCATCAGTTCGCACAGACGACGGTAGAGCTGTTGGTTTTGCGTCAGTTTCTCTTCGGGCTGGGCCTGCAACTGCTGTTGTTCCTCGGCTTCTACCAGTTCCCGCTGCTGTATATGCTCGTAAAGGCTGCGGTTCTTCTCGGTGAGAAGGCGGTTGTAGCGGCGGACGCGCCAGATGATGTAGATGGCCATCAACAGCAGCAAGACGATGGCTGCGAGGACGATGCGATGTATTGTCAGCGACTGGCGCTTACGGATAATCTCCTCTTCCTGTTGCCTGATCTCCTGCAACTGCTCCACGTCGGCCTGCCGCTCCTGCTGGCGTATGGAGTCGGTCAACTGCCGTATGCGGTCACCTAAAGCCAGCGCCTCCGCCGTGCGCCCTGCTTTCTGCAAGGCATCGCACTTGTAATTATACAGGGTCTTGACATAGAGGTCGATGACGGGTTCGCCATTGGAACGCATGATGGAGTCGGTTTCATCGAACAGGCGGACGGCCTCGTCGTAACGGCCCATCATCGTCAGATAGAGACCTTCTGCTGCCTTGTCAATCTCATCCAGACCTTGGAACTGTTGATATTCACGATGAAGAGTTTCGGCCTGCTCTTTCTGATGATTGGCAGCATAGACCATTGCCTTGCTGATGGTCACATTGTTTCGACGCTGCTTTTTTTCCCAGTCGGGAGTATTGGGACAGCATATCAGACGATTCAAGGCCGTATCCATTTTCGCCATCAGGGGCAGTGCTTTCTCCGGCATCTTGTTGTCAATATACAAGTCGTTGAGTGAAAGCAACGTGTAGATGAGCGGATCTATTTCACTAAAACTGGTGGCATGCTGCGTACTTTCCATCATGATGTCGATGCATTGCAGGAACAGGTACTCGGATTCCGCTATATGACCCAAATCGTTCTCACAATTTGCCATCTGCGTCAGCGCCCTGCACTTCATCTCTATATCCTTTGGCGTCGTGCCGTCACCCAAGAAGTCAAGGATCTCCTTGGCCAGCGCAAGCGATTTCCCGTACTCGCCATTAGCGTATGCGCCGTTGCCCAGAATCCAGCGAGCCTTGCAATGGAGAATGCTGTCGTCAGATGTGATAATGGAATGGCCCGCCTCTGCTGCAATGGTTTTCTCGGCGTAGTAGGCCGCCATCCGCCGACGGTCGGCATTCACACAGATGACGGCCTTGACGAAGTTAGCCCGTACCGCCGTGAACACCCCGGCCTGTTCCGCACTGTCCACCCGCGCCAAAGCCTGTTCAACATTGGTTGATCCCTTGTTGATGATTTCTTCGCTCAGCGCCTTTGCCTCCTCGCTGCGGTCGTACTTCGTGCAGCCCACAAGGGTCAGCACGGCGCACAGCAACATGACAAGAATGTTTATGTTTTCTCTCATCGTCATTTATCTCTCGAGGGCAGCGAAGAGTTTGTCGAGGGCTTCGTCAGCGTTCTGACTCTCATTGAGCAAGGTGACGAACTTCGAGCCGATGATGGCGCCAGCGGCATTGCTTTGGGCGGCTTCGAGGGTTTGCTTGTTGCTGATGCCGAAGCCGATCATACGGGGATTGCGCAGGTTCATCGCGTTGATGCGACGGAAATACTCCTGTTTGGCATCGTCGAAACTCTTCTGGGCACCCGTGATGGCGGCAGACGATACCATATAGATGAAGCCGTCGGTATTGTCGTCGATGAAGCGGATGCGCTCCTCACTGGTCTCTGGTGTGATGAGCATGATGACGCGCAGGTCGTACTTGTCGGCAATGGGCTTCACGATGTCCTGATAGTCCTTGAAGGGCAGATCAGGGATGATCATACCACTGACACCACTCTCCACACAACTCTGGCAGAAAGCCTCGATACCGTAGTGCAGGATGGGGTTCAGATAACCCATGAGCACGAGCGGGATTTGCACCTCGTCCTTGATTTCCTTTAACTGGGCGAAGAGGGTCTTCAGGTTCATGCCGTTCTTCAGCGCCTGGGTGGCAGCACTCTGGATGACAGGACCGTCGGCCAGGGGATCACTGAAGGGGATATCCACCTCGATCATGGCGATACCACGACGCTCCATGGTCTTGATGACGTCGCCTGTGCCTTCGAGCGTCGGACAACCAGCACAGAAATAGAGCGACAAGAGTTTCTTGTCTTTATTGTTTGCGAATAACTGATTAATCTTGTTCATACTACATTAAACATTAAACATTAAAGATTAGATATGAAATCTTTGAGTTGATTGACATCTTTGAGGCCTGGTGCGATCTCAAAACGGGAGTTGAGATCAATGCCTTAATTAGATTAGACCAAACTTCTTCGAAATTATCATTGGCATCAATTGTTTGTGCTTTCAATGCCCGATAACAAATGTCACAAAAAATACCATCTTTGACTTCATATGTGATACTACCTTCTTCTGCTACAGGCTTTATACCTTCTACGAATTCCTCGTAATCCATTGACTGATGGAAAGTTGTAAAAGCAATCCGCTTCTCATCTACTAA
>JAILCU010000138.1 GCA_024690405.1 Bacteroidales bacterium
TCATGACAGTCATCAGCGCACAGGCGCAGAAGATCCAGACCGTAGACACCGACGGCAATCCCATCCCCCTCGTCAGCGTATTGACCGAGGACGGCGTGATGATCGGCAACACCGACCTCGACGGCATACTGGCCGACGTCGGGGGACTCGAGAAAGTGGCCGTGACGCACATCGCCTACAAGCCCCAAATCGTTACCGTGGCATCGCTCCGCGAAAGGTGCATTACGATGGAGGATATCGATTACGGACTGGCTGAAATCGTCGTCACCCCCAAGCCTTATCTCTACAAGGAATACTATTTCCGCGCCTTCTCCTATATCGGTGATTCACTCCGTGCATACGCCGCCGGCATCATTCCTGTAGCCCATGACATAAAAAACAATTACAAGCCCTGGATACGCAACGTCTGGTCGAGCGGTACCTTCGCCAACAAGGCTGTCGCATGGCATAGTGTAGGTTTGGAAAACAGAGTGATAAAAAATATCAAGCAAGACAGCTTCGAACCGTTCGAGAAATGGCATAAGAAGGCTAAGGCCCAGGATTTGTACCACACCTCCCTCGTCAGCGACGGTCCCAATCGTTGGCGCGTGATGATTCCCACCAAGGAGGTGGTCGGTCAGATTGTCCACACGGGCGAATTCAACCGTACCACCCTCAACGCTGCACGCCTTCAGATGTACTCCGACGAAATCCACCACGACGAGAAAATGCTCAGGAAAAGACAGGAACTGAACTATCAGTACAAATACACTGCGATCTATAAGACGAGCGATGACGACGACACGCCCGACATCCTCCGCCACGTGATGACGATGGACAACTGGGAGTACGACTCCGGAAAAGGCCGCCAAGTGGAAATCTACTACATCTATACCACCGACTATGGCTACGTGTCAAAGGACGATTTCAAGGCGCGCAGCAAGGAACTCAACAAAGGACAATCCGGACACATGTCCCTCGCCGAACTCCAGGCCTACGAGCGCAGCCACAACATCCCCGAGCTCTCCTCCAGTCAGTTGCTGGCCATCAAAGCCCTGAAGAAAGGCCACGGCAAAAAATAACGTCTTCATCCTCCCTCTTCTGGCATACCTCCCCTCTTGCGCTCACAAAAGCCCGTACCCGGTACGGGCTTTGCCGTTTCATGCGTTATACGCGCCATGTACGGGTTTATCGTTTTTCACCCATTGCTCCTCCGTCGCCGTGTTGCTGAGAACATTTTTATAATGTTATCTGTTTTATGGCTAATCATTCACAAGCACCTTCTTGCCATTCACGATCATCACCCCCTTCATGGGCGCAGCCCGGCGGCGGCCACTGAGGTCAAAGAGGACATTATCGCCTTGCCGCGTGGTGCACTGTCCAATTCCGGTCTCTACGCCGGTACTTAAAACATATCCCTTTACGTCCGCCTCCGTTTCGCGAGGCAGAAACGCCTTGTTGGCCCCCAATGTGTTTCCAACATACTTGTAGAAGCCGACAGTGCTGTTTTCGGCTGCCAGCGTATAAAGGACTTTCCTGCTATAATCACTGCTGCTGATGTCTGTTGCCGTAGCCACGCCGCATAGGTCGTTGGTGGCTGTCAAGGTCACGGCATCGTCAGTGCTGGCATACATCGAATAGATGGCGGTTGCCGATTTCAGGATCACGGCATTGTGTGCAGGTATCACCTGTCCTGCTTCTGCAATCAGCGTCAGCGCCAGCGTGTTCCCTTCCACCGTGCCCACGTAAGCCTCTACGCCCTCGGGCAACTGGTATTTGTTCATCTCGCTATAGAATGTGCTGTAGTAGTGTCCTGCGTTCTGGGGGTCCTCGTGGGCAGAGATGATGAACGGCACCCCCACCGAACGCTTCGCTGCCACGTAGTCCTGATGATAGACTTCTATCATGGTGGCACTGCCGATGGTGGCGGCAGGGATATGGATCACGAAGTTCTTGCCCTCCACGCTTGTCATATCCACATCATATATCTTTGAGCCGATCACGATCTTTAGCTTCTTGCTGTCGTCCGTCTCACCCCAATAGCCCTTCAACGTGGCCGTGCCGTCTGCATTATGCACTGCCGTGAGGTTACCGATCAGCGTGGAGAAAGTGATGTTGTCGAGCAGGTTGCCAGTACTCAGTTGTGTCTGCTGTGTGGCGATAAAGGCGAAACGGGTAACGTCCTGTCCCTCGGGGACTAAACGGGCTTTGCCACAAATACCACGCTGACGGCAGAGAATACCTTTAAGGGCACATTCTCAAACGAAATAAATAAATAGTTGAAATGTACTGATTGGCAGGCATGGCTATGCCATTTAGAGGTACCTTTAGCACCCTTTGTAGGACACCTTCAGTCGAGATCTTTGTATATCTTGCTATCATTTTCCCCCAAAAAAGCCTCACTTCCCTCACCTTTTACCCAAAACCCGCATAAACAGAGGGCTCATCGGGTGAGGCTTTTGGTGAGGGATGGGTGAGGGATGTGACGCTTTTTCCTCATTTTAACACTTTCTTAACAGAAAACACCCGTAAATATGGTTCATGGTTAATGGTTCATGGTTAATGGTTATTTATGGTTCATGATTAATGGTTCATGGTTATTTATGGTTCATGATTTATGGTTCATGATTTATGGTTCATGGTTAATGGTTCATGGTTAATGGTTCATGGTCATTTAGGGTTCATGGTTAATGGTTCATGATTTATGGTAATTCGTGAAAAGCAATTTATGGTAATTCGTGAAAAGCAATTAATGCCAATTCGTGAAAAGCAATTTATGGTAATTCGTGAAAAGCAATTTATGGTAATTCGTGAAGAGTAATTCATGGTAAATCACAAATTACATCCGGTGTTTCAGTTCCGAACATCTAATTGTAGACCCCAGAATGATAGGGCGTATCGATTTGTCTCACCAATGAGACAAAAGTGTCTCACGCGTGAGACAAAACAATCTCACCTATGAGACACACCAACTTCTCAATATGCTCAGCCTCCAACCTATCGACATGAAGTACAAAACGTAAGGACCTGATTCTCAAAGGCACCATACACGAGTATTCTTTCCTTCCGCCGTTACGCCATCACTCATTTAACCACTCGGAAACGCTACCAGCACCCCTTTTTTTTTGCAAAAAAGCCTCACATCCCTCACCCATCCCTCACCAAAAGCCTCATCCTCAAAAGCCTCTGTCTATGTAGTAGGCATAATGCGGCAAAAGGTAAGAGGAACTTTTTGCCGTGAAATCAATGACCATCGGGACAGGAATGTCCCGATGGCTTTTATTTGTGTGAATTAGTGAGTCTTATTTTAGATTAGAGTTTAGAGATGAGAGTTTAGAGACAGATGAATCAGATGAGAGATTAGCGAGAATTAGTGAGTCTTATTTTAGATTAGAGATGAGAGTTTAGAGACAGATGAATCAGATGAGAGATGAGAGTTTAGAGACAGATGAATCAGATGAGAGATTTGTGGGAATTAGTGAGATGATATTTGTGGGAATTAGTGAGAGTTATTTGTGGGAATTAGTGTGAAAGACGCATTATTAATTAAAGATTTCATGGTATTTTTGACCCGCTCCGTTGTGAAATGTGGCGGGTTTGCTTTTTGCAAAAGGTCTGGTCCGCAGGGACAAGGATCAGGGGATGGTTCTCTGATTCAAAGCTCAAGCGGCTTGAAATCAAATAGATCAGAGAACCGTCCCCCTGATCTTTTTCTTTTAATTTTTTTGTCGGTTCGCGAATAATATCTACCTTTGCGGTCAGAAACCAATGAAACAGAACTTATGTCCTCTCTGATTCTTAACAGGCTATGGGCTTTCATCGAAAGTCTTTCGCTCTCGCAGCAGGAGCGCTACTGGCTGGCAGGCAAGTTGCAGGAGTCTTCCTTTAATGTGGACCCCTATGAGGTCAGTCCTTCCGGTGACGCATTCTTCGCTGATTCCCGCAATGTGAAGGCTGTGGAAGATGACATCGCTGCAGCGCATGCACCTGGTGCAAAGTTCACTCGTCTGGAGAGCGAGGATGACATCATGGCTCTGATGGAATCGTTGTAGATTATGGCATATATCGTCCTTCTTTCTGAACCCGCAAAAGCGGAGCTTGCGATTATCAAACATAGTGGCGACAAAGCAACGATAAAGAAGATTGCCAATTTGCTCATAGAGCTGCAGGAGCACCCACGCACAGGCACTGGACAAGTGGAGCACCTGAAGCACTATGCGTTCCCAGAGACGTGGTCGAGGCGCATTAACAAGCAGTATCGAATGATTTATGAAATCTACGATACTGAAGTCTTGGTTACTGTGGTCTCTTTGCGTTCTCATTATCATGACAAGTGACAAGGATCAGGGGACGGTTCTCTGATTCAAAGCCGATGATTTCAGGGCAAAAAGTTCCTGTCCCCTTTTGCCCTCAACTTCCATTCAAAACTCCACATGAAATGCTAAGCCAACCGCTTGGTTCTCGGGCGAATAAATGGGGATGCAAGTGGTGGTATGCGAGGTCTTGTCCCAGCGGAACAATCGCCGCTCGAGGGGCAAGAGGAGATAAGCCATGCGGGCAGAGAGGATGCCGATGCCAGCGCCGGCGAGGATGTCGTTGAGCCAGTGTTCGTCGTTGTATAGGCGCAGAAAGGCGATGCCGGTGGCAAAGGTGTAGGCGCCGGCGCCCCAGGCCCAACCGTATTCTTCACGAATCAGTTCTGCTCCCATGAACGACCAGGAGGTATGTCCCGAAGGGAAGGAATTGGCGTTGCGCCCATTCGGACGCTCTTCATCGACACACCATTTCAAACCTTGGGTCAGCCCGACGTGCAGTGCCGTAGCCGTGGCGCTCACCGCGAGGCGTTCGCGGAAGTTGTGTCGGGCTTTTATGCCTGTGAAGTCGAGGCCGATGTTCACGGCCAAAGGCAGGTATTGCAGATAATCGTCGGCACGAAAGCGTTTATCTCCATCGCTCCAACCTTGAATCTCATTGCGGAGGCTCCGCTTGGTCTTGCACATCCAGCCGTTCGATACCCCGATGGCCCCTGCGGTAATCAAGGTCGCGGAGATGCCGAGGGGGACGGCCACATTACATTCTACTCTTGCTTCTTGTGAAGAAAGAGAATCGGGGGAGGTGTTGTTGAGGCTGTCCGATGTGTTCGTCCCTCCACCCGCCATGGTCAAGCAGATGGCAAGGCTTTTAATCCACATGGTCGTTCTGTTCCATCTGATGCAACAGTTCGCGAGTATGTTCTATAATCTCAAAGAGTTCGTCTACCGTTTCTGCCCGGAGCATACGAATGCGTGTTTGCCGGAAGTCGGGGATCCCTTTGAACAGGGGTGAGGCTGCCAAGTGGCGGCGCGTATGCCAGATGCCGCGCCGCTCGTCCAAGCGTGCCACTGACGTCAGCACCTGTTCCTTCAGGATATCCACTTTCCAGTCCAGCGAGAGCACGGGGTGCGTGCCGTCGGTGACTTTGTCGTCGGTGCCAGCACCTTGGCGGCGTTCTTCTTCGCTTTTCAGTCCCTCGGTGATTTCCTTGAAGATCCAAGGTCGTCCAAAGGTGGCTCTGCCCACCATGATGGCATCCACACCGTAACGTTCGAAAGCCTCCACGGCACGTTCTGCCGAGGTGATGTCGCCGTTGCCGATGATGGGAATGTGTATTCTCGGGTTGCGCTTCACTTCGCCGATGAGCGTCCAGTCGGCCTGGTCGCTATAGAGTTGCGAGCGGGTGCGGCCGTGGATGGTCAGTGCTGAGATTCCGCAATCCTGCAGTTGCTCGGCCAGGGTGGTGATGATCTTATGTTCATGGTCCCATCCGAGACGCGTCTTCACCGTCACGGGAACGTCGGCCCCCACGGCCTCGACCACGGCACGCGTGATTTCCAGTAACTTCGGCACGTTCTGCAGCATACCGGCTCCGGCGCCTTTGCCCGCAATCTTCTTGACGGGGCAACCGAAGTTGAGGTCCAGCACATCGGGGTGAGCCTGTTCCACGACGATGCGTGCCGCCTCGGCCATCGGACCGGGTTCCTTGCCATAAATCTGTATGGCTACCGGGCGTTCTTCGTCGCACACCTCCAACTTCTGCAGGCTTTTGTTCACCATGCGCACCAGGGCGTCGCACGACACAAACTCCGAGTAGACCATTGCGGCCCCGAGTCTCCGGCAGAGCAGTCGGAAGCCGATGTCCGTCACGTCCTCCATCGGTGCCAACAGCACGGGACGTTCGCCTAAATCAATATTTCCTATCTTCATTGCGGTGGCAAAGGTACGCTTTTTTCGATGAATAATAAAGAATGAGCCGCGAAAAGTGATAAATCCCCTCTTTTTGCCCCTCCCTCCCTTCGTCCGACTTCATTCCTCCCTCTCGTTTTCTCCTTCGTGCCTTTCATCCCCGTGTTTATCCTTTTTTGAAGACCGCTCAAGAAAACTCAAATAAGTTTAAATTATCTGCTCACATTTTTCACTTCTCTCTTTATTCACTACCTTTGCGGCATGAAACGCGAAGAGTTTGAAATCATGGCTCCCGTAGGCTCACGGGAGAGTTTGGCGGCGGCGCTGCAAGCAAAGGCCGATAGCATCTATTTCGGCATCGAACGGTTGAATATGCGGGCCCACTCGGCCTCGGCATTTACCATCGACGACTTAAAGGAGATTGCAGCCACTTGCCGTGAGCATGGTGTGAAGAGTTATCTGACCGTCAACACCATTATTTATGGTGAGGACTTAGCGCTGATGCGCGAGATCCTGGATGCTGCCAAGGAGGCTGGTGTCAGCGCGGTGATTGCTTCGGACGTGGCTGTGATGACCTATGCCCGCACCATCGGGGTAGAAGTTCATCTGTCTACCCAACTCAACATCTCCAACCTCGAGGCGTTGCGCTTCTACGCGCAGTTTGCCGACGTGGTGGTGTTGGCGCGCGAACTCAACATCCATCAGGTGCGCGCGATCTATGAAGGAATCGTGCGCGACCATATTTGTGGTCCCAACGGTCAACTCATTCGCATCGAGATGTTCTGCCACGGTGCCTTGTGCATGGCTGTTTCGGGCAAATGCTACCTGAGCCTTCAGAACACAGGGCGCTCGGCCAACCGGGGTGAGTGCATGCAGATTTGTCGCCGCTCCTACGTTGTCCGGGACAAGGAGACCGACACCGAACTGGAGGTGGACGGACCTTATATTATGTCGCCCAAGGACTTGAAGACGATTCGTTTCCTCGACCAGATGGTGGAAGCCGGCGTGCGTGTCTTCAAGATTGAAGGGCGTGCTCGCGGTCCCGAATACGTTCGCACCGTGGTGGAATGTTATCGTGCCCGCCTCGAACAGATTCTCGATGGTCACGCCGGGCACACCGAACAGGTGGAGGCGGGTCTGGACGCCCTGGATGCTCGTCTGGCAACAGTTTTCAACCGCGGTTTCTGGGACGGCTACTATCAAGGCCAGCGCTTAGGCGAATGGGCCCAAACTTACGGCTCTCAAGCCACGGAGCGCAAAGTGTATGTGGGTCGGGGCCGCAAGTATTATTCCCGTCTCGGTCTGGGCGAATTCCATATCGAGGCCACCGAATTGCATGTGGGTGATAAGTTCCTGGTCACAGGTCCCACCACCGGTGCCGTCTATGGCGTCATCGAAGAGATGCACGACGACTCCAATGCCGCCGTCGAGGTCGCACCCCAAGGTGCGAATGTCTCGTTCAAAGTGGACGCCAAGGTCAGGTCGAGCGATAAACTGTTCAAGATTGTTTTAGTTGACAAGTAGGCTAAAAGAATAAACTTAAGAACTCAAAAACTCAAAAACTGAGCCCACTTTAAAAAGAGGTAGTTTTTAAACACATTGATATTCGGTTGTCTTTTTACAAGATTTACCGAGTGAAACATAGCAGACTGTTGGTCTAAGAATTTGAATCATTAAAATCACCTTCATCTTGCAGAATGC
>JAILCU010000144.1 GCA_024690405.1 Bacteroidales bacterium
TCCGGTTCGACTTGCAGAATCTTGAAAACAGTCGCAGAATCTTATATTTTTGCCGTTGAAAGTGCGGTTTTCTTGTATTTTCAATTGTTTTTTCTTAATTTTGTGCTGTTTTTAACGAACCTGTTACCACTTACTAAATCAATTATTTATACAATATATTTTTATGAAAAATCTATTTTTCATGGCACTGGCCAATGGGGCGACAACCGTCTCCGGCTACGGCTGGAACCTGCCGATATTCCTGAAAGACATGCCCACCCGCCAGGACTTGGACAAGGTGTGCAGCGACATCCCCATCTACTTTGCCGACGAAGAAGGTCACAAGGCACGCAGAAGTCCCACAGCGGGGCTGCTGCGTGCCTTGTCGCGCATCTGTGCGTCCATGCACCCCAAAAACAATATAACTATGAAGAGAAAGACATTGATACTCAGTTTCTATTCCTTGCTTATCTTTTTGACCATAGGAATGGTAAGTTGCGAGAAGCCAATCATTGACGAGAAAACGGGGAATGAGATTCCTGCCGAAGCCAACGTCATTCTGCACTTCGTGCAATACGAGCAGGAGGCGTTCACCCGTGCCGCTCACCCCTCCCTTCAAGGGGAGGGGTCGGGGGTGGGGTCTGTAACCCGCTCAGCCACCGACATTACGGAGCTGTGCTCGCGGCTGAACATCGCGCTCTTCGATGCGGACGGCACGAAGGTGAAGACGGTGGCGCAGAAGGAGGGCGATGCCAACTATGGCACGGTGGCGCTGAGCCTGGCAGCCGGGACGTACCGGCTGGTGGTCATCGCGCACAACGGCGAGGGTTCGGCCACGATTACGAGCGAGGAGAAGGTGACATTCCCTAACAACAAGGTGACGGATACGTTCTATTACTACGGCGACTTGGTGGTGACGAGTGAGAAGCAGAGCTATGACCTCACGCTGACCCGCGCCGTGGCGATGTTCCGGCTGGTGCTGACCGACGAGAGCATTCCGTCAACGGTGGCGAAGATGAAGTTCTACTACCTCGGCGGCTCCAGTACCTTCAGCCCTGCCGACGGCTACGGCTGCGTAAACTCGAAGCAGACGGAGATAAGGGGCGTGGCTGATGATGGCATCTATGAGATTTACACCCTGCCGCACACGGAGGATGACTTGCTGACGAAGCTCACCGTGACGGCCCTCGACGCCAACGACAATATCATCAAGGAGAAGGTCTTCGAGGACATCCCCGTCACGAGGAACCAGGTGACGCGATATACGGGCAGTTTTTTCGGTAACAGCGGTGGCGAGACGGGCAGCGGCGACTTCCGCATGACTGCTGACCCCGACTGGGACGCCGTCAACGGCTATACATTCTAAAAAAAGCCTCACCCCCGACCCCTCTCCAAAGGGCGAGGGGAGTGGTTACTAAGATAAACAGAAATTTTATAGACTATGATGAAGATATTGAAAGGAATAAAGTATTTACTCCCCTCGCCCTTTGGAATGGGGTCGGGGGTGAGGCTGCTGGGTGTGAGTCTACTCATCTTTATGCTGGTGGCGTGCAGCAAGGACGTGACCGACGAGGCTACAAGTGACGGCACCCGCAATGCGAACTCCCTGCTGCAAGTGACAACGCGAAGTGGAGGCGGCACGGGCGAGGCCACCGTCAGCTATCCTGTGCAGGTGTACGTGTTCCAGGGCGACGAGTGCCGCGCCGTGCAGACCATCGGCGACGAGGGGCAGACGCTGAATATTCCGCTCGTGGAGGGGCCGTATAGCGTGTATGCCGTCGGCGGGGCTTCTTCTGCTGACTACACGCTGCCGACGAAGGACAACGCCACCACGACAACTGCCCTTACACTGAAAGAGGGCCGCACGCTCACCGACCTGATGGCGGCCTCAGCAGTGGCAACGCTCGTCGATGGCGGCACGAACACCGTGGCGCTGGGCATGACACGCAAGACGATGCTCATCCAAGACGTGACCATCAAGAAGATACCGACTGCCGCTACGGCGGTCTCTGTGACGATAGCCCCGCTGTGGCAGTCGCTGACCATCTGCGGCACGTACAGCACGACGAATGGCAGCACCACCATCGCCCTCACCAAGCAGAGCGATAACCGCACGTGGCAGAACGCGCAGCCGCTCCCCTCCCTTCAAGGGGAGGGGCTGGGGGTGGGGTCTGTATATCTTCTCCCGCCAAGCTCTCAGCCGGCGAGCGTGAGCGTAAACATCACCATAGGCGGCACGACCAAGACTTATACTTATTCGTGCAGCGACCAGCTGGAGGCGGGGTATAAGATTAACATAGACGGAACATATACTGAGGCCGTGGGCGTGAGCCTGACAGGAACGATAACCGGAGCAACGTGGTTAGGAGAAAGGACCATCAGTTTTACGTTTGACGAGAGCGGGAGCACGGCGGCGGAGGATAATACTGACCCCACCCCCGACCCCTCCCCTACAGGGGCGGGGAGTTTCCCGGCGGTGGGCGACACCTACGAGGGCTGTTATGTGCTGGCCGTTACTGAAATCGACGAGACCTCGGCAGAGCTGACCCTCCTCTCGCCCAACGAGCAGGCGGCTACCACCACTGAGAATGCCGATGCCGCCCTTGCCACCCTCGGCGCAGTCGGCATCAGCGACTGGGCCGTACCCACCAGGGCGCAGATGCAGCTCGTGGAGGCGAAACTCCTGGCCGACGATGCATCGCTTGCTGGCCAGAAGTATCTCTACCGCAAGAGCAACGACGGCCTCGGCTACCGTACCCTCGGTGCCGCAGAGACTGCCTGGCCCACCGCCAATACGACGGACACCTATCGCCTCCGTCCCGTCGCCGTGGTGTCGGTGACTACAGAATAGAAAAGCCGAAAGGTAAAAGCGTTCTTTAACATACTGAGACAACGTCCGGAGCAGCGAGAGCCATGATGCTTGCATCGATGGCCGAGTCGCGACGGACGAAGATGAAAATCAAACGGATATTTATTTCTGAAAGGTTTCCTTGTATTATTCAAGGAAAGTTCGTATCTTTGCAGCCGAAAGGCTGCGAGAACGGGCTGCGCCTCAGCAATGCACCGTCCTTGCACGTGAAAGTATAAAACGACAAGATTATGGAAGCAATGGATTTCAAGAAGTATTCCGACGAGGAATTCAAGGAGGCATTAAGAGCCACCTTGAATCTGAAGAAAGAGTGGATGGCCTCAGTAACACAGCGTGAAAAAGAATTAGGCATACAATGAGACTATCCGCTGACCGTATCAACAAGAAATCACCATACTGGGTGATTCAGTTGGACGAACTGACGTTCCGTTTCGTAACAAGAAATGGAATCATCTACCGCGTCGGGTTCTACAAGGACCAATATTTCCTTGGAAGCCGTGCATACCATTTCTTTATCGCCAATGACAGTGAGGCCAATCCTCCGAAGGATAGCGACGTGTTCAAGGTTATCACGTGCGTTCTGGAGGAGTTCTTCAGGCAAGATGCGTCAGTGATGCTGTATATCTGCGATCCTTACGACCATCGCGAAGCCATCAGGGACAGCCTCTATAAGCGGTGGTTCAACAGTTATCCACACAATAGCAGGCTTACGTTGGAAGCCGCCGAGATTAACTTCGACAACTACATTGTATATACAGGCATGATTCTTCGCAACGACCACCCTGAATACGACGAACTGCTGAACGCATACAGAGAGTTCGTGAAACGTGCAAGCAGCCTGTATCAGGTACAACCCAAATAGGCAGCAATACTCGTAGCAGTCCACACACAGAAAATATCCGCCGAGACATCCCCCAAGATGCCTCGGCGCTTGCTTTTCCCCCCTCGCCCTTTCTTTCTTAGGAAAGCGTCCCGTTGGGCCGAGCGGGAGAGGGGTCGGGGGTGAGGCTTCCATGCATCCCACATCGCGCTTCATGCACATGGAAAAGCCCTCGATGTACCCCACATCGCGCTCCCTCTCCACCGACAAGAAGGCCCAGAAGGCCGGCGGCCTCTGCCTCGCCCTCAAGGGCGTGCCGGTGAAGCCCACCGACGACGTGGACGTGGAGAAGGAGTACCGGCTCATCCCCTCGACAGTCTATAAATATCATTTTTTATATTAATAATCTAATTTCAAAAAAGAAATGAAAACTAAAGTTTATCAGAAACCGACGACGAACGTCGTCAAGTTGCAACAACGGACACATCTGCTCATGACGAGCGGAGTTGAGGCCAGCCGCAGTGGCTATGTTACTGTGGACGAAGAGACATGGGATGAAGAATAAGGAGGACACGACTATGAAGAAAGACATTCGCACTCTGGCCGCCCTGCTCATCGCATCGGCTACATTCGTAGCTTGCTCAAGCGACAACGACATCATCGGCGAGAACCAGCAGCCTGTCAACCCGACGGGCAAGTACACCATGACCATCAACGCCTCCCAGGGCGAAGATCCTCTTACCCGAGCTCTCACAACGGACGGAACAAATATCTCCGCCACCTGGACTTACGGAGATTTGGTAAGCGTTTATAATGTGACCAAAAGTGCAGCCCTTGGCGGTACACTTACCGCACTA
>JAILCU010000016.1 GCA_024690405.1 Bacteroidales bacterium
CATCACGTACAGATGCTCGGTAATATCGTATTGCAATCCGGCACCAATATTCAGACCGAAACAACCCTCACGATTGCTCTCGTTGCCATCATCGTAATGGCCGTGCATGAATGTAGCACCAACGATAGGATAAAGAGAGAAACCCTCTTTCAGGAAGAAAACATAATGAGCATTCACGTTCACGTCCCAGAAGTTGATGTTCTTACGCTCGATAAATCCGTTGAAGGAGCCTTCCAGACGAAAAGCGTGTGTGGCATAGTATTGAATCTTTCCGCCAAGGCCGAAATTGAGAACAGGATTGCGGGTACCATTGTTCAGGTTCAACCCAAGAGACCAATCGCCGGCTTCGGCGTCTGTCTCGTAATACTGTGCACTTGCCGTGAACGACAAGAGTGCCATGCATAAGAAGAGGAAAAGTTTTTTCATAATTCGTAAAATTATATAAGAAAAAGTAGATGGATGTATTGCAAAAATCACTCCTTTTGCTTGCAAATATAACGATTTCTTGCGTTTCCGGTGCAAATTAAGCAAAAATAATGATTAAAAAGATGTACTTTTCACCAATTCTTACTACTTTTGCGACATCTAACAACCCAAACTCTCTTTAGAAACACTTACAATGAACTTAGGAACACCTGAGATTATACTCATCGCCCTCGTGGTGCTATTGCTCTTCGGAGGCAAGAAAATTCCCGAACTGATGAAAGGTCTTGGCAAAGGCGTCAAGAGTTTCAAAGATGGGGTAAAAGGCCTTGACGACGAAGTCAAAGAGGCTACATATGACAAGAACGAGACGAAGTGATGGAAGACCAGATGACCTTCTGGGATCATCTCGACGTGCTGCGCGGAAGCATTATCCGTGTTCTGCTGGCTGCCGTATTGATGGGCATCGGCGTGTTCTTCTTCAAAGAACAGCTCTTTGATCTCGTCCTATGGCCTCGCGACAGCGACTTCCCCACCTACCGTCTCCTGGGTGCCGAGCCTTTCCAGTTGCAGCTGATCAACACTGAACTGACCGAGCAGTTCATGATTCACATGAAGGTGTCACTGATTGTGGGACTGCTGGTGGCGTCGCCTTACGTCATCTATGTGCTCTTCCGCTTCATCTCCCCAGCACTTTACGACCATGAGCGGCGTGCCAGTGTGCGACTGGTTGGAGCGGCTTATGTGATGTTTCTCATCGGCATTCTCGTCAACTACTTCCTCATTTTCCCGCTGACCGTGCGTTTTCTGGGCACGTACAGTGTCAGCACCGAGGTTGAGACGATGCTCACCCTCTCCAGTTACGTCGATACGATGCTCTTAATGAGCCTCGTCTTCGGCATCGTCTTCGAGATACCCGTCATTGCGTGGCTACTGGCACGATTTGGCATGCTCAGGGCTTCGTGGATGAGCGCCTACCGACGTCATGCTATCGTTGCCATTCTCATCATATCAGCGATCATCACCCCAACATCAGACATCATGACCCTCATCGTTGTCTCATTACCCATCTGGCTGCTCTATGAAATCAGCATTTGGATTGTGGCATTCACCCAAAAGCACGACGCCAAGGGGGTGGAGCCAACTCCATGATGACCCCTTATACCAGTTCCATCACCACAGTAACCACGCCCTTTGCCCTTTAACATTCCGTCCGTGATACCTTGACTATCACATAAGGAAACAAGGAACATGACCGTCCTCTCTCCCTCAATAAACCGACATGCTTAGAAAGATCAGAATCACCCTCGCAGCCGTATTTTTCATTGGCATTACCCTCCTTTTTCTTGATGTCAGCGGCGTCCTCCACGCCTACTTAGGTTGGATGGCAAAGATACAGTTCCTGCCTGCAGTATTGGCTTTTAATACGGGAATAATCATCGCCTTGATCGCATGCACCCTACTCTTTGGGCGCATCTACTGCTCCGTCATTTGTCCTTTGGGCATTCTGCAGGATATCCTCGCACGCCTACGCCCGCAAAAGAATAAAAAGATAGGACGCTACAGCTATTCCCGCGAAGTGCGATGGCTGCGTTATCCGGTGCTGGCGTTATTTGTCATCGCCATCATTGCCGGCATCGGCCCGTTCGTAGCTTTGCTGGCTCCCTATAGTAGTTTCGGTCGCATCGCGGTAAATCTGTTTCGCCCGCTCTACGAATGGTGCAACAACGGTTTGGCAGCCATCGCCGAACACTACGACAGCTACGCCTTCTATAGCACAGAAGTATGGTTGCGTAGTTTACCCACGTTCCTCATTGCCGCAGCAACACTGATTGTATTGTTGGTATGCACATGGATAGGAGGTCGTACCTATTGCAACACCATCTGCCCTGTAGGAACATTCCTGAGTTTCCTCTCACGTTTCTCCTTGCTGAAGATACATTTTGATGAGGAGAAATGCCGCAATTGCTCATCGTGCACCAAGAACTGCAAGGCCTCTTGCATCGACTTCAAGACGCACACCGTCGACTACTCGCGCTGTGTCGTCTGCGGCGACTGCATCGAACATTGCAAGTTTGATGCTCTCCATTATACGCTGCCACGAAAAGCCACCACATCCGAGCTGCACAAGAGCACAGCTGATTCCTCCTGTGCCACTCCATCTACACAAAACACTGCCAGAAGTAACCATAACGTTTCGGAGCCGCAAACCTCAGAAAGTGCTCAGAAAACGAATACATCGCGTCGCGCCTTCCTGCAGACATCGCTCCTTTTCGCAGCCTCTGCCGCTTTAGCCCAAGAGAAGAAGAAGCTGAAAGTAGACGGCGGTCTTGCCGACATCGAAGATAAGATAGCACCCGAACGCTCCACGCCTGTCACTCCGCCCGGATCACTCTCAGCCAAGAACATGGCGAGTCATTGCACAGGTTGCCAATTGTGTGTCGCGGAATGCCCGAATGGTGTCCTGCGCCCGTCAGCCGGTCTGCTGACACTGATGCAGCCGGTGATGAGTTTTGAACGCGGGTATTGCCGGCCAGAATGCAACCGATGTGCCGAGGTTTGTCCTACCGGCGCTATTCGTCCCATCACCATCGAAGAGAAATCCAACATCCAGGTGGGGCATGCGGTATGGATCAAAAAGAACTGCATCCCCGTGCGCGACGGCGTCGACTGCAACAACTGCGAACGCCACTGTCCCACAGGAGCCATACAAATGGTGCCACTCGACCCCAACGACGAACTCGGTGCTTACGTCCCTGCCATCAACGAAGCCAAATGTATTGGCTGCGGAGCTTGCGAAAACCTCTGCCCTGCCCGACCCTTCTCGGCCATCTATGTAGAAGGTCATGAAGTACACAAAATGGTGTAGTTGGTGCTTATTAGTTGACAAGTTGGTTCTTATTAGTTGACAAGTTGACGAGTTGATGCTTAATAGTTGACGAGTTGGTTCTTATTAGTTGACAAGTTGACCGGTTGGTTCTTTGAAGCCCCTCCCAGCCCTCCCTGAGGCGGACCTATTCCTGGGCGTCTTCGCCCAGGTAAGCATCACGCGACCGGTAACTTGTATTTTTCACTTTTCACTCTTTCACTTTTCACTGATATATAATTTTTCCCTCCTATGATTTCCCGTCGCAACTTTCTCAAATACCTTGCCGGTGGAGCCGCAGCCGCCACACCGGCCTCAGGCCTGCTTTTCAACGCGTGTTCACCTTCAAAAAAGGCGGAAGACGGCACATCGATGACCACCCGTACCAACCCCAATACGGGCGACGTAGTGGGTCTCCTCGGTTATGGCATGATGCGCCTTCCGCAGTTGCCTGAAGGCACGCCGGATGATCCCCAGACAGGGCCCTTCGACCAAGAAATGATTAACCGTCAGGTGGACTACGCCCTTGAGCACGGCGTTAATTACTTCGATACGGCTCCCGTCTATTGCCGCGGCCTGAGCGAGCGCTGCACTGGCATTGCCTTGAAACGCCACCCACGTGACAAATATTTCATTGCCACGAAACTCTCGAATTTCGGTAACGATCAATGGCCTCTTGAAGCCTCGCAGGCGATGTTTGAGAACTCACTGAAAGAACTGCAGACCGAGTATGTCGACTACCTTCTCCTGCACAGCACTGGCGGTGGCGGTCGCGATGCCGAGGGCAATGACCTCAGCGGTCTTGAAGTATGCCAACGCCGATTCCTCGACAACGGACTCACCGACTGGCTCTTCGAGCAGAAATCAGCAGGTAGAATCCGTAATATGGGATTCTCTTGGCACGGTGACTACCGCGCCTTTGAACTCCTCTTGAAGTTACACGACGAGGGACGCTACCATTGGGATTTCGTGCAAATCGAACTGAACTATCTCGATTGGTTCTATGCCAACGAAATCAACAAATCCAATGTCGATGCCGTCACCCTTTACAACGAACTGCACAAGCGCGGCATCCCCGCAGTGATCATGGAGCCCCTCCTCGGAGGACGCCTCGCCAATGTCAACGACGACGTCACTGCCGAACTCAAACAGCGCGATCCGGAGGCGACCATCGCCTCATGGGCTTTCCGGTTTGCAGGAACACCTGAGGGCGTTCTAACCGTACTTAGTGGTATGACCTTCATGGAACACTTGAAAGAGAACGTGAAGACCTATTCACCTCTCCGCCCCGTCAGTGAGGAGGAACATGAATTTCTCATGCACATCGCCGAAGTCATCTATGGACAGAAGGAAATTCCCTGCACGGCCTGTCAATACTGCATGCCTTGCCCTTACGGCATCGACATCCCTGCCAACTTCGCTCATTTCAACCGTTGTATACGTGAAGGCAATACCCCGCAGAGCAGCGGCACCCCCACCTATCGACGCCAGCGTCGTGCCTTCCTCGTAGGCTACGACCGCAGCGTTCCGCGTCTGCGGCAGGCCAGCCACTGCATTGGCTGCAACCAGTGCACGTCTCACTGTCCCCAGCAAATCAATATCCCGCGTGAATTACAGAGAATTGATGCTTACGTGGAGAAGCTGAAACAAGAAGGGGGAACATTATAAAGGAAACAAAGAAATGAGTCCGGTCTGTACCGGACTCATTTCTTTATAATAAATAGGATCATGAAGACTTCACAGGACTTGCCTGTGAGTCTATGGTCTATTGCTTCACCACCTTCTTACCCGTTTCATCAATATACACGCCACGCTGCGGGTTATTAACCTTACGACCACTAAGATCGTACAGACGCTGCTGCTGGCCATTGGCATTGACGCCATTGATGCCGTCAGGATTATTGGGGTCGATAACAGTGAGCACACCGTTAACATAAGTGAACTCATAATTGTCGGCCTCAGCGCCACTG
>JAILCU010000034.1 GCA_024690405.1 Bacteroidales bacterium
TGTCCTTCGCGGGGTGTTCCTCCCATGAAGAAAATGCCGTAGTCAGCCATTGCCTCATGCCCGGCAAAAGCTCCCAACATGTTCATTTTCTGGTTGATATCCAAATCGATGAGTCCGGCTCGGCCATTACTCATCAAATCGCTAATAAGAGCTAAGGTGTCTGAAACACGGTCTTTGGCACCAGGGAACTGCCACCCTATGTAGAGCATCTCACTCTCAAGTCCAACAACGGTAGTGTCAATGGGAGACGTAAGTGCAGAAACGGGCTCATACTCAGGACGCTGGCAATCGGGGTTGGGTTGCCAGTCGCCAAAGTATTTCTCTATGATGTCCATTGTTTTCTCCGGATCGAGGTCTCCGGCCATGCATATAGCTACATTATTGGGGCAGTAGTAGTTATTGAAATAGTCTTTGATATTGGTGATTGACGGGTTCTTTAAGTGCTCTTGAGTGCCGATGGTAGTTTGAGTACCATATGGATGATTGGGGAAGAGCTTGTAAAGTAGGGCGTTAATCATTTTGTCGCCGTCGTCGCTGAGGTGAAGATTATATTCTTCATAAACAGCTTCCAATTCAGTGTGGAATCCGCGTATGACCATGTTCTGAAAACGGTCAGCCTGTATGCGTGCCCAGTTCTCGATCTCATTGGATGGGATGTTTTCGACATAGCAGGTGATGTCGAAGGAAGTGAATGCGTTGGTTCCATCCGAACCTATGAGTGCCATGAGCTTGTCATATTCGTTGGGGATATTATACTTGGCGGCGAGCTGACTAACACTGTCAATTTCGTGGTAAGCCTGTCGACGCTCTTCGGGATCGCTGAGTTGTCGATAAGCTTCGAAACGTTGTTCAATTTCATCAAGTAGGGGGGCTTCGGCTGTAGAATCAGAGGTGCCAAATTGTTTAGTCCCCTTAAACATTAGGTGTTCCAAATAGTGCGCTAAACCTGTTGTCTCAGCAGGGTCGTTGCGGGACCCCGTTCTCACTGCGATATTCGCTTGAATGCGAGGCTCGTCCTTATTGACCGAAAGGTACACCTTGAGTCCGTTCTTGAGGGTGTATATGCGTGTTTGCATAGTGTCTTCTCTGACACTTTCATAGTCGCGATGGTCGCAACTCATTAGACTGAAAAGCGCCATAATTGCCATGGCTCCAAATACATAAACGTGTTTCATTTTAATCATCAATAATAAAGGGTAAAACGTCAGGTTCTTATATCTTTTTTAAGCTTGGGTAGGTATAAACCTTAATAATTGCTTTTTTAGTTATCGCTCTTAGGGTTGGAACTTATCAATGATTCGCTCTGCATTCCCTATGCGGGTATGTTTAAACTTGGAGCCAGCGCATTGATTATAAATGTATAGCACTGCAAAGTTACATTAAAAATGTGATATGGAGTATTTAATTTAAAAAAAATAATGGTAGGAAGACCTTATTTTGTTAGATAGTCGCTAAAAATATAAAAAAAGAGTATCTTTGCAGCATGAAACAAGAAACAAGTTCACTTCGTCGTCCTAAGACGCGTATCCTTTTTGTCTGTCATGGAAATATCTGTCGCAGTCCGATGGCAGAGTTCGTGATGAAAGCCTTGGTGGCTAATGTCGCTCGCGAGGAGGATTTCTATATCGAATCAGCAGCCACCTCCACAGAGGAAATTGGCAATAGTGTTTATCCTCCTGCGCGTCGAAAGTTGGCAGAATACGGCATCTCTTGCGCTGGAAAAACAGCACGACAGGTGAAGCCCGATGATTATGTGCGGTTCGATCTTATCGTTGGGATGGATGATTGGAACCTCCGTAATCTCTATCGTATATTCGGCACAGATCCTGATGGGAAGTTGTACAAATTGCTGGAGCTCGTGAATCCAGATTCACCGCGTTTTGGCGCAGATGTCGCGGATCCATGGTATACTGGTGACTTTGATGCTACTTATCGTGATGTGGTCGAGGGGTGCCAGGCTATTTTGGACGCCCACAATATCCCCTCATAGTGTTGGATTACTCTTTCGGCTTTTAAAGATGCAATAGAGCTTGGGTGATGATGGCCAGGGGGAGCCTGCCAACTAGTGAAGGGTTAAAAGGGGCAGGATAAAAAAAGAGCACAATGCAAATTGCTGTGCTCTGTGGAATGGTTTTCTCAAGTCTTGAGAGGCCTGTAATGATGTTATTGTTTAGAAGTTATCACTGTGTATTTCAAAATATGATTTAGGATAACCACATGCGGCACAAATCTCTGGGGCTTTTGTACCTACAACGATATGTCCACAGTTGCGGCACTCCCAGACCTTCACCTCGCTCTTCTCAAAGACGGCAGCGGTCTCTACGTTCCGGAGTAAGGCCCGATAGCGCTCCTCATGGCGTTTCTCGATGGCGGCGACGAGGCGGAACTTGATGGCGAGGGCCTTGAACCCCTCTTCCTCGGCCGTTTTGGCAAAGCCTTCGTACATGTCTGTCCATTCGTAGTTCTCGCCTTCGGCAGCAGCCAGGAGGTTCTCGGCGGTTGTGCCGATGCCGTCGTGCAGTTCCTTGAACCACATTTTGGCATGCTCTTTCTCGTTGTCGGCTGTCTTGAGGAAGAGTTCTGCGATTTGCTCCAGGCCTTCTTCCTTGGCCTTGGCAGCGAAGTAAGTGTATTTGTTGCGTGCTTGCGATTCGCCAGCGAACGCTGCTTCCAGGTTTTTCTCGGTCTGGGTGCCGGCATATTTGTTGGTCATCATTGTAGGGGTATTGTTGTTATTGTTATTGTTTTTGCTTTCTTGCTGAAAATCGATTGAGGCGAGCAGTTGTCTGACGATATCCACAGGAAAATCAGGTGTGGGCGGATTGTCGGCCAAGTCCGTCAACAGGGCGCGGGTGTTGGCAGACTGCGGTAACATGAAGCCCGCCTCGCGCATCAAATCTTCTTCCATGATGCGCGAACTGCCGGCGACGGCCCGTAGGAGCCGGTTGAGGGTGTCGCTCTCGGTGGTCCCGGCCAACTGGCGGGCTGCCTGCTCGGTGTCGGCTTTCTGCTGCACCAGCGTATTGAGGACGCCGACCACTTCTGCGGCCTTTTCTTGCGGTAGGGGCATCTGGTTAGGGACCATGGAGATGGCTTTAGACGGGCAGGCGTCGGCACAGGCTCCGCAGCCGATGCATTTCTCGCGGTCGATAATGCTGTTCTCGGTGTCGGTGGCACCTGTGGGGCAGACATATAGACAAAGGCAGTCCTTTGTGCAAAGGCGCAGGTTACGGACTGCATAGCGTGCCTCTTGGGCTGCTTGTTTTTTGGCATCCTTCATGACTGTTTCCTCCTTTCTATCTTGTTGAACTTCCATGCGGGGACTTTGCATACAGGGCAGAGTTCAGGAGCGGCAGGGCCGATGAACACAAATCCACATACGCTGCAGACCCATATTTCTTTCTCTTGGAGCAACGCATCGCCTTCGCGTTGATAGCGGTCCATAAGTGAACTGAGCATGCGTGTCACTTTCTCGCCCCATGCCAGGACGCGCTGTGCACCGCGGTCGGCCTGCTCAACGCAGGTGCGGTTGGTCATCGGATAATCGGCTATGTCCTGTTTGAGCCTTGCCGCGATGTCGGCCACGGTGTCATCGTCCACTTTAGGAGTATGACTGGTGAACCATTCGGCCAACTCGTTGAAGAGCGCCATCTCGTGGGGCATATACTGCTTTTCGCAACCCCGTGCGAGGTTGGAGCAGAGGGCAGCCATTTGTCCGATGGACAGTTTCTGCATGGACTCGTCCACGTCTTCTTTGAAGGCAGTGGTGGTGGGGATGTTCGCAGCGTCGGTCGTGATTTCTGCTGCGGCTTCTTGTAGCGAGGCTTCTTCGATGGGTTCGAAGGCCGCTTTCGGTGCACCGCAGAGGGGGCACTCCCAACTGTCGGGCAGGTCGGCGAAGGCGACGTCGTGTTGGGCGTCGTCGTAGACATAGCCGCAAATTGAGCATTTGTACTTCATTGTTTTGTATCGGTTTTTAGGGTGGTGTTAGGGGGGAAGGGGCTTGGGCGACGACGCCCAAGAATAGGACTGAGGGGGAGCGGGGAGCGGAGAGAAAGGGCAGCGGAGAGAAAGGGGAGCGGAGAGAAAGGGCAGCGGAGAGAAAGGGTAGTGGAGAGAAAGGGTAGCGGGGAGAAGAGTGGGAAGGAGGGTAGATAGAGGGGAAGGGTGGGGTTATTGGTATTGCTTGATGAGGGATTGGAGGTCGGTTAAAGGCATGGCGCCGCTCTGGCGCCAGAGCACTTCGCCGCCACGGAAGAGCATGAGGGTGGGGACGGACTGGATGCGGTAGGTCATGGAGAGGGGTTCGTTCTTGTCCACGTCTATTTTGAGGATGCGGATGGCGTCGCCCAGGTTCTCTTTCAGTTGTTCCAAGACGGGGTGCATCATTTTGCAGGGACCACACCAAGTGGCAAAAAAGTCTACCAGAGTGAGTTGGTTTCCGTTGATTATTTCGTTGAACTTTTCCATAATTGTAGTTGTTTTCGTTTGCTTCCGCTGCAAAGATAAATGATTTATAATAGATGACCAAATAAATCCGTTTTTCAGGTATAAATATTATAGTTTTTCAGCTCTAAATCATTTATTCAGATGGTGCGTGCCTCGCTCTTTATTGAAAAGATGGCCGTTAATCTACATTTTTTTTCGGCAACGGAACATTCCATGCAGGTGGAAGTTGTGAAGAGAGGTGCAAGAAGAAGGGGGCGCAATTCGATTTCCGTACAAAAAAGTGGGATAAGAGAAAAAGGGTGAATAGAATGTTAAAGGACGGAGATTAAATAGGAAAGATTGACGTCTCTCAGCTCATGTATTTTTTCCGGTAAGCAACGGGTGTCATCCCAGAATAGTGTTTGAAATAACGGCCAAAAAAAGAGGTGTTTGGAAAATCAAGAGCGTTAGAAATTTCTTTGATGCTTTGTTTTGTATAGCGCAAGCGTCGTTCTATTTCTTTTATTGTTACCGCTCTGATGACTTCTGAAGGTGTACGACCAAGTGCTTTCTGAACAAGTGTGGAGAGATACTTTGGGGTAATGTTGAGGCGTTCTGCATAATAATCAACAAAACGTTGGTGCCCATTATTCTCATTGACTAACCATAAGAATTTTTCTACGATTTGTTCTCCGCGGATTGTAGTTCGGGTAGCGGTTAAAGACATCTCACTGCTCATCAGTCCCACAATAATAAGCAAGAATGCGTTAAGCAGAGTTCTTACTTCAGCGTTTTGGTAGCGGTGAACAGGTTTTTGAATACGATTGTATATTAGTGCATAGTAATGATCAATAATTTTGGTATCGTCACGTGAGAGGGTATAGACAGGATGGCCCTTTAAGTAAATGATAGAATTGACAAGCTGGTTTTGGGTCTCTCGTTCTGTAACTGTTTCAGAAGGTTTGACTGCCAAAGCCTTACAGTTGAAGTCTGGAGAGATTAAGAAATCGGATAATATGCTACCAGGGGCAGCATAAAAAAGTTGGCCTTTTTGGACAGTTATGGATTTGTTGTCATAATTCATCTGAATCCTACCTTTTATGCATGCCATAATAATCACATACTCAGAGCAATAAACGCCGTTTCGGGGTAAATCCTGTATTTTATCAATGACAATAATATTCCTATCGCTAAAATAAAGACATTGATTCTCGCTAGTCGCTTTCTGTTGTTTCATAGAAAAATTATAGGGTACGCTTCGGTGCCTTTTAGATTAAGAATGCGCCTGCAAAGAAAGAAAAAATAAATGTTTTTGCTGTTATCTCTAAGTTGATGATAATATCCAATTTTTCCGATTATGGGGAGATTGGACATAAAGGGAGAAAAAAAGAGCGTATAAGTTAAAGAAGAAATAGTTGAATATTGTATAGACTTATTTGATAAGCTATTCAGCAGACACAGAAACAGCGATGCATTCGATTTCTACCAATGCATTTTTAGGAAGAGCCTTTACGGCTACGGCAGAACGTGCTGGAAAAGGTGCGGAGAAGGCTTCGGCATAGACGGCATTCATAGCGGCAAAATCGTCCATGGAGGCAAGGAAGACGGTGGTCTTGACGACATGGGACAAGTCAGTGCCCGCTTCGGTGAGAATGGCTTTGACGTTCGCCAGTGACTGGCGTGTCTGGGCTTCAATACCCCCCTCGGGGAAAACGCCTGTGACTGGGTTTATGGGGAGTTGGCCGGAACAGAAAACAAGGTTACCGACGCAGATGGCTTGAGAGTAGGGGCCGATGGCAGCGGGGGCTGCGGAAGTGGAAACAGGATTCATGAGATAATTGTCTAGAATGTTATTATTTGTTGAAATATGTTTTTTTGCTTGGCAAAGGTAGTGATTATATTTGTAAAAGCACTATCTTTGCAGCCAAAATATTAAAAGCGACAATAATTAAACAATTCAAGTAACTTCAATCCGTAGACCACGAGAACACATTTGTGAATCTTTAGACAACACAAACTTAAAAAAGAACAGAATCCCAAAATGAAAAAGCCAATCCTATTTTTGGCGTTAGCGCTGAGTTCAAGCGTTTTAATGGCCACCACCGAGAAGGCAGACAGCACGTTGAACGACGTCGTAGTTACCGGTACCCGCACTGCAGTGCCAGAGCAGGCTATCGTCTCTACCATTTCCACTGTCACAGGAGAACAGTTGTCTCAAATGGAACGTTTGAGTGTCCTGCCTACGTTGACAGAACAAGTTCCCAACCTTTTTGTCACCCAGCGTGGCGTCATGGGTTATGGTGTCAGCGGTGGTGCTGCCGGCGGTGTGAGCGTGCGCGGCCTGAGTTCAGGCACTGGGCAAGTGATGTTTCTCGTCGATGGTCATCCCCAATACCAAGGTATTTTTGGCCATTCCATTGCCGATGCTTACCAAACGATGTTGGCAGAGCGTATAGAAGTCGTTCGCGGCCCAGCCTCAATGCTTTATGGCTCCAACGCCATGGGAGGTGTGGTAAATATTATTACTCGCGACAGCAAGCGCGAGGGCGTGCATACCGATTTAAACGTGGGCGCCGGTTCCTATGGAAGCGTCCAGACCGGTGCGCACAGCAGCGTTCGTTCAGGCGGATTCTTCAGTGATGTGGCACTCAACTTCCAGCGCTCCGACAACCACCGTGCGAATATGGGCTTTTACCAGTATGGGGGGGTAGCCAAAGCCGGCTATGAATTCTCGTCGCACTGGAAGGCTTGGGCAACCTTTAACCTCACCCATTTCGCTGCTTCGAATCCCGGCCCTGTGAGCGCTCCGCTCTTGGAAGCGCGTCAGTGGATCAACCGGGGTGTGGTAGAAGCCGTTGCCGAAAACAATTACACCCGTACGAGCGGTGCCGTGAGTGTATACCATAATTTCGGTCGGCATAAAATCAACGATGGTCATGAGGTGACAGCGGCAGCCCGCGATTTTCTGTTCCGCTCCAAGGACGCCCTTACGGGCGTGAGTGCTCACCAAGGTTTTGGTCTTTGGCGTGGCAATTGGATCACCGTAGGTTTTGATTACCAAAACATTCATGGAGAATGCTGGAACGCAGATATTAACACCGATGAACGTCTGAACCGTAAGATGGAACAGAACATGCATTATCCCTTGGATAAAAGCCTTACAGAGGTGGCCGGTTATCTTGATTGGCGTGAGGATGTCACCTCATGGTGGACTTTGGAAGCCGGCGTGCGCTATGACCACCATTCTGAAGTCGGAGGTGAATGGATTCCACAAGGAGGAATGGTTATCCGTCCTGTGAGAAACGGAGAACTGAAATTGTCCGTAGGCAAAGGTTTCCGCGTGCCCAACCTGAAAGAAATGTACCTTTATGGTATCGCCAATCCCGATCTGGATCCAGAGCGAATGCTAAACTACGAAGTGGCTTGGAAACAACGCCTTCAGAGCGGGCGTCTGACCTATGGCGTCAATCTCTTTTATCTGAAAGCCGACAACCTGATTGGTACGATGATGGTGCCGGCTTTGGGACGTAACGCGAACTATAATACTGGTGAGACAGAGCACTATGGTGGAGAGATAGAAGCAGCATGGCACATCAACAAGCACTGGAGCGTGAACACCAATCATAGTTATCTGCATACACAAAAAGCCATTCTGGCAGCCCCTGAATACAAGGGATATTTCGGGGCTCAATATCGAGTTGCGAAACTGGAACTGAACGGAGGGTTGCAATTGGTTAGCGGATTGTGCACCAATGTGCAAACCGAAAGCGAAGAAAACTTTACGCTTCTGAATTTAGGTGCAAGTTATCAGTTGCTTCCACAGTTGAAACTATGGCTACGCGGAGAAAATCTGCTGGCACAAAAATACGTGATCAACGAAGGCTTTCCCATGCCTAAAGCGACGGTAATGGGAGGCGTTCATGTGAGCTTTTAGTAATAATGAAAACAATAAAAGTAGTTGCGGCCGTCATCGTGGATGAAGGCCGCATTCTGGCAACGCAACGGGGCTATGGCCCCATGAAAGACTACTGGGAGTTTCCCGGCGGAAAAGTGGAAACTGGTGAGACGCTGCAGGAAGCACTGAAGCGCGAAATAATCGAGGAACTGGCCACAGAGATCCTTGTGGGCGAACTCTTTGAAATGGTGGAGCACGAATACGAGGCTATTCCAGAAGGACCGCGAGCACGTGAAGCCTTCCATCTCACACTTTATTGCTTCATTTGTGCGCTTAACGGCCCCGCACCCCAGTTGCTTGAACATGAGGCTGCGCGTTGGCTGAGGCCCGAAGAACTGATGACAGTGGAATGGTTGCCGGCAGATAAGGAGATGGTAGGGAGATTGGCCAAGTGGTTAAGAGAACAGTGACAGAGTGAAAAATTGTCCATTTCATTTCTTGTTTTTCTCTTTTCATTTGTGCCCGGCGCACCGCAGTTGTTGGCAGTGCGTTAGTTGGGTGATAGACTTGGGCGACGACGCCCAAGAATGGAACAGAAGTGATGAGTGAAAGGGGAAAGGGTGAAAATGAGTAATGAAAATGGGATGCGGGAATGAGTATGAAAATGGGATGCGTGAATGAGTAATGAATAGGAAGCGGGAATGAGTAATGAAAATGGGATGCGGGAATGAGTAATGAAAACGGGGAGAAGGGTTCAATGTGAACTGAACCCAGAAAGTTGAAATCTTTCGGGGTTTATTATGTCAAAAAAGGAAGAAACATGGTTATGTAGAGTGCTTGAAGTACATGCATATGATTAAAGGAGGTTTGCTCCTTCCTTTCTATGTTTTGCGCGCTTATTTAGGCGTGGTTTTGTCCCTTCATATTTCATTATTCATTCTTTTTGTACACCCTTACATAATCCACTTCATAAACCAAAGGGAAGGCATTGATGTCTGGGCGGCCGCCGGACGAACCGATAGCGAGGTTGAGAAGGATGTAGTGACCGAAGCCGGGGATGTCGTTTGCAAAGGGGTTGGCGTCGTGATTCCAACCTCCGCCGTTATCGGCTTGGGAAGTTGGGATTTCGTTGATGAGTTCATCATCGAGAAAAAGTTGAATGGTCGTGGACGTCCAATCCATACGCCAGATGTGGAAATTCGAAGCCCAGTCAGGGTCGCGGTCGGTGAAATGAGAGAAAGGCACCCGGGCGGAATCCCACGCGTCGCGACCGTTGGCCCCCTTCCAGCAAGCGTTCGCGAGGATGATAGGTTCGGTGCGCTCGGGGGAAATGGTCTGGTGATGAATATTCTTAGTTGAGGGAGGGACGCGGTAGAATTCCATGACATCTATTTCTCCGCAAGCAGGCCAACCCCAACGGTTACCCAGTGTCCAAATAGCCGGCCAGGCACCAGAGGCGATAGGGATGCGTGCTCGCACTTCCAGACGCCCATAGCGGAAGGAGAAATGGTCGCGTGTCATGATGCTGGAACTGGTGAACTCAGCCGTCGGGCGGTTTTTCTTCCAATTCGTACTCACCTGTTTGTAGTTGGTGTTCATCACCTGTTCGTGCCGGCCTGTTATCTGCAGAACACCGCCGATAACGCGCGCATTAGCCTCCTGATACCATTGCAGCTCCTGATTGCGAACAAACCCATGTTCGAAAGACCACCGTGCTGTGTCGGGAACGCCCGTATAATCGAATTCATCGCACCAAATGAGCGTGAGACTATCGGGGGGAAGTGGGGATGGACCTCGCCGAATAGCGAGTGCACTACGGCTTTTAGGTAGCATAGAGGGGAGGGGAGAAGATGGGACCGTAATGGAGGAGAATGTAAAGGGGAGGGAGGAAAAGGTGGTTACGACAGGGGATGGTGTAGAGGGGAAAAGAGAGGGCGGAGTTGCGGCTTGAATAGTGGAGATGGCAACCAACTGTCCAAAGGACAGGGTGGCGATAATAATAGATAATGAAGTGATGAAGCGTTGTTTTTTCATAATGTCTTGTTTTATTTCGCTACAAAAGTATAAATAATTAGGCAAAGAGCATGTTTTTTTGGAGATTTTTTGTATTTTTGCGCCGTATTTATGTAAAGTAAGACTGTAATAATAAAAAATACAAAGATGAATCTAAAGATTAGACTTACGATCCTCAATTTTATTGAGTTCGCTGTTTGGGGCGCCTATCTGACGTCTATGGGAACCTATCTGGCCAGTGTGGGCTTGGCTTCCAATATCGGTTGGTTCTATTCAGTTCAAGGTATCGTTTCGATCTTCATGCCCGCATTGATGGGTATTGTAGCCGACCGTTGGATTGAAGGGCAAAAAGTGTTGAGCCTCTGTCATGCATTGGCCGGCGCGTTCATGATTGGTGCTTCGGCGTATGCTTATAGTGCGGGTGATAGCGTAGCGTTTGCTCCGTTGTTTGCACTCTACACGCTTTCCGTGGCTTTCTTTATGCCGACGATAGCCCTTGGCTATTCTGTGGCCTATGCCGCATTGGAGGGCGCTGGTTACGATTCTGTGAAAGCTTTCCCGCCCATTCGTGTCTGGGGGACTGTCGGTTTTATCGTCACCATGTGGATCGTGGATCTCTGCGGTCTGCAGGCCACGCCCGGACAGTGGATGGTGAGCGGCGGTCTGAGTCTTGTGATGGCCGTTTATTCTTTGACTATGCCCCGCATGCCTATTAAGAAAGGCGAGCAAAAGACTTTGGCGGAGGCTCTTGGCTTGAATGCTTTCAAATTGTTCCTCAACCCTCGTATGGCGATGTTCTTTATCTTTGCAATGCTGCTCGGCGTATGTCTTCAGATCACGAACGGTTTTGCCAATCCTTTCATCACCTCTTTCGGTGCCATTGAGGAATACCAAAATACGTTTGGCGTTCAGCATGCTAATATCCTTATCTCCCTGTCGCAGATGAGCGAGACACTGTGTATCTTGTTGATACCTTTCTTCCTCTCTAAGTTTGGCATTAAGAAAGTTGTGTTGATAGCCTTGTTGGCATGGGTGTTGCGCTTTGCGTTCTTCGGCATGGGTAATCCCGGTAGCGGTGTTTGGCTTTTTATTCTTTCGATGATTGTCTATGGCGTAGCGTTCGATTTCTTCAATATCTCAGGTTCACTGTTTGTCAATCAGGAAACAGACGAGAGCATCCGTTCGAGTGCTCAGGGTCTGTTCATGATGATGACCAACGGTCTGGGTGCCTTCATCGGCACTGTAGTCGCACAGCAGGTAATCAATCATTACGTTTTCTATCCGCAGGCTGAAGGTGCCACAGGCGCTGAAACCATAGCCGGTTGGCAAACCTGTTGGTATATCTTCGCCGCTTATGCCTTGGTGGTAGCTGTGCTGTTTGCTATTTTGTTTAAAGACAGCAAGAAAGTTGAGGCCTAATGATTAAGATTCTTGATTTTTAAGGATTTAATAAAAAAAGAATAGCGACAGTGATGGTAGAAATGAAAGTACACGCGTTAGCCGGTACGGAGAATGGCGGTAATAACGCGATGCTATTGTTGAAAGAGTGTCAGGGCGATAGGATGTTGCCTTTGATGATGTCCACTCGTCGTGCGCTGAATCTGATGATGCGGTTGAGAATGTCTTCGGAACTGCCTGTAGCCGCAACAATACCCGACATCGGCAATTTGATGCTGCACGAGTTCGGGGCCAGATTTGAGCGTGTCATTCTGACGAGCGTCACTGAAGGCATTTTCCTCTGCGATATAGTGGCATCTTGTAATGGTGAGGAGAAGCATCTTACCAATTGCAGGGCTATTGACGGAATAGTATATGCCGTAATCTCGAGATGTGCTATCTACATTGAGGAAGATTTGCTCAATGCACAATATATGCGTCCGACAGGAAAGGACCAGTTTGCAATCAATATCAGTACGCTCACCCGTAATATGTTGGAGGAAGCCTTGCAGCATGCAGTAGAGAGTGAGAATTACGAGGCAGCATCAAATCTACGGGATGAGTTGGCACGTAGGGCTCCAGAGCCTTCAGACGATGTATCCATAGATGATAATTTTGTGAATCCCGATACTCCCCCAACACCCGAGACTAACGAGGAATGAAGGAACAAAGATTTTTCTATGTACCACAGCCTGCCGTAGGCCAATTGCCCGATGAGGAAGCCCAACATGCCTTGCGTGTACTACGTTTGGGAATGGGCGATGAACTATTTTTGATGGATGGTCGTGGCACATTTCATCGGGCAATCATTACGGAAGCCGACAATCATCGTCGTTGTCGCTATCGTATTGAAGAAAGCATTTCACAGCAGCCCGAATGGTTGGGGCAAATTCATTTGGCTGTGGCCCCCACGAAAATTATGGACCGCATGGAATGGCTTGCGGAAAAGGCTACGGAGGTTGGCGTGGATCGTCTCTCGCTGCTCGATTGCCGTTTCTCCGAACGGAAAGTGGTGAAGAATGAGCGATTGGAGAAGATTATCGTGGCCGCGATGAAGCAGAGCCATAAAGCGTGGAAACCTCTGTTGGATGAGATGATGACATTCGAATCTTTTATTCATCGTAACGACCTGCCTGAACAGCGTTTCATCGCGCATTGCTATGATGAGCACGACGTCCCGATAACACAAAAACCATTCCTCGCAGACGTGCTTAAATGCCAGATGCCCGCGTTGGTGATGGTGGGACCGGAAGGAGATTTCAGTATTGAAGAAGTGCGAGCCGCCGAGGCCGCCGGTTTCCGATCCGTCTCATTAGGAACCAGCCGTTTGCGCACCGAGACGGCTGCGCTTGTGGCTGTACACTTGATGCGTTTGGCGAATCGATAAAAGTATTGTCATGAATAAGAAAATCTTACTCCTGATTATAAGTCTTGCCACAGCCATTTTCATTGGTGTCGCGGTGGCACTCTTTTCTGGAAAGAAGAAGACCTATCTTAGCGCTCTTCCCAAGGGAGCCGCTGCTTTGGCGAGAGTGGAAGTGATGGAATTTCTTGAAGAGGCCGATTTGAGTCAGCACGACAAGGAACAATTGCTTGAACGTTGGCTGGGGACAAACGACGTCCAGCATCTGGGCCTTGACTTCGGTCATCCTGTTTATGCTTTTTCTTCACGTTCTGGTAATTTTGGTTTTCTTGCAGCCGTTAGCGATGCCGATGACTTGGACGCGCTATGTCAGCGTTGGCATAATAGCAGTTTGATAAGTGACGTCGTTCGTCAGCGTGGTCTTTCGTGGGCCGTAGTGAAACAGCAGTGGCTGATGGCTTTCGACGGCAAGAAGGCCCTCGTTATGGGACCAGCAGTGGGGGCGGCCCAGGATCAACTGCGCACCGAGATGGCGCGTCTGATGACCCAGAAGCCCAAGGAAAGTGGCATGGAAGATTCGCTTTTCGTCACGCTGAATCGCTATGAGGATGAGGCTATAGCCATTATAACACCCGAGTGGCTGCCCGAAGATGCTCGTCAACTATTGAAGCATCTTGATGCTGCCACGAGTGAGAATGCCCTATTAGCCTTGAAACTGGCACCGGACGAGAATGAACTCACCGTTGAAGCGGAAATTCTGCCCAAGAGCTCAGCAGCCAAAGTTACTTTGAAGGCAATAGAGGAATCCTTGCGTCCAATCAAGGGAGAACTATTCGACTATACCCACGAGGGTGCTGTTGCTTCGATTTCCTTGAATATGCAAGGCAAGAACCTCCTTGAGGCTCTGCGCTCGGTTCGTGCGGTCAGAACGGCGCTCGTGGGACTAAATTTAGTGTTTGATATCGACCATATAATCAGCTCTATCGATGGTGATATCGTCGTGGAAGAGATGAATCCCGATGTCTCATTGATGAAGATGAATGTGAGTATGCTCGGAGATGTCAACCTTTTGGCACACTTAGGTAGTACCGATTTCCTTGGTCGTGCTGGCACGTGGGGAAATTCCCTGGTCGGCGTCAAACAGTTGTCGCCTTCTGATTTCTCTCTCTCCTTCACTGGCGACCCTTTGTATTTCGGCGTGAACGACGAGATCTTCTATTTCTCTGGTCGGCAAGGCTTGAAGAGAGAAGGCAAGACCTTTTTACCTCGTCATGCGGCGGAAATACGGGGGGAGCGATTCTTTGCCAACTTCAAGGCTTCTGTGCTCTTTAGGCAACTCGGCCTGGCATCCATTCTGCCTTCGGCTTTCGACCAGGTGGAGCAGGTACGATTGGAGATGGAACAGCCAAATCGGTGGGAGTTGACTCTTGAAGCCCCAGAAGGTATTCATCTGACGCGGCTGTTGCTCGTTGGCGAATGAGAAACCGCGGTTTTATACATTAATTATAATCAATTAAAAGACATTGAATACTATTACACTTCATCATACGCTTCCTTGCGTGTTTGCCCAGCGAACGGATATCCACTCAGATTTGTGGCAGCACGAAGTACAATTGGAGCGAGGTCATCTATACTTGATTGAAGCGGCTTCGGGAACCGGAAAATCTTCACTTTGCAGTTATCTGATAGGTTATCGTAATGATTACGAGGGACGCATTGCTTTTGATGAGCGCGATATTCGCACATTACGCACCTTCGAGTGGACCTGTATCCGCAAGCACTCCCTGAGTTATATGTTTCAGGAACTGCGCCTTTTTCCTGAATTGACGGCCTGGGAGAATGTGCAAATCAAGAACCAGTTGACCGGCTTTAAAAGTGAAACCGAAATTAATGCCTATTTCGAGGCCCTCGGTATAGCCGAACGGCGAGATACGAAAGTGGGGCGCATGAGTTTTGGCCAGCAGCAGCGCGTGGCCCTCATTCGCTCTTTGTGTCAACCATTCGATTTCATGCTTGCCGATGAACCTGTCAGTCACCTCGACAATGCCAACAGCGAAATTATGGGAGAGTTGATGATGGAAGAGGCCCGCAGGCAGGGTGCCGGTGTGATTGTCACCAGTATTGGTCATCATATGGAGTTGCCATACGAAAAAGTGTTTAAGTTATGAAACTCATTTGGAAACTTTTGCGCCAGCATTTGAGCATCGGCCAGTTCGTGGGCTTTTTCTTTGCCAATCTCTTTGGTATGCTCATAGTGCTCCTCTCGTTGCAGTTTTACGAAGATATCATCCCTGCATTTTCTGGTGAAGATGGGGTGATGAAGAACACTTATATGATTGTTTCGAAGAGCATTTCGGCGGCTTCGACCCTTGGTGGTGAGGCGCAGGCATTCACGGAAACAGATGTCCGCGAATTTGAGCAGCAATCGTTCGCTCGCCGTGTCGGTTTGTTCACCGCCTCTCAATATCAAGTTTACGGTTCCCTCTCAATGGGTGGTATGGGCATGGGTACGGACATGTTCTTTGAAAGTGTCCCAGATGATTTTGTTGATAGCAAATGGCCTGAAGACTTCACAGCCGCCCGGGCTGAATCGCTTGATTTGTCGTCCCTTAACGAAGTCCCAATCATTCTTCCCCGTTCCTATTTGGCCATCTACAATTTCGGCTTTGCCCAGACCAAAAACCTTCCCAAGCTGTCAGAGGGTGTGGTTTCGATGATACAACTGGACTTGCGGCTGAGAGGCGAGGGTGGGGTAGAGCGAAGTCTTAAGGGGCGTGTAGTTGGCTTTTCCACGCGATTGAATACAGTGCTTGTGCCTCAAGCCTTTATGCAAGCCAGCAATAAGGCCTTGGCTCCAGCATCTCAAGCAGCACCTACGCGGTTGATCGTGGAAGTGAATAATCCAGCGGATGACGCTATCGCCACTTTTATCCAGGATCATGGTTATGAATTGGAAGACAATAGCCTCGAGGCTGGGCGTGCCACTTATTTCCTGAAGGTTGTGGCTGGTATAATTATGGCGGTAGGGCTGCTCATCAGTGCTTTGTCGTTTTATATCCTCATGCTGAGCATTTATTTGTTAGTGCAGAAGAATGCCGAAAAATTGCAAAACCTACGACTCATCGGTTATTCACCTGCCCGCATTTCGCTGCCTTACCAATTGCTAACCATTGGAATGAATGCCTTGGTATTGCTGCTGTCCTTCGTGTTAGTATTCTGGATCCGCGGTTTATATCTTGAACGCTTGTGGCAGATGTTCCCACAACTGAGCGAAGGTGCAGTAACAAACACCATTCTTTTAGGCTTTGCTCTTTTTATTCTTGTCTCGTTTTTTAACATTATTGCAATCCGTCGTAAAATCAATCATCTCTGATGCAACAACTCACTGCACTCTATACAGCATATTCCGGTGTTACGCCCAAGGCTGTAGAGCCTATTGCCGGCTCAGGAAGCAATCGTCATTATGTCCGGTTCACATCCCCTGAGGGCAAGGGCGTTATCGGTGTTGTCGGCACTTCGCTCGATGAGAACCATGCTTTCATTACTTTAGCCCGTCATTTCGCAGCAAAGGGCTTGCCCGTACCTCGCATTCTTGCAGTGGATGCCGATGGATTGCGTTATCTGCAGCAAGACCTGGGTTCGCGTTCGCTTTTCGATGCTTTGAAGGGAGGTCGAGATGCCGGTGGCCGTTACAACGAAGCAGAGAAGGAATTGCTTCGACGTACGATATCCGAGTTGCCGCGTTTGCAGATTCTTGGGGCACAAGGTCTGGATTTCTCCGTTTGCTATCCTCAGGCTGAGATGGACGAGACGAGTGTTTTTTTCGATTTGAACTATTTCAAATACTGTTTCCTCAAAGCAACAGATGTCGATTTTCATGAGTTGCGTCTCGAAGCCGCCTTTAAACTTTTTGCTAAAGACCTTACAAACGATGCTCAAGGTGCTTTTCTCTATCGGGATTTTCAAGCACGCAACGTCATGCTTGATTCTGAGGGGAAGCCGCATTTCATTGACTTCCAAGGTGGCCGGCGTGGTCCGGTTCAGTACGATCTGGCCAGTTTCCTCTGGCAAGCCTCGGCGCGCTATAGTCCAGAATTACGCGAAGAACTGATAGGCATTTATCTCGACAACCTTCGTCATTACATCGAAGTTGATGAGAACCGTTTCCGTGCACGTTTGCGTCTTTTTGTACTCTTTCGCTTGTTACAGGTGCTTGGGGCTTATGGCTTCCGTGGGTATTTTGAACGCAAAAAGCATTTCATTGAGAGTATTCCGCCGGCTATGCAAAATTTACGAACTCTTTTGTCTGAGCCCGACGGATGTCCGTATCCCTATCTTCGTGAGGTCCTGGAGTCATTGTTGGCCCAGCCACAGTTCCAACCTGAAGTTCCCAAACCACAAATACGTAAAGACGGTTACCGCACTGCCGAGGAGAATATCTATAAGGCACATCCGGCCGACGGACCTGCCACGTTCTCGAAATTCGACGGTAAAGGCCCTCTTGTCGTACGAGTGTTCTCGTTCTCGTTCCGCAAAGGCATCCCTGAGGATGAGAGCGGAAATGGTGGTGGCTATGTTTTTGACTGCCGCTCCACGCACAACCCTGGACGCTATGAACCTTATAAACAAGTGACTGGGTTGGATGAATCTGTCATTCGATTCCTCGAGGATGATGGGGAGATTCTCACATTTCTCGATAGCGTTTATCGCCTTGCGGATGCCCATGTAGAACGTTATTTACAGCGCGGTTTCACTGATTTAATGTTCTCCTTTGGTTGTACAGGTGGCCAGCACCGCTCGGTTTACAGCGCCCAACATCTGGCCGAGCATCTCAACCGAAAATATGGTATCCGGGTGATTATCTGTCATCGTGAGCAGGGCATCCATAGTGAATTACCGGCTACACAATAATCGCGCGTGCGTTACGTTATATAAAAGTGGTTCCTCCAAAAAAGTGATTCATTCCTTTCTGCCCCTTATAGGTAACTATAAAATGACTCTTAATCCTTTGTCACAATGGCTCGTTGCTTCCTGTCAATCCTTATGTTGTTGCTGATTGTGCTTCCTATGAGTGCTCAGCAACCGGTTGATTCGACTACTGTGGTCGGAAGTGACTCCGTGAAGGTGGCAAATACGTGTTCTATCAGTGGACGCGTAGTTGATGAAGATCAGAAACCATTGCCTTTTGTTACTGTAAAGGTGGAGGGGCAAATGGCTGGTGGTATTACCAATCTTGATGGGCGCTACAGTTTTGATTTCCAGCCAACCGATTCGGTGGTTATCAATTATACATTGATAGGTTACGAGAAGAAGTCCAAAGTTATCGCTCATCCACAGGGTAAACTTGTATGGAATGTGAGTATGCGTTCGGGTGGAAAGGATATGGACGAAGTGGTGATCAAAGAAGTGCGTCGGCAGATGGGTTCAACGCAAGAGATTTCTACGAAGGAATTGAAGCGAATGCCTTCTACGACAGGTAACGCTGTAGAGGAATTGGTGGCAACGCAGGCTGGCGTATCATCGCACAACGAACTTTCGTCGCAATACAACGTCCGTGGCGGATCGTTTGACGAAAACTGTGTTTATGTCAACGGAATGGAAGTTTACAGGCCTCTGTTGATTTCAAGTGGTCAGCAGGAGGGACTCTCCGTCATCAACTCCGACATGGTCGAGCGGGTACAGTTCTCCGCCGGTGGCTTCGAGGCCAAATATGGTGATCGTATGTCCAGTGTGTTGGATATCACCTACCGCCGCCCCGAGCGTCATGAAGGTTCTTTGGGAGCCAGTCTGTTGGGCACTAATATTTACGATGGCTTTCGTGTAGGCAATTTCTCATTCTCACAAGGATTGCGCTACAAATCAAACCGCTATCTGCTGGGCTCTTTAGAAACCAATGGAGAGTACGATCCCTCGTTCATTGACTATCAAGCCTACCTCTCATGGCAACCCACAAAGAACTGGACGATAGATGCTATCGGATATATCTCCCGGAATAATTATCGATTCAAGCCGAAAGACCGCGAGACGAATTTCGGAACGATGGAGGATGTAAAGAGTTTCCGTGTGTATTTCGATGGTGAAGAAGAAGACCTCTTCCGCACCCTTTTCGGTTCTCTGAATATCTCGCGTAAACTCGGACAATATAGCACGCTGACGTTAGGCGCGTCGGCTTTCTCCACGAAGGAACGCGAGACCTATGATATTCAAGGGCAATACTGGCTCGATGAGACAAACACAGCAGAACAGTTGGCCGTCGGTACTTATATGGAGCATGCCCGTAATCTGTTGACCTCAAAGACTCAGACGCTTCGGGCTCAATACGAACTTCGCCGTGGCGGTCATCAGCTTCAGACAGGTCTTCTTTTCAAGCATGAAAAAATCAGTGAGAATACCCGAGAATGGGAGTTCCGTGATTCTGCCGGCTATTCCATGCCTCACTACGGTGACCGCTTGGAGTTGATTTATAACCTTAAGTCCGTGCAGTCTATATCCTCAAATCGTCTGGAATTGTATCTGCAAGACACTTGGCGCAAGGAATTGAATGCCGGCATTCTTTCATTGAACTACGGTGCAAGATTAAGTCATTGGTCATGGAACGATGAATGGTTATTTTCCCCGCGTGCCAGTGTCGGTTTTGTACCTGCAGCCAACGATAACCTCACTTTCCGCTTGGCTACCGGTATGTATTATCAGGCTCCCTTCTACAAGGAACTGCGCGACACGACGACCATCGACGGTGCCACAACCGTGCAACTTAATCGTGAGATTAAAAGTCAACGTTCTTTCCAGGTGTTGTTGGGTGGTGAGTACAAGTTTCGTGTGGTTGAGAGACCGTTTAAGTTCACTACAGAACTTTACTACAAGGCACAGAGCCGTTTGAATCCTTACAATGTCGATAACCTGAAAGTCGTCTATTATGGTCGTAACGAGGGCACAGGTTTCGTCGCAGGTGTTGATTTCAAAGTATATGGAGAGTTTGTCCCCGGCACCGATTCATGGATCTCGTTCTCGCTGATGAAAGCCTCGATGAAGTTGCATGGTAAGACAATACCGCAGCCAACGGACCAGCGCTGGAATCTCAACTTCTTCTTCTCCGATTATTTTCCCGGCACCGACCGTTGGAAGATGACCCTCAAGATGGCTTTTGCCGGCGGTTTGCCCTTTGGACCTCCCCATACGGGTCTGGAGAGTCATGTTTTCAGGGCTACACCCTATCGCCGCGTCGATTTAGGCATGAGTTATCGATTGCTTAATAACGAGGACGGGCATCGCAGGAGTGGTTTGGGGCAGCATCTGAAAAATGTATGGTTAGGCGTTGACTGTTTCAATGTTCTTGGTATCAGCAATGTTGCTTCCTATCTATGGATAACCGACATCTCGCGTCAACAGTACGCTGTACCCAACTATCTTACAGGGCGCATGCTTAATGCCCGTTTCCTCATAGACTTTTAAGTAATACGTCATACTTATGAATAGGATAAAGAATTCTCTTGCACTTTGTCTGGCTTTTGTCATACTTTTGCCATTAGGTGCCAAAACGAAACAAAATACAGAACCGCTCGGAAACGGAACGTCTGATCGTAAGTATTGGACAGAACTGGCATGGCAGATGGCCGCTCCCGTATTGGAAAATATGTCCAAAGGAACGTTACAGCAGAATTTCGTGTTAGAGACGTCTCCTATCTGGGATAATCGTGATCCGAAAGTGGCGTATATGGAGTGCTTCGGCCGCCTTATGGCAGGTATCGCTCCATGGTTGGCCTTACCCGATGATGACACTGCTGAGGGACAGCAACGGCGCCAATTGCGTGAATGGGCTTTACAGGCCTATAAGAATGCAGTTGACCCAGAGAGTCCTGATTATCTTGGATGGGAATGCAGCTCTCAAACGCTCGTAGATGCCGCTTATCTTGTTGAGAGTTTCCTGCGTGCTTACGATGCACTGTGGGTACCCTTGGATTCTGTGACAAAGGCTCGGTATGTTAAGGAACTAACTGGGTTGCACCGTTATGCGCCTCCATATTCCAACTGGCTTATCTTTGTGGCAATGGAAGAGGCTTTCCTCATGAAGATTGGCGCTACCTATGATGAGTATCGCATACATGTGGGCGTCAACAAACTTGAGGAATGGTATGTAGGCGATGGTTGGTATAGCGATGGTCAGGCTTTTGCTTTCGACTATTATAATTCGTTTGTTATTCAACCAATGTATCAGGAAACCGTAGATATCATCCGTGCTGTGAAGGGAGACAGTTATCGGTTATTGCATCGCGTAGGTCCTAACGATGGAGGACAACGGCGTGCCGAGCAGATCTTGGAACGAATGCAGAAGTTTGCTGTCATTCTCGAACGCTTTATTTCGCCCGAAGGTACTTTTCCTGTTTTTGGCCGTTCCATACCCTATCGTATGGCAACGATGCAACCTTTAGCACTCTTGGCATGGAAGAAACAGTTGCCCAAAGAGTTGCATGAGGGTCAGGTGCGTGCTGCTCTCACGGCTGTCATGCATAGAATGTTTGACACCAAAAACAACTATAATAAAGGTGGCTTCCTTACTATCGGTTTTGTAGGAAATGCAGCCCAAACGCCTGTTGATACCTATACCAACAACGGCTCGCTTTACATGGCAAGTTTATCCTTTATGCCTTTGGGGTTGCCGGCTACGGATACGTTTTGGACATCTGCGCCCGAGAAATGGACGTCAAAGAAAGCATGGGAAGGGGATGATTTCCCCAAGGACCATAAATGGAATATCAATCGCGAGGAATTCCAGTGGAAATAGAACAGTGTTCATACTTTCCTTTCAACAGTTAGCAATTTGCTTTAAATCTTTCCCCCCGATCTTTTCCTCTTTCACTTATCCCTCTTTTCCTTTTATTAATGCGTTACGCTTTTTTTCTGATATTGTTGCTGCCCATCGCAGCCCAGGCATTTGTAACTTGGCGTTTATGGCAGCTGCTGCCTGTTCCTGTTTGTGTCAAAGTGCTATTGGCCCTTGTGATGGCAATGTGCTTCATTTTTTCCCTCTTGGCTTTTATGCCGCTGTTAGATCGTCTTTCGATGCCGGCGGCTACGATTGTATATCAGGTTGGGACTTCGTGGCTGATGATTCTGCTCTACTTGGTGATGTGTTTCGTGGCATTAGAACTGTTTCGATTGTGCCACATCGTTCCATTATCTTTTCTTCGGGCGAGTTGGTCCGGATCGCTGGTGGTAATCGGCTTAATCGGCGGAACTTTCGTTTATGGCTACCTACATTATATTAATAAGGTACGCGTGAAGGTGGAATTGCCGACGAACAAGAGTATGTCCAGCTCCTTGCGCGTAGTGATGACATCTGATTGGCATTTAGGTTATCATAACCGTCGTGCCGAATTGTCAAGATGGATAGATCTTATTAACGCTGAGGCTCCCGACCTTGTGCTTATTGCCGGTGATATTATTGATCGAAGCATCCGTCCTTTAGATGAAGAAGACATGGCACAGGAGTTTCATCGTCTTCATGCGCCCGTATATGCATGTTTGGGAAATCATGAATACTATTCAGGTGAACCGCAGGCTTTGCGCTTTTATCGCGAGGCGGGAATCCATCTTTTGCGAGATTCTGTTGTCTCCTTCGGTGATCTGATAATTATTGGTAGAGATGACCGTACAAATCCGAGGCGTCGATTATTGAAAGAACTGACTGCAGGTATTGATTCTTCAAAATACATCATTCTGCTTGACCACCAGCCCTATCATCTTGAGCAAGCAGAAAAGACCGGTATTGATTTCGAGCTTGCCGGGCATACTCATCATGGACAGGTTTGGCCAGTGTCATGGATTACGGATAAAATGTATGAATGTGCCTATGGTGACCATCAGCGAGGTGCCACGCGCTATTATGTATCAAGCGGTTTGGGCATCTGGGGCGGAAAGTTCCGTATTGGCACCCAATCCGAATACGTTGTTGCAGAAATCAAGCCGCAGTGAAACGAATGTCTCACTGCGGCTTGATTCCTGTTCTAAGTCCTATGTTCTCCTGACGCTATAATCGAAGCTTTTTCTTTAGAAACGCTTCTTCCTGCGACCAATGCCAAATACCCTTCGTGCAGCCTCATAGGCACTAAACCCCACTTGCACGACACGGAAGATTGTCATGCCATTTTGGAAGAGATGTGATGCCACTTCCCAACGGTTGCGTGCCTGGGGGAGGGGAGCGAGAAGCGTGTTGGCGGTATCGCGTATTTCGCCCTGGCTGTCATTAAGTTGCTGCTGCAAGTGGGTCTTCTCCAAAGCAATCCCTTCCTCGGTGGGTACATTAACCTTAGAGGCTAAGAGTTCTACCATGAAACGGGTGGTAGGAAGGATAATCCAAGCTTTGCGGTTGGCATAGACTAAACAAGCGCCGAGCAACAAAGCACCTGTGATGATCGCAAACCCCAAAATGCTGCTGCCTAATAATTCGCCAATCCAATAAGCGAGAGCGAAAGATCCGAATAGCACTACCAAAAAGCCTACGAGAATGAGAATAATGGCCAGGGCGATGGTCGAGAACAGGCGCGTGAGGACCTCCACGCTCTTCAGACTCAAGTAATCCTTTTGTAGCGTGAAATAACGACGGGCCTGCTCAAAGAGCTGACTCATCTGATTTGTGGTCTGTTCGTTGACGATGGTCATTATTGGGCCGCAGCTTCCTGACTGTTGCTAAGTTCTTCGGTGATATCGTCAACGAGATCGCTCATCTCTTTGCTGTTCAAACGGATGCCACGCTTACGCAGTGCTTCAGCAATACGTTCACGAGTGTCGGTGCCCTTTTCAGGAGCCAGAAGAATACCAGTTGCTGCGCCAATGATAGCACCTCCAATAAATGCTAAGATACAATCTACTGCTTTCATACGTTTTTATAGGTTTTGTGACTGTGGCTCGAGTCCATGCAGTCGGTTAATGAATAATGAAGTTGTTTTCGCTGCAAATATAAGACTTTATTAGCGAAGGCCATAGATGCGATACGCTTTTTTTGTGAAAAATAGGTGAAAAAGAATACATTTAACGTTTTTTTTATGATTATTTGTTTTGTGGAAACTCAATAAGTTGTATATTTGCGCCGTAAAATCTATTATACAACTAATTAAGGAGTAAAAACAATGAAAAATTATTTCGTTTTGGGTGCCGCCTTTTGCGTGGCTATTTCGATGATTTCCTGCAAAAGCAGCGAGAGTGCTTACAAAAAGGCCTATGAAAAGGCAAAGCAGCAGCGCGAGACTCAGGTCGCTGAACCCGCTGCCAATACCACCACTACAACGACTGTTGTTCAACCCACAACCGTTGCTCCTGTACAGACGGTGACGACTGCTCCCACAGTGAATGAGAATACCCGTAGCGAAAACGTTGCACTGGTCAATGGCTCTGGCCTGAAAGCTTATAGCGTTGTGGTTGGTAGCTTTAGCATCCAGGCAAATGCTGAGAACTTGCAGCAAAAATTGAATGGAAATGGTTATGCTGCACAGATTGTGAAGAATCCTCAGGGGATGTTCCGGGTGATTGCTTCAACATTCGATGACCTGAACAGTGCTGTCAGCAGCCGCAACACTCTGCGGAACCAATATCCTGATGCTTGGCTGTTGCGTAAGTAATAGTCCTGCATCACTCACCAAATTAGGCATTTCTTTTTGGTAAAGTGAATATATGTAAGATTTTTGCGACAGGGGTAGGCTGGGAAGCTAACCCCTGTCTTTCTTATGATGTTGATTCATTGATGTTCATTCTGAAGAATTATACCACATGCGTATCCTTGCTATAGATTACGGACAAAAGCGAACGGGATTGGCGGTTACCGACTCGCTACAGCTTATTGCCAACGGTCTGACAACTGTGGCAACGAAAGATCTCGAGGCTTTCTTGCTTGATTATCTTGCAAAAGAAAAAGTGGAACGCATAGTGGTGGGGCAACCCAAGCAGATGAATGGGCAGGATAGCGAGAATATGCGTCGTATCACACCTTTTGTTAATCGCTTAAAGCATCTGTTGCCAGAGATTCCGGTCGAACTTTTCGACGAGCGTTTCACCAGTGTGCTGGCACATCGGGCGATGCTGGAAAGTGGCATTGGCAGAAAGGCAAGGCAAAACAAAGCGCTTGTCGATGAAATATCGGCAACCATTATTTTGCAGGACTGGATGGAGGCCCACAGACATTGACCTCGCCGATCGTAGTCTAAGCTCCGTCTGCTCTACAATTCTTTACTCGTATTACATTTCATTCTTTTCACAGTTTATTTCTCACTTTTCACTTAAAATATGGTATTACCTATTTTTACGCTTGGTCAGCCTGTACTTCGTAAGGTGGCAGAAGATATAGACCCCTCAGATCCTGAACTGCCACAGTTTGTTCAAGACATGTATGACACTCTTGAGCGCAGCACTGGCATTGGCCTTGCTGCCCCTCAAGTGGGACGCTCCATCCGTGTGGTAGTTATAGACCTGAACCCTATCAAGGACGATTTCCCGGAATACGAAGGCTTTCGTCATGTTTTCTACAATCCTTATATCGAGGAGTACGACAAGACCGAACAGGTGTCCATGGATGAAGGTTGCCTGTCGTTACCGGGTATGAGCGAGAAGGTCAAGCGCCCGACCCGCATTCGTGTTTCTTATCTTGACGAATATTTTCAGGAACACGATGAATGGGTCGAAGGCTATCTTGCTCGCGTGATGCAACATGAATTTGACCACCTCGATGGAAAAGTCTATACCGATCATATCGTGGGGTTGCGCAAGCAGATGATTAAAGGGCAACTCAATGACATCATCAAGGGGCGTTTCTCTTGCGACTATAAGGTGAAAGTAAAGCGTTGAGTTTGAATAAAGACAACGCTTTTTATCAACAGACATCACAGGACAATGGCTCGATTCTCACAAAGGGATAGATTGTTTCCCTCCTTTATAGGCAGGGGCAGAGCATTGTCTTGGCCTATTTCCGGGTGCCTCCCTTACGTTTATGGTCAACTCGGGAGACTCTTTGGAGTCATATTCTTTTGTCTCGTGCCTTGGGTCAGTTGGGCACAAATAAACACCGATCGCGTGATGCTCATGGGGCGCAACGCCCTCTATTACGAGGATTATGTGCTGTCAATTCAACGCTTCAACATGGTGATTAATGCCAAGCCCTATCTCTCGGAGCCTTACTTCTTTCGTGGCTTGGCAAAGTTCTATCTCGAGGATTTCAACGGTGCCGAGCAGGACTGTGCTGAGAGTATCGAGCGCAATCCTTATGTGTCATCCACTTATCAGCTTCGTGGCTTGTGTCGTGTCAACCTTAAAAACTATGATGGTGCTATAGCCGACTATCGTCGTGTCATAGCCATGGAGCCCAAGAACAGTGCTTCGTGGCACAATATGGTGCTGTGCTATTTCGAGTTGAAGGAATATGCCGCCGCAGATTCTGCCCTTGACCAGATGATACGCTACTGGCCCCGCGAGGCGGAGAATCTGACAATGAAGGCACAGGTGGCCATCCAACAGGGCGACACCGTCAGGGGACTTGTCTTTGTTGACTCCGCTCTCGTGGTGGATGCTTTCGATGCACAGGCCTGGACCATGCGTTCGATGATAAGCCTCAACAAGGGGCTTTATGAACAGGCTGAAGATGAGATAAACAAAGCCATCCTTCAGCGTCCCCGTGTGGCTGGGAATTACATTAACCGTGCATTGGCTCGTTTTCATCAGAATAACTTGCGAGGTGCGATGGAGGACTATGACCATGCATTGGAGATAGAACCTCGCAATTACCTTGGTCATTTCAATCGCGGACTCCTGCGTGCCCAAGTTGGGGACGACAATCGTGCCATTGAGGATTTCGATTTTGTCCTTGGTATTGAGCCGGATAATATGATTGCTCTTTTCAATCGCGCCCTGCTGCTCGATCAAACAGGGGATTATAGGGCAGCGCTTCGCGATATTACGACGGTACTGGACTCTTTCCCGGATTTTCTCGTAGGTTATCAGCAGCGAGCTGCCATTCGGCGTTAATTAGGCGATATCTATGGCGCTGAACGTGATGAATTCCGTATTCTGCAGGCGCGCATGGATGCTCGTGCTGGCATTAAGCACAGCTCTGCCAAGACGCGCAAAAAGAGCCAACACAATATAGAAGATTATGCTTCCATCGTAGAGGCCGATGCTGATGAGCCGGAACGCGAGTATGAGAGTTCTTACCGTGGACGTGTGCAGGATCATCGTGTGGATATTCAACCTCAACCGCTCATCATTTTGGCGCAGCACCGCCAACAGAGTCCAACCAACCGTTATGTCCCCTTCGACCAAATGTTGGAGGACCTCAATGCCGAAGGTTTAATACCGCGCACGGTTTATCTCACCAATACCGAGGTTCAGCTGGATGAACAAGAACTGGGCTTGCATTTCGCCTCTATAGCGCAACTGACTGCGAAGATAGATGCCATGCGAACGCCCACACCCCAACTCTATCTGGCGCGGGCTATCGATGATTACCACGTGCGCGATTTCGAAGCCGCACTCGCTGATTTGGGACGAGCTGAAGCGCTTGATCCGGACAATCCGTTGGTGCCTTTTATGGCAGCGCAGGTACGTTGCCGTCTGATGGCTGCACAGAATACCCTTTCAGATGTGCCCGGCACTACGGTACGTCTTGGGCTCCAACGAGCCATCGATGAATTGCAGCGTGTGATAGCTCTTCAGCCTCGTTTCGTCTATGCCTACTATAATCTCGGCTGTGTTTATATGTCTTTGCATGACTATGGATTGGCCCGTAAGGCTTTTTCGGATGCCTTGAACCTTGATCCGCGCTTCCCTGATGCTTATTACAACCGCGGACTTGCCTGCATCCTCGACGGACAGGTGCAGCTTGGACTCTCCGACCTCTCACAGGCCGGTGAGTATGGCTTATATGGGGCTTACAATCTGATCAAGCGCTATTCCAAGCAGCCATAAAGGAGCTTTTTGAGACTCTCTCTGATATTTATTGCAATTTTTTCTCCATTTTATTTGGTCGTCTCACAGAAAAGCCCTACTTTTGCACCCGCAAAACTCAAACAGCCATGCCTTGGAGAGGTGCTCGAGTGGCTGAAGAGGCACGCCTGGAAAGCGTGTGACCGGCAAAACTGGTTCGCGAGTTCGAATCTCGCCCTCTCCGCAGAAACTGTAAGAGTGAAGCGCTACGTACAGCAGACATGGGAAAGTCCTGTACGGCCAGCTCCCTTCGAATCCCCCAGGGCTTGACCGCAGCAAGGGTAGTTGGTTGTAGCGGCGCGATGCAGATCGCTTTCCCACCCGCCTCTTTAGCTCAGTTGG
>JAILCU010000035.1 GCA_024690405.1 Bacteroidales bacterium
ATTCAAAACAAAACTACAATGAAGAAAATTAAGTACTTTATGATGGCTCTCGCAGCCGTCGCCCTTTCCGCAGGTTTCGTCTCTTGTGACGATGACGAAGATGATGCTGTTTCCTCCAACTGGGAGAAATATCAGAGCGCAGTGACCGAGAATGTCAAGGCGAACAAGAACAACGACAAGGCTATTCTGCTCGTGGCTTTCGGTTCCACCTGGCAGCAGGCCTATGATGCTTTTGACACTACGGTGGCCGCCTACAAGCAGCAGTTCCCCGGCTACGACGTATTCCTCTCCTTCTCTTCTGCGATCTGCATCAACCGTGCTGCCGCCGGCGAGAATGTCGATCCCCGCAATTTCTATGCTCCCAACTTCTGGCTCAATGCCTTCGCCGCTGATGGCGTTAAGTATAGCGAGATTGTCGTGCAGTCGTTGCAGGTCATTCCTGGTGAGGAGTACACTCGCGTAATCAATTATATCAAGGACTTCGCCAACAACTCCAATGGCGACCTCGACGATGACTATCTCTCTAAGGTGACGCTGAAGCTCGGTGTACCCCTCCTTCAGGACAAAGAAACTGATGTGCCCGAGGTGGCAAAGCAACTGAATGCCCTCTACAAGACACAGGCTACGAAAGGCGTTGTCGCCTTCATGGGCCATGGCAACCCCGACAGTTACGATACCTATAAGGCCAATGTCCGTTACACTGAACTTGAAGAGGCTCTGCAGAGTTACAGCCCCAACTACTTCGTAGGTACCGTTGACATGATGGACAACTTCAAGACCGACGTGCTCGAGCGCATGCAGGCTGCCGGCATCACCAGCGGTACCGTTTATTGCCACCCGCTGATGTCTATCGACGGCGACCACGGTCACAACGACATGGCTGGTGACGACGACGCCTGGGACAACGGCTTCGAGGCTAACGAAGAAGGTGAAGTGGAGGATACCAGTTGGAAGATGTACTTCTCTCATATGGGTTACACCTGTAACAACGAGACCATGATCGAGAAGGGTCTGCTCGAGTTGCCTACGATTCGCAATGTTTGGATGCAGCACACCAAGGACGCCATCAGCGGCGAGGCTCTCGATTACTACCACTCCAAAAATCCCGAATAAGCAGTAAAGGAAATCCATGAAACACTCCATAAATACTATCTGCCTCTTGGCGGTGCTCTCCTTAGCGGGGAGCACCGCTTTCGCGCAAATTCACCGTATGGAGCGCACCGACTCGGCGCGCGCCGAAAGGGCTCATGATTTGAACCCTGTTGTTGTCACCGGAACGGGCCACCACCAGCGTCTGCAGGCTACGGCCACACCTGTTCGCACACTCTCCAGCCGTGAGATGCAGGAACAGGGTATCGCCACTTTCGAGGACGCTATCACACGGATGGTTCCCCAGGTCTCGATGGCGCCGAGTTCCATGGGTTCTTTCCTGAGGATGAACGGATTGGGCAACAAGTACCTGCTCATTCTTATCAACGGCCAGAAACTCTCCGGCGACATCTCGGGTAACGTGGATCTGGCCCGTATCAACATGAGCCGTGTCAAGCGTATCGAGGTCCTCGATGGTGCGGCATCATCACTTTATGGCTCAGATGCAATCGGTGGTGTCATCAATATCATTACCGACCAGCCTACCCGCCAACTTATCGGTGTGACCTCCGACACGCGCGTCAGCGGTGAAGGCAAACTCACGGAGAATGTCAACCTTGACGTCTTCACCCACGGTTTCGGTTCCTACACCAGTTACACCCACGACCGGGCCGATTCTTATCAGAACAACGATCTGGTTTATGTGAAAGGTTCCGACACCGAGACGCAGCAGACCCTGGCGCCGCTTTTCACGGGCTATCGTTCCCATCTGCTCAGTCAGCGTTTTACGTTTGCGCCTCTGAAGCAACTGGCACTCAATGCCGGTATCGACTACAACGACAAAATCACCGACCGCCCCGATACGCGTGAGGACATCACCGGCGGCACCAGTTACGAGATGCACTACCGTGCTTTGCGCTGGTATGCCGGCGGCATCTACAAGTTCACGCCGAAGAACTCCCTTCAGGTGGACTTCACAAGCGACCATTTCCGTTATGGCAAGGAGTATGATGTGGCTACCAAGACGCAGGCTGTGGGTGATTACGTCCAGTCCAAGCGTCAGCATACGATGGAAGGTCAGGCCAAGGCCATCCTCGGTCTGCTTGCTGATGGTACGACCATCTTTGGAGCCGACTGGCGCCGCGATCATCTCGAAGCCACCTCCGGAAGTATTGATGAGGCGGCCAATATCTTCGCCTTGTATGGCCAACACGAGCAGCGCCTGTGGGGCCATCTCACGGCCACTGCCGGTCTTCGCTACGACTACCACGAGAATTTCGGCAGTCATCTCACGCCAAAGGTGGCCCTGCTGGGTAGTTTCGGCCATTTCAACTTGCGTGCCAACTACTCTGCCGGTTTCCGTGCGCCGGGTCTCGATGAATTGCATTATCACTATTTTGCGGTCAACCGCGGCAAACCCCAGATCATCTTTGGCAACGACCGTCTCGACCCGGAGAAGAGTCATTACGTCAGTGTCGGAGCAGAGTATCGCACAGCACGTTTTGCTGTGGGTGTTACGGGATTTGTGAACCGTGTCAGGGATATGGTCGTGCGTCAGAACATTGATGTGGATGCCGCCTCCTTGGCCCGCTTGCAGACCGAATTCCCCGAGATGACGGCAGATCAGGCGGCCCTGCTCGAACGTTACAGTCTCTACAAAAACAGCGACCGCGGCGATATCAAAGGTCTGCAGGTCAATGTCTCTGCCAACCTCTTTAACGGTTTCAACCTCACCGCCAACTATGCCCTCACGCATGCCCGCAGTTATTCCGATGGTGTCTGGCGCAACCTTGAGCGCAGCATCAAGAATGTAGGCACGCTGGCCGCCAACTATTATCATTCATGGGGGCTCTACACCCTGAATGTCAATCTCAACGGACGTCTGCAATCCAAGACCTATTATCCCGATTACGAGGATGCTCCAGGTTATGGCGTCTGGAATATCTCTACCCACCATACCTTTGATGCCGTTCGTTGGGCCGTTATCGAACCCAGTGTGGGCGTGGACAATCTCTTCGACCGGGTTGACCGTCGCATTGACAGCAGCAATCGCCGTTATGCCCTTTATTCGCCGGGACGTATGCTCGTTGTGGGCCTGAAGTTGAAATTTAAGCATTGAGAACACCTCCGTTGTAGTTTTTTTAACTATCTTTGTGCCCGAAACGATTATGCTAAACGGACACGGCGACGATGCCTTTCGCTACAGCGGCATCCGTCATAATTTCAGTAGTAATATTTTCAGCCATGCCGACCTTGGCGGGCTGAAGCGCTTTCTCGCCTCGCGGCTCGACGTGATCGGTGTTTACCCCGAACCCGAGCCGCGGGCGTTGGCGCGTTTGATTGCTGAGTGCGCTGGTGTGTCTGAAGCGAGTGTGCTCGTGACCAGCGGTGCCACCGAGGCAATCTATATGATAGCCGGGATGGCGGGTTCATCCCCGGCCGTAATCTGTCAGCCGACCTTCAGCGAGTATGCCGACGCCTGCCGGATGGCTGGCGTTCAAGTGCATTCCGTATCGTTCCCTTTTCCCGACCACATCCTTTCTTCAGAGCCGGCCCTCGGGTCTGTGACGGCTTTGCCGCCGTTCTCCTCCTCTTCTCCCGAGAGTGCGGTCTGGCTCTGCAATCCCAATAATCCCACAGGCACCGTTCTGCCCCGGAATCAAGTGCGGGCAATCGCTGCCAACGCCCGCTTGCTCATCCTTGACCAGTCCTACGGGGATTATACCGCCGAACCGTTGCTCACGCCGGCCGAGGCCGTGGCAGCAGGCAATATCCTGCAACTCCATTCTCTCACGAAGACTTATTGCATTCCCGGTTTGCGCCTCGGCTTTGTGATTGGAGCACCGGCGCTCATCGCTTCTTTGCGTCAGCACTTGCGCCCATGGTCGGTCAATGCCCTGGCCCTCGAAGCCGCCGGATGGCTGATGGCCCGTCAATCGCCTCTCCCTGAGCGGGATGCTTATCTCGCTGAGACACAACGCCTGCGCGAGGGGCTGCTTGCGTTGGACGGGCTTAGTGTGGTGCCTACGCAGACCAATTTCATGCTTTGCCGTCTGAAGGCCGGGTATGGTCTTACTTCCGCTCAATTGAAGGAGCGTTTGGCTACTTGTTACGGGATCCTCATTCGTGACGCCTCCAATTTCGAAGGTCTCACGCCTTATCATTTCCGTGTCGCCGCTCAGACTCGCGAAGAG
>JAILCU010000060.1 GCA_024690405.1 Bacteroidales bacterium
TCGGCTTAGAGAAGCTAAAGACATGCCCCGCCGGGTTCCCCCGCGACTGGGAGCACGTGGAATATCTCCGCATGAAAGACTACTGCTGCTGGCATCAGGTGCCCGACGACTTTTATGCCGGTGACCAATGGCTTGACGAGATGGAGCAGATGTTCCGCGCCGCCAAACCAATGATGGACTTTATGAATGCCGTCATCGACGATTACGAATAGTCATCTTGACAGCGACGAGGTGTTCAATCGTTCCGTAGGCACATTCTGCTTCCCATGCCCACCGACGACAGTTCCCTTCCGTATCAGGCCGCGAGGCACTTTTAACGTGAGTTAGACCTAAGGAATGCTATCCTGGCGATGAAGGGGCTTGGCTGGATAATGAACCATGCAAGCCTGGAGCGGATGATAAATTTTCTTAACACGATTATTCTTACAAAAAGGAAAGAACAGCTTTAAGTACCGAAAAGTACCGCTTTTTGACCCTCAAAGCTGTCCTTTTCCACCCTCAAAGCGGTGCTTTTCCAAAATCCTTATAGTCCAGCATTTTTCGCGAATTGGAATTTTCCTTACATTCGCACATCCCGTTAAACTGTTGCAATGTTTAGCCAACCACGAATAATTGTAATCATTGAAGAAAAAAAACTCATTGCGTATTACTTAGGCCGAACCCACGTACTTTTTGCGCAACTTCGGCTGGACAACAAAAAGATCCGATGCCAGAACACATGCACCGGATAACAAACGCTACCACGAGACAGAAGGACTACGACAGCCCTTCTATTTCTCCATTGACGATGCTGATGCGCTCTGCCTGCGGATTCTTGGGAAGGCCTGGCATACGGAGCATATCACCCGCGATGGCCACGATCATCTCGCTACCGCAATTGAGGATGACATCACGAATACGGATGGTAAATCCCTCAGGCGAACCGTAGCGGGTAGAGTCGGCCGAGAATGAGAACTGCGTCTTGGCAATACAGACGGGATAATGGGCGATAGCGCCGTCATCATCGGTAAACGATTTGCGCAGGGATTCCAGTTTCTTTGTCACCGTCTTGCCGTATTCCACGGCCGATGCACCGTAGATACTCTTACAGACCTTCTCTATCTTGTCCTCCAGACGGTCCGTCTCCTTATAGGTAAAGCGGATGGGCAGGGGCTGCTGCTTGTCAATCGTCTCGACCACGGTCTGTGCCAGTTCAATGGCACCCTCGCCACCCTTGAGGAAGGCTTCGTTCACGGCAAAGCCGACCTGCAAGTCCTCACAGTTCTTGCGCACAATGGCGATTTCCTCCTCCAAGTCGGTATCGTGGCGGTTGAGAGTCACTACCACAGGTTGTCCAAAACCTTGCATATTGCGGATGTGACGGTTCAGGTTTTTCAGGCCCTCGGTCAGTCCCTTGGCATTCGGTTCCTTGATGTGATCGAGATCCACGCCGCCGTGCATCTTCAGACCCTGGGTGGTGGCGACGATAACCACCAATCGCGGCTGCAGTCCGGCTTTGCGGCACTTGATGTCGAAGAACTTCTCTGCGCCGAGGTCTGCACCGAAGCCCGCCTCTGTCACCACATAGTCGCTGTAGCTCATGGCCATCTTCGTGGCCACCACGCTCGAACAGCCGTGGGCGATGTTGGCAAACGGCCCGCCGTGGATGAAGGCAGGTGTGTGCTCCGTCGTCTGCACGAGGTTCGGGTTGAGGGCATCCCTGAGCAGTACGGTGATAGCTCCGGCCACTCCGAGGTCTTTCACCTTAAACAACTTGCCGTCGGATGTGACGCCCAGCACGATGTTCTCGATGCGTCGTTGCAGGTCTTCCTCGCTCGTAGCCAGGCAGAGGATGGCCATCAGTTCCGAGGCGGGGGTGATGTCGAAGCCTGTCTCATTCACCACACCGTCACCCCTCAGTCCCGTCACCACGTTGCGCAGTGCGCGGTCGTTTACGTCGAGCACACGTTTCCAATATATCTCGCGCAACGAGAATCCGTCCTTACGATGCTGGTAGATATAGTTGTCCAACAGCGCGCTGATGGTGTTATGCGCTGAGGTTACGGCATGGAAGTCACCCGTAAAATGCAGATTGATTTTCTCCATCGGCAACACCTGGGCATAGCCGCCACCAGCAGCACCGCCCTTGATGCCGAAGCATGGCCCCAACGATGGTTCTCGTAAAGCAACGGAAGCCTTCTTACCAATCTTGTTCAGGCCCAACGTCAAACCGATGCTGACGGTAGTCTTGCCGATACCGGCTTTCGTCGGACTGATGGCCGTCACCAGTATCAGTCGGCTCTTCTTCACTTTCTTCTCGTCAATCAGGCTCACCGGCACCTTGGCCATATAGCGTCCATAAGGTTCTAACTGTTCTGGGGCAATGCCCAAACGTGCTGCAATATCATTGATGTGCTCTAACTTGCACTCCCTTGCTATTTGTATGTCTGTCTTCATAATCAATGTATTTTTGTGCAAAAATAGGAAAATTATTATTGACCTACAAGATAACAGCATACGTTTTAGCATTATTTTGCAATCTCTGCTTTGCAATTCGGGATTTTCTTCGTATCTTTGCACACGTTTTAAAACAAATCATCATTTTTAGGTATTATTCTGCTTATAATGAAACGAACAAGGACAGAACAGTTGTTGGTAGTCATCGCTTGGGTGGGGCTGATTGGCGGCATTCTCTTTACGGTTCTCGTAAGCAAGGGAATTTGGGAGTCAAACGTGGAGATGGCCTTCCCAAAGACTGTCTTGACCTTTGTCGGCGGCGTGGGTGCATCTGTTGTAGGTTGGGCGGTGCTGATGCAAATCATCAGTATTTCCGACAGAATCAGGAGAATTGAGAATAAGATATAAACAACTATCAAGGAAATAGAGCAATGCCACAAATAAGCGAGCCTCTCAACAAGATTGAACCTCTTATATAAAAGCAATATGTTTATTGAAATTGTAAAAGCTGAATACGTGGATGGCTACAAATTGAAACTGCTGTTCAACAACGGAGAGACAAAAATCGCGGATTTGGAGTCTTCGCTTAACGGCATCGTATTTGCTCCACTCAAGGACATAGAGTTTTTCAAGCGCTTCACCATCAAGTTCAACACCATAGAATGGGAGAACGGAGCTGACTTCGCTCCAGAGTATTTATACGAAATAGGAACTGCTGCATAAAAGCAACAAACATAATATTCACTTAATACTTTTATTTATCTAAACAAAATGGCTAAAGAAAAGAAATTTATCACCTGTGATGGTAACGAGGCTGCGGCTCACGTGAGCTATATGTTCTCGGAGGTAGCTGCTATCTACCCCATCACCCCGAGCTCACCTATGGCTGAGCACGTTGACGAATGGGCTGCCCGTGGTCGCAAGAACCTGTGGGGACAGACCGTAAGTGTGCAGGAAATGCAGTCGGAGGCTGGTGCTGCTGGTGCCGTTCACGGCTCGCTGCAGGCTGGTGCCCTGACCACCACCTTCACCGCTTCTCAGGGCTTGCTCCTGATGATTCCTAACATGTACAAGATTGCCGGTGAGCTGATTCCTTGCGTATTCGACGTTTCTGCCCGTACGCTGGCTTCTCACTCGCTGTGTATCTTCGGTGACCACCAAGACGTGATGGCTTGCCGCCAGACTGGTTTCGCTATGCTCTGCGAGGGTTCTGTACAGGAGGTGATGGATATGACCGCTGCTGCTCACCTCGCAACTCTCGAGACCTGCGTACCGTTCGTTAACTTCTTCGACGGTTTCCGCACCTCT
>JAILCU010000066.1 GCA_024690405.1 Bacteroidales bacterium
GTAGATTCTATTCTTTAAAGTCTTCATAGTTATATCGTTTTTAATGGTTGACGCTGCAAAGGTAGCGTCTTTGGAACAATACTGCAAGGGCGTTTCCCTAAAGATGTAGGGATTTTTCCTCCTTGAGGGGGAGGGAACGCCTCCGAGGATATGCCCCCGAGGGTACGCCCCCCATTCGGCCCCCGAGGGGGCTACTATTGATATGGGGCAAGGGTGAGAGTGGGGTGGGGGGCTATAACCAGGGGCGGGCTTTATAGGCCCCTGGCTTTATAGATGAGTTCTTTGGCTTCGTTGATTTCGCGCATCTTGCGTTCGGCAGCCATTCTCACGTCTTCACCAAGGGACGCGACGCGGTCGGGATGGTGCTTCACGACCATGCGTTTGTAGGCGGCACGGACTTCTTCGTCGGTGGCCGTTTCGTCGATCTCGAGCACGGCATAGGCATCTTTCAGTGTTGTAGCACCCAGATTGAGCATCGAGTTAAGTTCCGATTCAGAGAGACCGAGGTGTTGAGTCACTTCTCGCAGGGCTGCGATCTCCTCTGAGACCACGCGCCCGTCGGCTTTCGCAACGGTAGCCAATAGCGAGAGCAGCTGCAGGCGTTGGGAATTGGTGAGTACGCTCCTCAACTGATGACAGGCATCGATAATGGTCTGACGGTAGGAGCCGGGTTGTACAGACTCCATCTGCTTCTGCCTTTCAAAAAGCTTCAACATAATCTCGTAGCCTTCGTTGACTGCCGTCTCGCCGAAGTTCATGCGGAGGAACTGGCGCATCGCTTCCATCTCGGAATGCATGATTTTGCTGTCAGCTTTGATGATATAACTCGCCAGCGTCAGCAACGAGAAGAGAAACCCGTTGCGGGTGCCTTCTTGCATGCGTTGCGACGAATAATCCCGCTGGTAGTTGTCGTTGCCATATTCGGCACCCGTGTAGGTCCCTTCGGGGGAGCCATTTCCACCGATTCCTTCCAGACCATTGTCATCGGCTACGGCGTCAAACAAGGCACCGAGAATAAATCCGGCTAAGGCTCCGATGGGTCCACCGGAGAGAATGCCTAAAAAACCGCCAATCCATTTTGCTTTTCCCATATGTGTGTGAGTTTTTGAGTTCTTAAGATCTTTAACTATTCATTAAGTATTTCTTGCATCTTGCATTAAGGTCGTAACAACATGCGCAAGTGAAAGCTTGTTAATGAAGTTTTTAAGTTTTAATGTTACACGACGTTGTCTATCTCAAGCGCCTTCATGATGGCTGCCACTTCTTCGGATTGTGTGCCTTGGTGAGCGTTGTGATGATTAGATGGTCGATTGACCCCTTGGCATGAACCATGTATCTCACGGGCTCCAGTCTCGTCGATAATTTTGCGGGCGTTCAAACTGTTCACGCCACATCCTGGCATGATGATGATACGGTCGGCGGCTTGGTCAACTAATTTGCGCAATGCCGGGATTCCGGCTTCTGCCGAAGTGGCGATGGTGCCGTCGGGCAGACGTCCGCCTGTTGTCAGCACCCTTGTTACGCCGAGTTCAATCAATTCTTCGAGTGCTGATTGTGGATCGCGAACCTCGTCAAAGGCGCGGTGGAAAGTAATGGGCACTCCATTGGCCGCCGTAATCCAACGGCGCATTGTGAGGAGGTCGATATCCCCGTCCGCGGTGAGCGCTCCGCAAACAATAGCTGATGCTCCGGCAGCGACGGCTTCGCGGATGTCCGTTTCCATGATGGCGACCTCGTCTTCGGTGTAAACGAAATGGCCTTCCCGGACGCGAATCAGGACATGTATGAGCAGATGAGGGAACCGGGCGCGTAAGCGTCGGAGCAACCCCAGTGAGGGCGTGAGACCGTCGAGCGTCAGGGCTTGACACAACTCTATGCGTCGTGCGCCGCCTTCGGTAGCCGCAAGTGCGCTCTGCCAACTGCCACAACAAACCTCCAATTCAAGATTTGAATGTGGCGTGCCCTTGCCTGTAGTCGCTGATTCGTTAATCATTTCTGAGTTTTTGAGTTCTTTGAGTTCTTAAGTTTTTGAGTTCTTAAGTTCTTGAGTTTTTAAGTTTTTGAGTTCTTAAGTTCTCCAAGTATGGAGCGTCCAAACATTGAGCGCTTAAGTTCTTGGATTCTTGTCATTAGTGATTTTCACCACCCAATCGTCACTCTCGTGCGTGGCGGGCAGGATGATGGTCAGTAAATGTTTCCGCTTGTCAAGGCGCGCTTTCAGTTGTTCTCCGGTGGCAAGGCTTTGAATGGTCCTCGGATGTTTCCCAGTCCAAGGAATCTCTATGCTCGTGACATTCCTGTCGAAGATGTGCACATAAGAAGTTTTGTCCTTCTGTGTCATCACACCCCAGGGATATTCGCCGGCACCTTTAGTACCATAAATACTCTCGCCATTCGTCTGCATCCATTGCCCGATGCCCTGTAATCGGTCGAGGGCGGTTGCAGGCAATTCGCCGTTCGGCTGAGGGCCGATGTTCAGTAAAAGGTTTGAACTCTTAGCAGCCGCGCGTGCAATCAGTTGTATGAGTTCGCCCGTGGACTTGTAGTTCTGGTCTGCCACCTTATATCCCCACATGCCGTTCATGGTCTGGCACATTTCCAGCGGCAACTGGCTGATGGCCTGTCCCGAGAGTCCGGCTGTGTTTTCGCCAGGGAGGTCGCGCTCAAACATCTGGAAGTCTTCGCCTTCGATGGGAGCGATATGGTGGTTGTTGCCAATCAGACACGAAGGCTGAAGGGCATGGATATAGCGATAAAACTCCGGCATGCGCCAGTCAAAGGGAATGGAGTCCTCGTCGTGATCCCAATAGCCGTCGAACCACAATGCCTCAATCGGAGCATAGTCGGTCAGCAATTCCTTCACCTGAGTTTTCATGAAGTCGAAGTAACTGTCGTAGTCGATGTGCATCTCTCGTCCTGTTTTTCGTCCGGTCCGCCCTAAGGGAAAATCATTGCGATGCCAGTCGAGAATAGAATAGTAGAGATGAAGACGGACGTTCTGCTCGGCACAAGCCTGGGAGAGTTCCTTCAGTACATCCCGTCGGAAGGGCGTCCCGTCGACGATGTTGTACTTGGAAGTGTGCGTGCCGTACATCGAGAATCCGTCGTGGTGCCGGCTGGTGAACGTGATGTATTGTGCTCCTGAACTCTTGATGGCCTTCACCCAGGCATTCGCATCGAAACGAGCCGGATAAAACCCCGAGGCCGCCTTCCGGTATTCTTCGTCGGAGAGTCCGCTGTTGAGATACCACTCTCCTTGGGCGAACATACTATAAATACCCCAATGGATGAAAATTCCAAAACGCATCTCCTCGAAGGCCTGTCGTGCTTTGAGGTTGGATGGCGAGGGAACATATTTGTTCTCTTCTGCTATTGCACAATTCCATGTGACAGCACTCAGGAATAAGAACAGAAATATTTTTCTCATAGCGCAAAGGTAGCATCTTTTCGCGATACAGCCAAATTTTAAGTAAAAAAGCGAATTTCTGACAACAAGAAAAGGGCATAATCACTCTTATCTCCTGTTGGGGGGAAGGGCAGACTATAGCTGTTGGATAATCTTGAGCAACTGATGGCCAAGGCCAATGGTATAGCCTTGCGACACGTATACAACACGGTTGAAGGAGTCGGCGACGACGAAGACCGGTAGCGAAGTCTCGGTGAGATGGAGTTGCGTGACGAGTTCGTTGCGGATGGTACCGTTGAGGTCTGCACCCCAGACAATGGTGGAAGGCAAATGCGGTGCATCTGTTGTCTCCTGACTGAATTCGTCAAAGTTGAAACGTGCTGCAGATTCAGGACTGTCGAAGAGCAGAATGCATTTGCGTCCCCATTTCTCAAGGTTTGTGCCGACCTTGGCGATGTCCTGAAGGGCGTGATTTGTAGGCTCGTGGCCAGGGGCGATCAAACCGATGACGTAGTAACCGCGTCCTGTGGTGGAGAGAATGGAGGTCGGGTTTGGAAGGGATTGAACGTCGGTTGGAGAGATCGGTTGGAAGAGATTCTCGGCATTCAAAGAACCGATTACCGCGACGGAATGACGGCTGTCGCGGAGTGTGAATGAGGCTCGCGTAGTGATGTCCGGGCGAACGGAGATAGCCTGCAGCGAACTCAGCACATTGCCGTTGGCCAGGCGTACGCCCGTGGTGAGGACGTAGGTGCCTGCTTCCAACTCAACACCACTGGCAAACGTGTTTTTTGCCGTGGCATCTTCGGGGAAGGTAAGCAATTGAAGTTGGCCGGAACGATCGAGTCGTGAGAGGGTGAAGTGGGTATAATACTGGGCGTCGGGGACGAAGGCGGTGGGCTGGAAGGATAGGGTAAGACGTCCTTTCGGGGCTGACGGGGAGGAAGATGCGGCAGACTCTTTACCTTGAGGCAGGGATGAGGGGTCGGATGGATTTTCAAACGTTACATCCAGCCATTTCCCACGCTCCTTGGCGTAATATTGGACCCGTGATTCAATCTCATTGATCCGTGCAGGAATACCCAAGGAGCGGCAGGCGGCTACGAAGAAGATGTCGCGGCCGAGGTCGTCGGCAAGGCGTGAACGAAGCACGTCAGCCGGCCGCATGCGCAGGTGTTGGGGATTCTGGTTCCTGACGACAGTGATGCTGTCGTTGGTCCATGCGAGGAGGGCTTTCACGGTTTCCGGGAATTCTTTTCCGTTGCGGGGCAGTGGTATGCTGGCCTTCAGATGCTCGCGAATTACTTCCTTATAGGGTTTCAAGAGTTCATTCTCGATACGCGGATTGAGAAGATATTGCTTTTCGATCTCAGAAAGAGGTGTCGTGGGAATGCCGTGCTCACAGGCATCGGACCAGATGTCGAGGTCAATCTGCTGCAGGTCTTTGTCGGGCAGGAGTTCCATGAGGGCCGCATAGAATTCCTCGGTGTGCTTGGCTGCAGCGCGTTTGTGATAGGAGTGCTGTCCTTCGTAGTTGCCCCGGCTGCGTTGATCCTTCATGGTGGCTTCATAGGCTTGTCGGATACGGTCTTCAGTCGCTAAACGAGTGTCGTTCGCCGCGCGTTCTTCCGGAGTGACGTCAGGGAGAGCGGCAGAGGCAGAAGGAGGAACGATATCAAGGTGCAAGCCGGTGCTTAACTGCTGGGAAACGACCTTGGAAGAAGGCGCCAGATGCACTGTGATGATGCTGTCTGACGGAAGGCTTACATGCCGGAAACCGAGTAGGGGAGTGGGTGCTGCTGATGCCGTCGAGGGCATGGAAACAGAGGGTGCTGTAGCCCAGACCAGCAAACTCCCGTGGCCGGATGAGAGCGAAGCACGGCCCTGTTCGTCGGTGATTTTTGTGGCAACGGTATAGAATTCGGCATAGTTGTAAAGCTTGAATTCAACGGTGGCTTGGGGTACTGGGCGATCGAGGCTGTCAAGCACGGTCACTCGGAGGCGCGTGGTAGGTGCGTAATGATCTGTGACGTTGATTTCGGTGAGTCCGTATTCACGGCTGACCACTTCCTCCGGTCCGTCGTAGTTGCCGAAGACGCGGGTGTGCATGAGCATTCCGCGCGAAGCACTTTCGTTGAACCACCCGAGGTCAAGCACGGGTTCGGGTTCGCAAGCGCCTAAAAAATGCCATTGTCCGTCGGCCCAGGCCTCTACCCAAGCATGGTTGTCGTCGGTATGAGCCCAACGGGGCGTATAGACCTGCCGGGCTGGAATCGCTACTGTTCGGAGTGCCGCCACAAGCAGAACCGATTCTTCGCCGCACCGGCCGTAAGCCGAGCGGATCGTGGAAACCGGACCGAGGGTGCGTGCTGAAGTGGGGCGGTAGGTGACATGTTCGTGGCACCAGTGGTTGACTTCGAGGATGGCTTCCTGCATCGTGAGGTCTTTCACGCGGTCGCGCAGTTCGGCGTAATAGCGCTGGCGGAAGTCGTCGAGATCTTCGTTGTTCACGCGCGGTGGCAGTACGAAGTGGCGGAATTCGCGCTCTGGAATATCCGTTCCCCAAGGCAGTTCGGTGCGGGCGGTTAGCGCCGATGCCACTTGTGCACGATAGTAAGCCGTGTCGTTTGCTACGCGGTCGGCAAGGGATAACTGATTATAAAGGAAGAGGAGATTGCTCTCCTCTTCGTGCATGCCCTGACAAGCCATCATCATGGCTGCCAGAAGGTATAAGGCCATCTTTTTCATAGGCAACAGAACGACGAACGGGTCGCCTGCGGAGATTGAACAATCGGGATGTGCCCAATGGCAAGCCTCATTTTTGCGGTACTCCTCAACAAGGGCGTTTGCCCGGATGCAGGCTTATCCGTTCTTCAGCCAGTTGTCAGCCTCTTCATAGAGATGCTCTATGTATTCAGGACGGGACTGGCCAGGGAGGCTCTCAAGGATAGTGGTGCAATCCAGAATGTACCATTCTCCGTTGATACGGTTCAATTTATAGAGATACTGTGAATCTGCCGTTTGGTTGAACGTGACGCCGGCCACTTCCACCTTCGTGGGGAAGGTCGTGTCCATGATCGCTACGGCGCGATTGCCATGAGGCCATACCAGTGTAGAATGGATGTGATACGGGATGTGGTCGGTCCGGGCTGCCAAGGCCTGTGCAAAGTCTTTTGCTGTACCTTCAAACCACGAAGCCTTGACGTGGGCTTGATCATCGTAGCAGGTGAGCATTTCGTCCCAAAGCTGGTTGTCGCGGGCAAAACGCTCGAAAGTGAGTAATCGGCGAACGGCTTCCTTTTCGCGCCGTGCTTCAAGGGCAGTATGAACTGGTCTTTTAAGGATAAGGTTAGTATTCATAATGGGTAGATGATTTTGCTATCTTTACTTTGCAAATGCAAAGATAATACATAATATCATTCGTTGTCCTTTTTGGATAAAAGATTTAATTTTTTTAAGAATTAAACATCGGTAATGGGTAGAAAAGGTATCGATAAAGACGCTCGAGTACATGGATTACCCGTCGCAAGTGCCTGAACGACCCGTCGTAAGTGCCTGTGCGACCTTATCCTCTCCAATGGGCGCCTTTGGGGTACTTCAGCACTCGTTGCAGGCGTGCGTTATAGAAAGCAAAAGCCCCCGGCAAGATGAGTTGTCGGGGGCTATAAAGTGATGTGGAGAAATCTGATTTTGCTACGCGCGCGTACCTTTATATTATATAGCAGGAAGTGTCAAGCTCTAAGAAAGTTCCTTTTCTAAGGATTTGCCTTGTCCTGTAAGAGATTTGCCTTGTCCTAAGGAATGACCTTGTTCTGTAAAGGATTTGGCTCGTTCAAAATACTTGCCTTGTTCAAAGGACTTGCCTTGTTCTAAGGAATGACCTTGTTCAAAGGATTTGCCTTGTTCTAAGGAATGAGCTTGTTCTAAGGGCGCGCCGTGTAACTAAAGTCGTTTAGTAGAAGAGGTAGCGGTTGTCCTTGACGTTACCCTTCTTCATCAGTTCCTGGGTGTAACGTGAGGAAGCACGTATGCCCTGATTGATGATCTGGATTTTGGTGTTCTGCTTGGTGGTATCGTCAAGCTTGGCATTCGTGTTGTCTTCGCCAACGACCTGGAAAGCAAAGACACCGGCATTACCTTTTACACCTTTTACGAACTGACCCTTGGCGGTCTTGGCGATGGCACCGCTCAGAGCAGGTTCGCTGGTACCGACAGACTGCAGGAACACGGGGGCGTTGAAGGTCACGTGTTTTATCGTATCCTGGGGTAAGGCGCCTTTCACTTTAGCCACGGCGGCGAGGTCGTTGCACGCTTCCATCTTCTCCTGAAGCATTAAGGCTTTCTTGTCGCGCTCCACTTCAGACTGGAGGTATTCCTTCACGCTCTCGAGGGTGCGGAACTGCTCGTTGTTCTTGCCGGTAAGCATCACCACAAGGAGGTGGTCGTTGTTGCCGCAGGTGTAGATGTCGGAAATTTCACCCACCTTAGTCTCCTCTTTGAAGATCCAACGGAAGGCTTCGCGCGTAGCGGGGAGGTTGGCTACGTTATGTTCTGTGCTGAACATCCCTTCGCGCTCTTGCACCATATAACCGCTCTTGACGGCATTGGCCTCGATTTCTTCAATGGTCTTGTAGGTGGCGATGAATTGTGAGAAGTCGTTGTAAGTCTTGTTGAATGTGTCGTTGGAGAAGTCGACTGGACGCTTGACAACAGCCACATTGTATTTGTCTACGAAGTTCTTGCGGTCGAGCACACGGAGGATAGCGATGGCGTTGCCGAGCTTGAGCTGCTGTGTAGTACCTGCAGCCTGCGTGCAGAGTTGGTTGATGAACTTCTGGTTATTCTCGTCAATGACGGCATTCTCATACTGCGCTGAAGTCAGCCAAGTCTCTTCGCCGGTCTGATTGTACTTGCGAGCGATGCTGTCGAAGGGAACACCGGCATTCAGGGCGGTCATAATGCTGTCAGCAGTCTTCTGCGTCTCTGCTGCGGTGGCGCCGCTGACGGCGATTTGGCGGAACTGCACAGAATCGGGCATGGAGGCTTTGCTCAGCACGCGGACGATGTTTTGGGTGTTGTCCGCTGCGGTGAGGAAGGGACCTTTCTGCGTGCCTGCGGGAATCGAGTCGATTTGGGCTGCAATGTCATTGGGCAAAGCGTTGCGGCGGAGGGGCAGTGCGCTGTAAGAGACGGTGCTGCCACTCTTGCGGATAATGTTGGCGTAGTCGGCATCGGCTGCTTGCATCTGTTCTGCAATTTCCAGCATCTCCTTGTTGATCTCTTCGCGGTCTGCCTTGCTGGCCTTGACAGCAACATCAATGTATTTAATGTCGCGGATGGGGTCGGAGATGCGGAAGAGTTCTTTCAATTCATTGTATTTCGTCTTCAGGTCCTGATCATCCACCTTCACTTCCTCCTTGATGCTGGAATAGGGGAGGGTAGCGAGCACCACTTCTTTCTCATCGCTCGAGCCCTTGAAGAAATTCTGAATGGAAACAGGATTAGGAATGAAGCTCTTTGCGAGAAGCGACTGATATTTGTTGGCCAGTGTCTGCTGGCGAACGTTCTTCTCCACAAACTTCCAGTAGTGATACAGCTGGTCGTAGTACGCAAGTGCTTCTGCAGGCTGACCGGGCTGGTCCTTGATGGCCTTGTATTGTGTCAGGAACTGGTTGAGCTGCTCCAAGTCGAAAGCGCCCGTCTGCTGGTTGCGGAAAGGTGTTTGTGCGAGCATGGGGTTCTTGCCGTTCTTGATGATATCCTGCATCTCAGCGTCAGTGACGGTGAGGCCGAGTTCGTTGGCTTCGTGCTCCAGCAGTTTGTTCTGTACGAAGGTGTTCCACACCTGATCGCGAACCTGCTGCATCTGTTCCTCGGAGAGGTTGTCGTTGCCGGAACTGAACTTGATGACGTCCGCGTATTCCTCAACGAGATCGTTGAACTCTTGAATGTTGATGGATTCGCCATAGACTTCGCCGATGCGCTGATGGCTTTCGGCACGTGTTGAGGAGAGAGAACGTACGCCTTCCTCTGCGATGAAGGCAAAAAGTGCCAGACCCACAAAGAGAATCAGCAGAGCACCTTTGCTTCTAATTTTTTGTAAAGTTGCCATTTGTTTTGTTTGTAGTTATTTATTTTTATGTTGATGATTCAAAAAGCGCACAAAGGTACACAAAAAATGGCAAACGACCACGCGTTTGCCATGAAAAATGCATTTTTAAGCGGAAAGCTTTGTGAAAAAGGGGCTAATCGTCCTTAATTCGTAGTCTCACAAGCTCTATTTTGGTACTTGTGTTCTTGATAATCTTAAATTCGAAGTTGTCAAACGAGACGACTTCGTTCAGTTTTGGGAAGCGTTGAACGCGTTGGAGGATCAGTCCGCCGACGGTGAGATAGTCATCGCTCTCGGGGAGTGCTAAGCCGAGTATCTCGTTGGCTTTCTCCACTTCGAGCCGCGCCGAGATCTCAAACTCGCCGTTGGGCAGCTTGCGGGCGGTGAACGACTGCTGGTCGTGTTCGTCCTCGATATCTCCGAAGATTTCTTCTACAAGGTCTTCGAGGGTGCAGATGCCGCTGGTGCCGCCGAATTCATCGACGACCACAGCCAGCGAGATCTTCTGTTGCATCAGGGTTTGCATGAGTTTCTGTGCATTCATGCTTTCGGGAACGATCGGCACTTCGCGGATGTGCTTTGTCCAATCGTCCGTGGCCTTGAGCCGGAAGAGTTCTGAGGAGTGGATGAATCCGATGATATTGTCAATATCTTCTTTGTAAACGATGATTTTTGAACATCCGCTCTCGATAAAGAGTGATTTTAGTTGTTCAAGTGGTTCTCCCGTATCCACCGCCACGATTTCCGTACGCGGAACGATGCAGTCGCGGACCTTGCAGTTGCTGAAATCCAAGGCGTTTTGGAAAATCTTGACTTCGTCAGTGATTTCCTCTTCGCTCTCGCTATGGTCTATGGATGACTGGATGAGGTAGTCCAAATCAACTTTCGTAAAAGCCTGATCGGTATCGGCTGGACTGACTTTCAACCCGAATATCCGTAATAAAAGTTTTGACAGACCGCTGGTGAATTTTGAAATAGGATATAGCACTACATAAAAGACGTAAGCCACTGGAGCGAAAAAGACGAGGGTGCGGTTAGGGTTTAGCTTGAAAAGCGTCTTGGGCAGAAATTCACCGGTAAAGAGTACGATGAGCGTGGAGATGAGCGTCTGCACCAGCAGGGCAATCCATTCATTTGTGATCCCAAGCGGTTCAATGACGGTGGGTTCAAGGAACTTGGCGATGAGAATACCATATATGACGATCGCGATGTTATTGCCCACGAGCAGCGTAGAGATGAAGTTGTTGGGATGCTCGAAGAAGGTGGCGGCCAGGCGTGAACTGAATCCGCTCTGCGAGCGGTCCATTTCGAAACGCAGTTTGTTGCTGGATACAAAGGCGATTTCCATGCCGGAGAAAAAGGCGGAGAACGCCAGCGTAATGAGGATGTATGTGATGAGCGTGGTCATAGGCTGTGAGGGGGGGAAGCCCGAAGGCGTTGCTGCCGCGAAGGTTTCGCGTTGCTTTTCCGAGGGTTTCGCGTTGCTTTTCCGAGGGTTTCGCGTTGCTGCCGCGAGGGTTTCGCGTTGCTTTTCCGAAGGTTTCGCGTTGCTGCCGCGAGGGTTTCGCGTTGCTTTTCCGAGGGTTTCGCGTTGCTTTTCTTAGGGTTGCGTGGACTGGCTCTCCGTGTTCGCTCGGGCGTTGGCGGTTGACTGACTGGCATCGCGATGGTTGTCAGCCTGCGAGGGCCGTCGCGAATCATTGCTGACTGGCGATTCGGAGGGATCGGTGGTCTCTGTTGCCGTTTCTTCCTCCTTCTTTTCGTTGATAGGGGTATAGCCGGTCGAGTTGTTGATGCTGTATTTGGTCATCTGCTCGTCGGAGCGGAAGTGATAGCCTTTGAGCTGCTGGTCGGAGTGCGGCATGGTGATGCACATATATACGTGATTCCACAACTCATGTGCATCCATATCCCAAAAGAGTTCCTCCGTCTCCATCAGATCTCCGTTGCGGTTGAGCACGACTACGCGTCCTCGCAGTTCCCAAATACGGTTGGCGTGGCAGTAAGCTGTGTCGGCCTGAACATACCATTGCACGTGGAAGGTGGAATCGAATTTCTCGAGAAAGAGCCCCTTGAGGAAAGTCCATTTCTGAGGGTCGGTATTATAGATGTTCCAATCCTCAGCCACGATTTTGTAGCTGATGATGCCGGAGTCGGAAATCAGGTTGCTGATGCCATGAGCGGTCATCGCCGGCAGCGAATCGCTGTCGCTGACGGCCGGTGCGATATGCTCGTGCTTTTGGCCGCAGGAGAAGACGGCGGTCAGGCAGAGGGCGGGCAGCAGCCCATGGAAGAGGACGTGACGGGTAAACGAGGCGAACATCTTATTTGAATTTCCATTTCATGAACCAGCGCTCGTTGAACGTCATGCCGATGTGTATGCTGAGGATGTTTTCGTCGATGAGACCTGAAGCACTGGCATCGCGGCGCGACCATCCTACGCCTACGTTGACATAGGACGGGAAGTAGGGGCTGAGCACGTACAGACGGGTATGCGAGTTGGCGATCGGAAGACCGATGCCAGCCGTGACGCCGTATTCGCGGGGACCTTCGAGCGAATGTCCGCCTTGAGGCACTTTAATATAAGGTGTAGAATAATAGGCGCCGAGGCGGTAGTTGACACGACGCAAGAACCTTGAATCGTAGCGCGACGGCACATACTCGGCTCCGGCATTGATGCGCCACAGATTGGTGTAGGAGCCTTTCGTCGCAGAATAGGTACGGCTATCGGGGTTGAACTCCGGCGTGCGGCAGTCGCTCCATTTCTCCATCGTGATGTCAGCCGCTACGGTCAGTTTCTTATCATGCTCCCACGCCGCTCCCACGCTGTAGGTCATCGGCAGCGAGAAGCCTTTGTCGGTGGAGGCTTCGATTGTGTCGCCGCTGAGAACCGTTCTGCGAATGGTGCTTTCTCCGCCGATTTTGTGGCCGAGTCCGATCGTGGCTCCGAAGTTCAAGGCGTTCTTCTCGTTAAGGGGCAGGCAGGCCTGTACGCCTATGTCGCCGGTCCAGGTCTTCACGCGAGTGGTATAATAGGTGCTCAGACTGTTGTACGACGATGAGTTGGTGGTGCCGTTTTCAGCAAAGGACTGAACCACCTGATGGTTGAGGTTGCCCCACATGAAGCCGACGTTGGCACCGATGGAGAAGCCTTTGAACACTTGCCAGCCGGCGCCGATGTAGGCTTGATTCAAGCCGCCGCTGCCATCGTAGCTATAGGTGTTAGTGATACTCTGCCCCGTATAGGGGTCAACGGTGACGTCTTGCGACTGCGTGAAGCTGTAACCCACTCTGGAGTAGGGCAGGAATCCCAGGCTCATGCCCACGTTCTTCGCCACGCGGAAGGCCGAGGTGACGTGATCGAACGAGGTGTTGTTGGCCGTCAGATGGCTGCTGCCCTGGTCGTAACGCGTACGCTGAAGGCCCATCCCCAAGTCGAAGAGGAATGTCAGTGAGTCCATCGCAGAATAGCTGGCCGGATTCTTCATATTCACGCGCGAACCGCTGCGTAACCCTTGCGCCACACCTCCCATCGAACGGTTGTAGCTTTGTGAATGGTCGTTGGGCAGTCCGAGTCCGAAGCGCGAATAGGAGGAATTGGTGCCGTTGGTCTGTGCCAGCGCGGTCATCGGATAAAATACCGCGACGGCTGCAGAAAGTGTCAGTATGTCTTTCAGTTTCATTTTTGCTTGGTTTTGAGGCTCATGTAATCGTTGAGCACGCGGTTCAGGCCACGGGGAACGAGAAATTGGTCTGCAAAGATGTCACTTTTTATCGTGTCTTCAAAATTTATCTCGTCTCCGCCCGTTAAAAAAACAAAAAGTGAAGGATATTTGGCCTTGAAAGAGTGAATATAACCTTCAATCTCATGCTTTAGACCTTGGATGACGCCTGCCCTGATAGCCGTCTGCGTGTCGTAGCCCAGTTCCGGAACGGGTCCTTCTGCCGCAACCAGGGGTAAACGCGGGAAGTAGTCGCCAATGGCTTGCAGGCGGGCATGAAGACCCGGACTGATGTTGCCACCGGCATAGACGCCGTCGGCTGTTACGAGGTCGAAAGTGATGCAACTTCCGGCATCGATGATGAGTAATGGATGATGGGGCTTGAGTGTCCATGCGCCGATCGCTGCCGCCAAACGGTCTGTCCCCAATGTTGCAGGGGTGCGGTATGCATTGCGTAGCGGGATGGGGGTGTTGGCAGAGAAATGCACGACAGGGCAGGTGAGTCTCGTCAGCCATGCACGCGCCTCATCGGATATGGTCACGACGGAGGAGAGAATGACGGCATCCGGCCTGTTAAAGGCTTTGCCAGGTGCTATAACGCCCGCTTTGCCCGGCGCTATAACGTCCGTTTCGCTCGGTGCCACAGGAATAAAGGCAAGCCCGTTGCCGGCCTGACGTCCGTGTCCGACAATCCGGTCTCCTTCGAAGAAGTAGTACTTGCTGTAGCTGTTTCCTATGTCAATGACGAGATTCATTTGCGGCCGCAAAGGTAGTATTTATTTGCGATTTATGATGGACGTTTTCGATTAATCTTTGTTGAAGGTGCCTTTTTTCACCTATTTTAAGTCCTTTTATGGCAGAAAAACGATAAAAGTAAATCATAACTCATAAATTATGCGTACCTTTGCAGCCGTTTATGAGACGACTGATTCACTCTTTGCTGCTCGCCCTGCTCGCGCTGGTGCCCTGGCCTGTGAGCAGCCAGGTTCCCCAACCTGGCTTTTCCGTGGTGGATTCTACGGTGGTAGCCAGCCTCCTGACCTGTTCGCCGGGCCAGCAGACCTACGAGTTGTACGGTCATTCCGCGATACGCATCTCATGGAACGAGGTGAAGGACGAGGCCGTTGTCAGCTGTGAGCGCGTCTATAATTTCGGCATATTTGATTTCGACCAGCCTCATTTCGTCTGGCATTTCACCTTGGGTGAGTGCGACTACATCGCAGCGTACACCTCCCTTCCTTCGTTTCTCCGTGAATATGCTGCCCGGGGCTCTTCCGTGACCGAGCAGGTGCTGGCACTCTATCCCGACGAGGCCCGGCATTTGCTGCTCTCCCTGGATAGCGTCTGTCGGCCCGAGAACCGCAGCTATCGCTATCACATCTTCCGCCACAATTGCACGACCAAAGCCCGCGACTACATCGAGGCCGCCATCCGGGGTCGGGTGATTTATCCCGCACGTCATCCCCGTCATACGTTCCGTTCCATCCTCCATCAGTTTACCGACGGGCACGAATGGGCGCGCGAGGGGAACGACCTGCTTCTGGGTGCGGAGGCCGATACATTGCTGGTCGAACGCGACGAGCAGTTCTCGCCTATCTATCTGATGCAATACTTTGACAGCGCCTTTGTCGACAGGGGGCGTTCGGTATATACCACGCTGGTGCTTCAACGTAACGAGCTCCTGCCTGAGGACACTTCACGGCAGCAGCTGGAAGCCGATGCGTTGCCCGCGTTCCCTTTGTCACCGCGTGCGCTATGGTGGTTGCTTTTCGTGATTGGAGTAGTCGTTGCCGCGGTCGAGGTCTGCCACCGTCGCATTTTTTGGCCCGCAGATCTCGTGCTGATGACCCTTCAGGGGCTGGCTGGCTGTCTGGTCTTGTTCATGGTGCTCTGCTCCGAGCATGACACCGTTGCGTCAAATTGGCAGGTCTGGGTGCTGAATCCTTTTCCCTTGTTTTTCGTCTGGTCGGTCGTGCGTGCCGACCGCCTCGGCCAGCGCCATATCTATCACCGTTTCGCGTGTCTCCTTTTGGGGAGTTTCCTCCTCTTCTATCCTTTCATTCCGCAGCACTTCAGTCAGTTGGCGCTGCCTTTGGCACTTCTTTTGCTGAGTCGTGCTATAGTGCATTTGATTGTTTACAGGCTCCGGCCATAAATCCCACGTTACCCTATCGTACACTGCTCTTCCATAACTAAGAATCGTCTGTTGACATCTGTCGTTGCCCTTATGGTCATGATGGGTGTTGATGCGCAGAATTCTGCAGAGTTGCCCCGGCTGGTTGTCAACATCCTTGTGGACCAGTTGCGCACCGATTACATGGAAGCTTTCTCCCCTCTCTACGGCGAGGACGGTCTCAAACGTCTGATGGCTGAAGCACGCTACTATACCGATGCACAGCAGCCCTTCCATCGGGCTGACCGTGCCAGTGCTGCCGCAACGCTGGCCACCGGAGCACCTCCTTCCGCCCATGGGATTCCTGCCATGTCGTGGCTCTCGCGCGAGACGCTCCGTCCGGTCTTTTGCGTGGATGATGCGCGCTACAAAGGGCTCGAGACCTCGGAACGCACCTCACCCCACCGTTTGCTTACGACCACGCTCACCGATGAGTTGGAGCAAGCCACAGCGAAAAAGACGATTGTTTATAGCATCGCGCCCGAGCGTGAGATGGCGGTACTCATGGCCGGTCATCTGGCCGACGGCGCTTTCTGGCTGAGCGATCAGACAGGGTCGTGGTGCAGCACCAGTTATTATGCCGACGCCCTCCCGCTTTGGGCCACTTCCGGCGAACGCATCGACCCGCTTTCTTCGCGCATCCGCAAGATCGTCTATGAGTCGGTCTATGAAGGTGCTCTGCAGGATTTTCATTATTTCCAGAGCCTGAGCGATGTAGCCCAAAAGGATTTCAAGCACAAGTTCGAAGGTGACCGCCGCTACCGTCAGCTGAAGAATTGCGTGCTGGTCAACGAGGAGGTGAACCGTTTCGTCGACTACTGTCTGCAAGGCTCTTACCTTGGCCGCGATCGCGTACCGGATATTTTGAACGTCGGTTTCTATGCAGGGAACTTCGACCATCGTGCGGTGACCGAGGCTCCTTCCGAGTTGCAGGACGCTTATGTCCGTCTCGACCGCTCCCTGGCGCATCTGATGGCTTCTGTAGAGAAGGTGGTCGGAAAGGGACGCGCTTTGTTCGTTGTCGCCTCGACCGGATATGCCGACACCGACGATGGCGGCCCTCGCTTAGCCCAGCTGCCCACCGGCACCTTCTCGATGCAGCGTGCCTCGATGCTGCTGAATATGTATCTTGCGGCCATCTTCGGACAGGCGCAGTACGTCGAGGCTTCCTTTGACAATCAGATCTATCTCGATCATAAACTCATTGAACAACGCCAGCTGCGCCTGGCCGATGTCCTCTCGCGCAGCGAGGAATTCCTCGCACAGATGGCAGGGGTGCGTCAGGTCTATACCTCTCAGAGTCTCCTCCTCAGCAGCTGGGAGCCGCGCGTGGCGCGTATCCGTGCCGGATGGAACGCCGTCAGCTCCGGGGATCTCCTGGTGGAGGTGAATCCGGGCTGGACCGTGGTCTGCGAGAACAATACCGATTATATTCATCCGGGCGAAGCTTATTTAAGCTTCCCGCTCTTCTTTCTCGGACCCGATGTGCAGGCGCAGCGCATCACCACGCCCGTCACTACCGCGGCTGTGGCTCCTACCCTGGCACGATGCCTGCGCATCCGCGCCCCCAACGGAAGTCGCGAGGCACCGCTCGTGCTTCAGTGAGGTCCGCCTCTTCCGTGTTCATTCTTTTTTTTACTGTTGTTTAAACGTTCAATCCATATATGAATTTCATTAAATTTATCAGCAATCTCTTCGGCACCAAGAGCGACCGCGACATGAAACTGATTCAGCCGCTTGTCAATGAGGTCGTCAAGGTTTATCCGGAGATCAACGCGCTGTCCAACGATGAATTGCGCGCGCGTACGTTATTATTAAAGGAGCAGATTCAGGAGGCCGGAAAACCGCTCCGCGCCCAGATCGAGGAACTGAAAGCCAAGATTGACGCCACTCCCATCGAGGAACGCAAACCCATCTTCGAGAAAATCGACAAACTGGAGAAGGAGCAACTGGAGGTCTTCGAGAAAGTGCTCGACGAGATCCGTCCCGTAGCTTTCGCCATTGTCAAGTCAACGGCGGAGCGCTTCACCCGGAACGGGAATGTCGAAGTCACCGCAACAGATTTCGACCGCGAACTGGCCGCACGCCATGATTTCGTGGACATTGAAGGCGATAAGGCCGTTTACCACAACCATTGGGTCGCTGGTGGCAACGAGATGGAGTGGAACATGATTCATTATGATGTCCAACTCTTCGGTGGCACCGTCTTGCATCAGGGCAAAATCGCCGAGATGGCCACTGGTGAGGGTAAAACCCTCGTCGCAACGCTGCCCGTCTTCCTCAATGCCCTCACGGGCAATGGCGTGCATGTGGTGACGGTCAACGACTATCTGGCTAAGCGCGACTCCGAGTGGATGGGACCTCTCTATATGTTCCATGGCCTGAGTGTTGACTGCATCGACAAGCACCAGCCCAATTCCGAGGCGCGTCGCAAGGCATATCAGGCGGATATCACCTTCGGCACCAACAACGAGTTCGGCTTCGACTACCTGCGCGATAATATGGCGACCTCTCCTGAGGACCTTGTGCAGAGAATGCATAACTATGCCATTGTTGACGAGGTCGACTCTGTGTTGATTGATGACGCCCGCACGCCTCTCATCATCAGCGGTCCTGTACCCAAAGGCGATGACCAGATGTTCGAGGAATATCAGCCGCTCGTTGAGAAACTCGTGGGCGTGCAGCGCCAGTTGGCCACGCAGTATCTGGCTGAGGCTAAGAAACTGATTGCCGAGGGACAGGCCGAGAACGACAAGGAGAAGACGGCCGCAGGTTTCCTCTCGCTGTTCCGCTCCTACAAGGCGCTGCCCAAGAACAAGCCGCTGATCAAATACCTCTCCGAGCCGGGCATCAAAAGCGGCATGCTCGCCACCGAGGAGATTTACATGGAGAACAACAACAAGCGCATGCCCGAGGCCGTGGAACCGCTCTATTTCGTCATCGAGGAGAAAATGAACAGTGCCGACCTCACCGACAAGGGGAATGCCTGGATGGCTAAGCAGGTGCAGGACGAGAACCTCTTCATCCTGCCCGACATCGCTTCGCAGCTTTCGGCGCTCGAAGCTGAAACGGGCCTCTCCGACGAGGAACGTGTGCAGAAGAAGGATCAGCTCTACACGGATTATGCTATTAAGAGCGAACGCGTGCACACCATTCAGCAACTCCTGAAGGCGTATGCCATGTTCAATCTCAACGAGGAATATATTATCGTGGACGGCGAGGTCAAGATTGTCGATGAACAGACCGGCCGCGTCATGGAAGGGCGTCGCTGGAGCGATGGCCTCCATCAGGCCGTCGAGGCCAAGGAGCACGTGAAGGTGCAGGCCGCCACGCAGACCTTCGCCACCATCACCCTGCAGAACTATTTCCGCATGTATCATAAACTGGCGGGTATGACGGGTACGGCTGTCACCGAGGCTGGCGAGTTCTGGGACATCTACAAACTTGATGTCGTGGAGATCCCCACCAAACGTCCTGTCATCCGCGATGATATGAACGACCGCGTGTACAAGACCCAGCGCGAGAAATATAATGCCGTCATCGCTGAGGTCGAGAAGATGCGCAACAGCGGACGGCCTACGTTGGTCGGTACCACTTCCGTCGAGATCTCTGAATTGCTCTCCAAAATGTTGTCGATGCGCAAGATTCCGCATCAGGTGCTGAATGCTAAGCTCCACCAGAAGGAGGCGGATATCGTAGCCCTCGCCGGTCAGTCCACCAAGGGCAAGGTGATGGTGGATGATGGCAAGGGCGGCAAGCGCGAGGAAGAGCGTATGCTCGGTGCCGTCACGATTGCTACGAATATGGCGGGACGCGGTACGGATATTAAACTTTCATCAGAAGTGAAGGAGGCTGGAGGTCTGGCCATCATTGGCACCGAGCGCCACGAGAGTCGTCGCGTCGACCGCCAGTTGCGCGGACGTTCCGGACGTCAGGGCGACCCGGGCAGCTCCGTCTTCTTCGTCTCCCTCGAGGACAAGCTCATGCGTCTGTTCGCCTCGGAGCGTATCGCTAAAGTCATGGACCGCCTCGGCTTCGAGGATGGGGAGATGATCGAGCATCCGATGATTAACAGCAGTATCGAACGGGCCCAGAAGAAGGTCGAGGAGAACCACTTCGGCGTGCGTAAGCGCCTGCTGGAGTACGATGATGTCATGAACAAACAGCGTACCGTAGTCTACGAGAAGCGGCGTCACGCCCTGATGGGCGAGCGCCTCGGCATGGATATCGCCGATATGCTCTACGACCGCGTATGCAGCATCATAGAGAACTGCGCCGACCACGAACAGATGAAGGAGCAGTTCATCAGCCTCTTTGCCATGGAGGTGCCCTTCACCGCCGAAAACCTTGTTGAGATGAAGCGCGACGATCTCGAAGAGAAAGCTTATCAGGCTGCCCTCGAGCGTTTCCAGCAGAAGACCAGTCTCATTGCAGCCGAAGCTTTCAAGGTGTTTAAACCGATTTTTGACGGTCCCAACGGTCAGGAATGGAAGGACCGCCCAGTGATGGTGCCTATCCTCGACGGCCGACGTGTCTATAATATCGGAGGTGTCTCGCTGCAGCAGACCTGCGACAGCGAGGGTCGCGCCATCGTCACCGCCTTCGAGAAGGCCATCATGCTTCATGTCATTGACGAGGCTTGGAAGGAGAATCTCCGCGAGCTCGACGAACTGAAGCATTCCGTGCAGAATGCTTCCTATGAGCAGAAAGACCCGTTGCTCATCTTCAAACTGGAGTCGGTGAAGCTCTTCGACAAGATGGTCAACCGCATCAACAATCAAACCATCTCCATCCTGATGCGCGGACAAGTTCCCGAGCAGCAGGTCGAGGCCCCCGATGATGCGGCTCAGCGTCGTGCCGAATACGAGGCTCAGCGTCGTGCCCGTGCTGCAGCGGCGCAGCGTGCGCAATATACCGCAAGCCGTTCCGGCAGCGCCCCCGGCACTACGCCCGCTCCCCAATATTCGCGTCCCGATTATTCCAATGGCGCCCCTGCCGATCTCACCGATGCGGCCCAGGCCGCTGCTGCCGCTCAGGACACGAGGGCACAGCAACCCCGCACTCCCTTCACGGCTGATAAGGTACCGGGACGTAATGATCCATGTCCCTGTGGCAGCGGCAAGAAATTCAAGAACTGCCATGGTCGCAACCTGTAATTCTGTAAAGATTGAACTTTTGGAGCAGAGAGCGCCATAAGAACTGTCCGTATATAATTAAGGTCGGTTTCCTTCGCAGGATTCCGACCTTTTTTTACCTTAGTTCCTATACTTTACCGGACAACAATAAAAATGATTGAAGTTTCGCAGGTAGGTAAATTCCTGTCTGCCAAGTGTTTTATATCTGTCATGCCCCTCAAACCCCTTAAACCGCGAGCTTGCTCGCACCTTAAACTCTTAAACCGCAGCCTACGGCTGCACCTCAAATCCCTTAAACCGCAGCCGAAGGCTGCACCTTAAACCGCAGCCGGAGGCTGCACCTTAAACCTCTTAAACCGCAGCCTACGGCTGCACCTTAAACCCCTTAAACCGCGAGCCCCGCTCGCACCTTAAACCGACGAAACTGAGCTTGCGAAAGTTGAGTACATAAATATTGGTGTCCGGAAAACCTATTTTTATTCTCATATTTACTGAGAGTGACGATAGACATGAACCCCTTAAACGAACTATATTTAAATTCTTTTAATATATGAATGTAAAATTTGAGCATTTGCCAACTTCATTGATCAAGAGGAGCGTTTTTCCTTGCCAGTCAAAAGAGATAGAAATGTATGCCCAAAGAATCGTTTCGTACCGCTATTGGTACTTGAAGGCAATAAGATGCTGTAGTTCAGTGGAGAAATATAATTCAAGCCGAACTCATGCAAGGCATTTTGATTCATTCTTAAAGGGAAATGTGCACTATATCGTGTTAAAGTCTGTCATATCAGAACCTCTTTGAAGAATATTTTGTAACTTTGTAACCAATTCACATAGGATTGTATCATCATGAACGAGAGTTTCGCTATACAGCTCTTTGAGGGCAAGAAAGTTCGCATCGTTTGGGATGCAGAACAGGAGAAGTACTATTTCTCTGTAACGGATATAGTGCAAGTGTTGACCGACAGTGCTGATGTCAAGCAGTACATCAAGCGAATGCGGTCACGTGATTCGGAACTCAACTCTAAGTGGGGTACAATTTGTTCCCCTGTTGTAATGTTGGCTCCAGATGGCAAGCGACGCAAGACGCAAGCCGCTGATCTTGAAGGCATTCGCAAGCGCAAGTCTAAAGTGTATGTCACAAAGCGTTGGCACGTTCTCGCCATTATCAACAAGAATTTACAATTCACATTATATAAGAGAATGTAACTTCGTATTTTAGAAAATAGATAAATCGGAATTTAGCGAATA
>JAILCU010000074.1 GCA_024690405.1 Bacteroidales bacterium
CCCGAGGACTACAACTGATGTCGCAGCGTCCAGCTCGGAGATAAACAATGATACTATACTCACTCATAAAAGTCAAGAATAACATGAAACGACTACTTACCGCAGCGCTGCTGCTCATTGCATGCTACGCCGCAGCCATGGCCGCGAACGAGACACAAACCGTTGCTCAGGTAGCGGAAGCTGTCAGCCTCACCGCTGACGTAGACTACCACATCAGCGGCTCAGAACCCTTTACCGAGACTGGTAGTATTGACATCGTTAACACCGACCATGCCGTCGTTATTTTCGATGCATTGAAGCCCTCTCTGGCCAAAGCCTATCTCACCTATATCAAGATCAATGGCGAAGCCGCAGCCGACGGTTCCAACTGCCAACTCAAGCTCTACAACCGCGGAGCCATCCTTCTGCCCTATGGAGGTTCGTCTTTCCGCGCTCTTACCGTATTCTCTGAGCAAGACTTCGGCGGTGAGAGCGAAAGCAACAGTTTCACCGAAGGTGCTGCAGGCGGCTTCATGAAGAATGTCAGCAACGCATGGAATAACCGCATACAGAGTTTCAAACTCAAAAGAGGTTATATGGTTACCTTTGCCCTCAAGAAAGGAGGTTGGGGCTACAGCCGATGCTTCATCGCCGCCGATGCCGATCTCGAAATGAACCTGCCCACGCTCATGGCTGGACGCATCTCCTCCTATCGTATCTTCAAGTGGTACGACGCCGGCAAGGCTGCCTTAGCCGACAACACCTCGGCTTCTGATGTGGGACTGCTCAACGCCACCAGTTGCTACAAATTCGGTCTTGGTGAGAGCCGTCTGCCTGACGCTGAATGTGTGCCTCATCACATCTTTGAGAACTGGCCTTCGCCATCGGAGTGCGGCGGCGTCTCATACTCCTGCCACCTCAAGACCAACAATGAGCCTTTGAACCCTGAGGACCCCAATCCGCAAGACCTCGAAACCATCCTCGCCAACTGGGAAAACCTGATGCGCACCGGCCAGCGTCTGTGCACACCCTCTTCGTGGGACGGCAGCGACTACTGGAACGGAACGGGTAAGCTCATCAAACCTTTCCTCGATTCTATCGATGCACGCGGATGGCGCTGCGATATCGTTGACGCACACTGTTACTGGACAGGAAATTTTGATGCGTTGCAGAACTATTGGGTGAAGAACTACAAGCGTCCCGTCTGGGTCTCTGAATGGTGCTGGGGTGCTTCTTGGAACAACAACGGTTCCTTCTCCGGAAGCGCTACCGAAACCTCCTTTGCCAATGCCATTAAGGACATCACCACCATCCTCAACAACTCAGCCGGCGTCGAACGCTATTTCTTTTGGAATAGCGAGAATGGCAACTACCCCTGCAAACTCATACGCGACGGCAACCTCTCACAAGCGGGAAAATACTACGCCAACATCCAGTCGCCCCTCGCCTACAACGGCAGTGTCAACTATATCCCCACCGCTCCGCGCACTTATGCACCCAGCGACCTCAGCGCCACGTTCAACGCCAATAAGATGACTTGCACGCTCACATGGAACAGCAAGAACGGCGACCTCGCCAATACCGTAGAATTGCAGCGACGTGCCGGCTACGGACGCTGGGAAACGATTGCTGAATGGACAGGCAACGAACTCGAGGACGAGACAGAAATCACCTACACTGACGTCATCGAAGAAGCTGCGGCCTACGAATACCGCGTTGTTGAAACCTTGTATACGAACAAGACCCTCACCTCCAACATCGCTTATAACGTCATCAACGCCAGCGAAGGCGGCGAGGACTTTCAGTTCGGCAGCATCTCTTCTCCTAAAGAAGAGTTCAACATCACCTTCTTCAGTCATCCTTTCGAGGCGGAATCTCCCATCGTGGTCATCGGCGATCCCTCCTATGCCAGTATTTCTGTGATACAAAATCTGTCTATGGTATTACTGAATTCCGCACACACGCACTATAGCAACTTCAAGATGCGCTATCATCTGCTCGAAAGCGACAGTGAGAACACAAAGACCACCAAACTGACAACCACATATCTGGCGGCTAAAGCCGGACGCGGCATCTATGGCAACCTCCATTATGAGGCCGGCACAGTCAATGACGGAAAGTTTATCAATTGTCAGACGGAATATCAAGTCACCTTCAGTGAGCCATTTGCGACCACTCCCGTTGTATTTGCCACTCCAAGCATCTCTAATGCCAATATCACTGCTGTAATGTGGAGAATCTATGATGTCACGACAGAAGGTTTCAAGATCCAGCTTCTCAAAGAAAGCACGCAGACCACCAAAGTCGCTGGTCCCTGCAATTTCATCGCCATGGAACCGGGTACCTACACCAACGGCGAAGGAACCATCTTCACTGTAGGCACCGAAGATATGACTTTCAGCAGCTTGCCCCAAACCATCACACTGAGCGACGAAGTGGAGAACCCGCGCATTCTCACCCAACTTCAGACCAACAATAATGAGGCAGCAGCCTGCTTACGCTATACCTGTAGCACTTCAAGCACGGTTTCTTCGTTCATGGTACGCATGACTGTTGACAAGAGCAACACAGAGAAGGTGCTTACGCTCAACAAAACCACCGACGAACGCATCGGATATCTCATCATCAGCGACGGAGACATGGAACTCATTGACAAGATTGAAGTACCCAAGACGTCGTCGTCAGAGAATGGCATCTTCACGACCCTCACCGGCATTCGTCTTAGCCATCCCGTACGCAGTGGCGTTTACATTCTTAATGGCAAGAAGGTTTTCGTGAAGTAAATCCTTCCTTCCATCTCACACACGATTGTCACTTATTCCACATAACCCATTGAACAGCCCCCGAAGGTAAACTCCTCCGGGGGCTGCTTTTCTGCTATTGTCACCTCCATCCTGTATCATATTCACGGTCGTTCGTAGGCTTTCGTTGAAAGGACAGGTTGGACGGTTTTTCGCTGAAAAGATAAGCTTGACGAGCTTTCTTTTACCCCATATTTCAGCCGTCCGCCATCATTGACATTGATCGCCATCATTGACATTTATCAAACAGAGCTAAATGATTACCGGACACCAATATAAAGAAAGGGACCGGCGCCAGCCATGAAAGAGGCGGACACCGGTCCCTGTGACGGAGGTCAGGATATCAGTTCAGACGCATTCAGTCCTTACCTCTTAAGCCCATGCGAGCTTCGACGACATTCACTACATAGTCAGCCAATTTCTCGCACTCATTGACGATATCCATGTAGATCGTACCCACTGCATAAGTATATTCGTGGTTGTTCACGTCTACAATATTCTGTTGCTTAAGCTGATTGCGGTAGTTGTTGATTTCATGCTCGGTGTTGAAAGTCCTGTTTACATCGAAAGCCTCTTTACGACCAGCCATAAGCTGATTCATCAGCGTAAGCGAATCATTGGTGAGTTCCATCATCTGGTGCAGGTGCTGATACTGAGTCTCGTTGAAGTGATCTTCTTTGCCCTGATACTTACGACTGATGGCACGCGCCATGTTAAAGCAGGCATCACCGATACTCTCCAACTCGGAAATCTCACGTAGCATCGCGCGGATCTTCGCTTTGGTCTCATCGGAGAGATGAGCATCGCCCACCTGATCCAGATAGTTGGCAATCTCCAATTCCATATTGTCCGAGATATCCTCGTATTTCTCGATGCGAGTAAAGAGTTTGTTAAACTCGCCCTCCTGACGGTTCTTCTTATTCACCGAAGCGGAGAGTTGCAACAATTCTCGCACCATAAGGAACATCTTCTGCATACGTCCGGAGAAAGATACAATCTCCTTCTGAGCCTCGAGAACTGAGAGCTCCGGTGTCTTCATGATACCCGAAGAGATGAAATGCAAACGGAAATCCTCATCTTCACCCTCGGCTTTCTTGGGCTTAATGGCCCAGCATACGAAGCGCTCAATGAGCGGTACGAACCAAATGAGTATGGCGACGTTGCTTACGTTAAAAGCAGAGTGGAAAGTAGCTAATACAACAGACATACGCGACAAATCAGGAGATGCAGGATCGTAACCAGCGATCCCATAAACCATCTTCAGGAACCAGGGCAGGAGCGACAATACCCATATCACGCCGATAAGGTTCACGCTAAGGTGGGCAAAGGCCGCCCTGCGCGCCTGAGTGTTAGCCCCCAGAGCCACAACATTTGCCGTGATGGTAGTGCCGATATTCTCGCCCAATACCAGCATCACACCCTGGTCGATCGAAAGGACACCGGTAGAGCAGAGCGTCATGGTGATAGCCATGATGGCTGCTGATGACTGCACGCACAGCGTGAGGATAGTACCTATAATCAGGAAGAGTGCCGAGTTGAAGAAAGTAGGTTCGTTGTATGTGGCGAAGAAATTGGTGATGATCACACTTGCCTCGGGGTCATTGACCAGCGACGTACCGGTTTCCTTCAACGTACTCAATCCGAGGAAAAGGAAAGCGATACCGAAGAGGAAGTCACCGATAATGCGCTTGCTCTTCATATATATAAGGATAATTCCCAGGAAGAAAGCCGGATATACCAAGTTTGCGACATTAAACATATCGGTCAGCGACATAATCCAAGCCGTGAGCGTTGTACCGATATTGGCACCCATGATGACAGAAATACCTTGGACTAAGGTAAGCAAACCAGCGTTGACAAACGACACCGTCATCAGCGTCGTTGCCGTGGAACTCTGCACGGCTGCGGTAACAAATACACCTGTGAGCACACCCGTGAAACGGTTGGTTGTCATCGCACCAAGTACGTGACGCAACTGCGGTCCGGCCATTTTCTGCAAGGCATCACTCATGGCTTTCATACCATACATGAGCAAGGCGAGCGAACCGAGAAGTTTAAAAACAATCATTAAGGACATAACCTGAAAAATAAAAAGTGAATATGCTTAAAAAGTCTTAATGGTTTGCAAATGTAGGTAAAATGAATGATATTGAGAAATGAATTCGTATAAAAATATTAAACTTTCATCTGATTTTGGAGATTTTGACAAATAAATGCTATTAAACAGTGGCCGTTTCAAGAATAAACCGTATCTTTGCAAAACAAACATATTTTGAGGAACAACTGCTTTTCTCATCAGCCGCTACCCCTCCCTCAAGGGGCTGTAATATATCTGTAATCATGGCAAGTATCAATAAAGTTATTCTCTTGGGATACGTCGGAAAAGAGCCCGAGGTCCGCTATGTGGACCATGGCGTCTGTGTGGCTCAAGTCCGTTTGGCTACCAGCGAACGGGCCTACAAACTGCAAGACGGCACTGAAGTGCCTGAGCGCACGGAATGGCATAATATCATCTTCTGGCGCAGATTGGCCGAGACTGTGGAGAAATACGTACACACCGGTGACATGATTTATGTGGAGGGTAAAATTCAAAGCAGATCCTACGAGGACAAACAAGGCATCACCCGATATATCACTGAGGTCTGGGCAGATGACTTGAAACTCTTTTCCTCGAAAAAAGAAACGACAAACGACTAATGGACGACTATCTTTCAGCCGTAGAAGGCTGCTTTCAAGGCATCACGCTCACTCCCCCCAGCGTTGGTGCGTATATCGTTTTGGGGGTGAGTATCTTCCTGCTCGCTTGTTCCGCTTTCGTCAGCGGCAGCGAGATTGCTTTCTTCTCCTTGTCACCCACCGACATGAATGATGTCAACGAAGGCAAGCATCCCGCAGACAAACACATTTTACGCCTCCTTGACGATAGCGAGCGCCTGTTGGCAACGATTCTCTGCAGCAATAATTTTGTCAACGTGGCCATCATCATGCTGCTCAACTACTTTTTTCACGCGACCATCGACTTCGGGGGCAATGCCTGGTTGGAGTTTCTGTTCATGACGGTGCTCCTCACCTTCCTCCTCCTGCTCTTTGGAGAAGTGATGCCCAAGATTGCTTCCACACAGAAACCCCTGGCAATGGCCCGTTTGTGCGCTCCTGTTTACACGGTGCTCGTCAAGATCTGGTGGCCAGTGAGCTGGCTGCTGATTAAGTCGGGACGTGTGACTAACCATATTCACTCCAGTCAGCAGCTCTCTGTTAACGACCTGGAACAGGCGTTGGAACTGACCGACAAGAAGGAGATTGCAGATGAACAACAGATGCTCAAAGGCATCATCCGTTTCGGCGGAGAAATGGCACGAGAGGTGATGACTCCGCGCGTGGATATCGTGGACCTCGATGTGAAGACGCCCTTCCCTGAAGTCATCAAGTGTATCGTGGAGAACAACTACTCACGTATCCCCATCTATGCCGACACCGAGGACAACATCCGGGGAATCCTCTATATCAAGGACCTCCTGCCCCATCTCAACAAACCCGCATCATTCCGCTGGCAGACGCTTGTGAGACAGGCGACGTTCGTCCCCGAGACAAAGATGATTGACGACCTCCTGCGTGATTTCCAGGCTCAGAAAGTACACATAGCCATCGTCGTGGATGAGTTCGGGGGAACCAGCGGCCTGGTGACCATGGAGGATATCATCGAGGAGATCGTGGGAGAGATTAACGACGAATACGACGAAGAAGAGCGCACCTTCACACGTCTCAACCAGAACACCTTTGTCTTCGAGGCAAAGACGCTCCTCTCAGATTTCCGCAAGATCATGCAGCTGCCGGAGGATGCCTTGGATGAAGTGGCAGGTGATGCAGACACCCTCGCTGGCCTGCTACTTGAAATAAAAGGAGAATTCCCACAACTCCACGAACGCATCACCCACGACAGATATACCTTCGAAGTCATGGAGATGGATGAACGGCGCATCGTCAAAATCAAGGTGATTGTAGGCAAGGAGCCGGAAGCCGCTCCAGCAGCTTCACGATAAGACGCGGCAGAGCATATTCGTCAATCTTTCCTTCATCCACCCAGCAATAGCCGTCAGGCAACGCCAAGGGTTGTTGCAGTTCCGTAAAATAGAAATCGGCCATAAGGATGCGGTGGGTGAGCTCATGACGCTGATTCCTTACCAACAGTTGCGGATAGGCAAGAACCGCCTCTTCCGGTGAATCTGTCGGAGCTGAATAAACGAATGCCACGACACCTTCCCGTCCCACCGTTTGCAGTTTATATTTATCTTGGCCTTCGATGAGCAAGGGTTCCCAAAGGCCTTGCCAGATATCACCTTCTTCGCGGCGATGCATCGCCACCCGTCCCTTATTCCTTATATATATATAAGTGAGCCTGCGCTCTGTCACTTTTTTCTTCAGGCGTTTAACGGGCAGTTCCTCCATTCTCTCTTCGCGCAACGCTACGCACGTAAGAGCAAAAGGGCACAACTCACACCGGGGCTTTTGGGGGGTGCAGACCATCGCCCCAAAATCCATCAGAGCCTGGTTGAAATTGCCTGGCTCAGCGGATGGCAAGAGTTCTGTGGCCAAGGTCGTGAACTCACGCCTCCCCTGTGTGGTATAAGGAGAAGAGGCAAGACCGAAATAACGCGCCAACACCCGAAAAACATTGCCGTCCACAGCTGCCGCAGGCAGGCCGAAGGCGATTGAACCGATGGCTGCAGCGGTATATTCACCAACGCCGCGAAGCGACCGCAGTCCTTCAATAGTGCGAGGGAAAGCGCCCTGGCTCACCACCTGCCGCGCCGCGGCATGCAAATTGCGGGCACGGCTGTAATAGCCCAATCCCTGCCACGCACGCAAGACCTCGTCCTCGGTAGCCGACGCCAAAGCCTCCACCGTGGGAAACAACCGCATGAAACGGTGCCAATAGCCCTCCCCCTGTTCTACGCGCGTTTGCTGAAGGATGACCTCGCTCAACCAAATCGCGTAGGCATCCTTTGTCTCACGCCAAGGCAAAGGCCGCGCATTGCGCTGATACCAGATTAACAAAGAAGTCGCAAAATCCATTGACATGACGCAAAGATAGGTAAAAATCATCATATCTGAGCAAAAATAAAGCGCGAAAGCACTTTTTTCACAAAAAAACAACCGAAACATTTCCATAACTCCCCGAAAGTTATTACCTTTGCAACCCGAAAAGGGATTTCATATTTCTATAAAGAGCCTATTTATAATCTATTATCACACCTACGACAATGACTAAAGCAGAAATCGTCAATAGTATTGCCAAAGAAACTGGCCTTGACAAGACAATGGCCTTGACGGTAATTGAAGCCTTTATGACTCAAGTCAAACAGAATTTGGCAAACGGAGAAAATATCTACCTTCGTGGTTTCGGAAGCTTCGTGACGAAAAGACGTGTGCAGAAAACAGCACGCAACATCATTACAAACACAACCATCATTATTCCAGAACATACTGTACCGCAGTTTAAACCTTCTAAAGCGTTTTTGGAAGTGGTGAATGACAACAGAAAATAATTCTATAGAGAACTCTATATTTTATTCTTTAACTTAATAAAAACTTATTGCTATGCCTAGCGGAAAAAAGAAGAAAAGACACAAGATGTCTACTCACAAGCGCAAAAAGAGACTGAGAAAGAACAGACATAAGAGCAAATAAAGATGCTCTGTTTGACTCTTTGTCTCCCAGGCTTCGTGAGTCACAACGAGGAACAAATCATACCCCCGCTCTGGGGTCGGTTTGTTCCTTGTTTTTAAAAAACACCTTGTTGGGAACACCAACATTTCTTTAAAGTAACACACAAAACGTCAAACCAACAACAATTCTCTCATGACCTGTGAAGTAATTGTAGATGTACAGCCTAAGAAAATTGCCATTGCCCTGACCGAGGACAAACGACTCGTGGAGTACCAAGAGGAGGAGCAACAGGCCAGTTTCAATGTGGGCAACATCTATTTTGCACGCGTGCGAAAGCTCATGCCGGGCCTCAACGCATGCTTTGTCAATGTAGGCCATGAGCGCGACGCTTTTCTCCACTACCTGGACCTGGGACCTCATTTCAACTCCTACGCCAAGTACCTCAAGCAGGTGCTTAGCGACAAGAAGAACATCTTCCCCATCTCAAGAGCCAGCATTCAGCCCGACCTCCCCAAGGACGGAAGTGTGCAAAACACCTTGCAAATCGGACAGGAGGTGCTGGTGCAAATCGTCAAGGAACCCATTTCTACCAAAGGTCCAAGGCTCACGTGTGAGATTACCTTCCCCGGACGATTCCTCGTCCTGGTACCTTTTACAGACAAAGTCAGCGTATCCTCAAAGATCAAGTCCAGCGCCGAACGAGCACGTCTCAAGCAACTCATACAAACGATCAAACCCAAGAACTTCGGCGTCATCGTACGTACTGTAGCCGAAGGCAAACGGGTGGCCGAACTCGACCAGGAACTGATGCTCCTCCTCAAGCGATGGGAGGATGCCATCGCTCGGGCCCACAAAGCCAAGGAGTTGCCCTGCCTCTGCTACGAGGAGACTAGTCGCACTGTAGCGCTCTTACGCGACCTCTTCAACCCCACCTATCAGAATATCTACATCAACGATGCACGCATCTTCGACGAGGTACACGACTACGTGAAGATGATTGCACCCGAGATGACAGAGATTGTCAAATTGTACAAAGGCAAATTGCCCATCTTTGACAATTTCGACGTCACCCGGCAAATCAAGACTTCGTTCGGTAAGACCGTCAGCTACAAGCATGGTGCTTACCTGATTATCGAACATACCGAAGCCTTGCACGTGGTCGATGTTAACAGTGGTAACCGTGCCAAGAACCCTGACGGACAAGAGGCTAATGCGCTCGAAGTGAACCTCGGTGCCGCCGACGAACTGGCACGACAGCTGCGCTTGCGGGATATGGGGGGAATCATCGTCGTAGACTTCATCGATATGGCGGTGGCTGAAGACCGGCAGAAACTCTACGAACGTATGGTAGAGAACATGAAACGCGACCGGGCACGACACAATATCCTGCCACTGAGCAAGTTCGGACTGATGCAAATCACCCGTCAGCGTGTGCGACCCGTCATGGAGGTGCGCGTTGATGAGACCTGCCCCACCTGCCTCGGGAAAGGCACAATCAAGTCCAGCATACTCTTTACCGACGTCCTCGAAGAGAAGATCGACAAACTTGTCACGACGCTGCAAATACGCAACTTTGTCCTGCATGTACACCCCTATGTAGCCGCATACATCAACCAAGGCCTCATATCACTGAAGCGCCGATGGCAGATGAAATACGGCTTTGGCGTCCGCATCATGCCTAACCAACGACTCGCCTTCTTACAATACGAATTCTACACGGCCAACGGCGAAGAAATCGATATGAAGGACGAGGACGAAATGAAATAGCCCTGCTCACGGAAGGGGTGTCAAAGCCCCTTCCATCCCATCACTCCACCAACCGTCAAGGGCTCATCTCTTGACGATATTCTGAAAGTGCTCTTCAAGAGTTCAAACCGTAAGAAGCCACCATCAGCGGTGGCATCACCATAGAACCAGTTTTTAACACGAATCAATCACTTTTAAAACAAACAAACATTATGAAACGCACCCTTACTATTGCAGCAATGGCCATTGCCACGATGGGCATGAGTCTGGTCTTCACGTCCTGCGACCTGTTTGAAGGAGATGGCTTTGATGAAAAGACCATTGGCAATCTCGACAATGAACGAGGCGACAGCGACTTACCTTATGGTTACCGCCTTAAAAGCGTAGGTGATATTCGCTATTCCTACAAGAGCAACGGCAAAATCGATTACATCAAGAATGGTGATATGACCTTTGACATGGGAAGCTCCAGCTTGACTATTGAGGAAGGCGATGTCACCGACAAGTACAAATTCACCTTCAATTCCAACAACCTCGTGACCAAAATCAAAGAGACTTGGCGCGAGGAAGATTCCGACAACAAGTTTGATGGTGTAGCTGAATTCGCCTACGACTCCAGCAAGCGCCTTAATGAAGTCACTTTGGAATCCACTGAGTACTACGAGGAGAACGGCGACTTGAACAAATACACCAGTGATCTCACTTTCACCTTTACCTATAGTGGCAAACGCTTGCATCGCGTCAAGATCAATGCCAAAGAGAGCGAGACTATAGATGGCGAAAAAGAAACAAACAAGTATTCCAAGGTCATCGGCTTCGAGTACGACGACGATGACGATGACTACATCAATACCTACTACCAGTGGACACCGAACTGCGTTCAAGCCATCTTCGGCGGCAACCAGGATCTCCTTGCTTCCTTGGCTTACATCGGCATGTTTGGCCGCGCCAGTTCCGAACTCCCCTACTCCATCACTATGGAGACCTCCGGCTCTTCTGACGATGAGGATACAGATGATCGCACCTGGCGTTGCCGCTACTCCAAGAACACTTATGATGCGATTCGTTCCGCCGACGGATTTAGCTACACTTACACTGAGAAAGACGACGACTACGAGGTCAAAGGCAGTATGCTCAATACCAGCACCACCGACGAAGCCCCATCCTCTCTCACCCCCACCCTTTTCCGTTGCAGACATCTCAAATAAGTCAAGCATCCATCTCTCAACACCACTTATAAACCCCGCCGGAAGCAGCGGGGTTTTCTTTTTATTCGGGGCGTCGGAGATACACACAGAGACATCTTCAACCTGCTATTACACGCTCCATCGGTCTTGAACCTTTTAGCAACAAGAACCCTTATATCAATCAAGAATTAGAGCGCTCTAATTCTTGATATAAAATATAACGGGTTTAATCGTAGAAATTCCAGGAGATGCCAAAGTGGATACTGAGGGGATCGATGGGATAATGAGGAACCAGGAAGGAACGTCCGCTACCTTCATTGAAATGCTTGACATTGACATAAGCCCTGAAACGCTTGAGGGCTATGTTTACATATCCGTTGAAAATGGGATAGTTGCCCAGCTTCATACGGGTGATGGAGGGATCCTGAACGGCAAACTGGTTGATGAGGGGGGCATAGTCTGGGGCGTAGTACTCGGTGAAATAGCGCAGATCCACACCGGCTTCGATGCGCAGTACCTTGGCAAGGGTAAGGGTAATATAGGGATTGGTGTAGAGGGTGAGCATGGGTAAAGGCAGCGCCTCGTCATTGGTAGTATGTTGCCACGTAAGGCTGTTCTCCCAATGGAAGAAACCGAAATGGAAATCTTGCTTGAGCGTGGCGCTCATGACTTGTATGCTCCCGCTCTGTTGTTTCACCGCAACATCGCGCGTATAGGCGGTTACTTGACCGTCCGCGTCGGTGGCAGTGGCGGTGTTCACGTACGAGAGATAAGTGTAATTGGAGATATTCTCCACGCCAAAACGTATGCTGGTGCCTAAGCGGTCTGCAGAGAGTGTGCCTTCTATGCGGGTGTGGGTTTCCTGACTGTAGTCGCGATCCCACCACAGTGCCTGACTATGATAATGACGATAGTAGAACGGCGCTGTTACATTCTTGAAGAAGGCTTTTGCTGCCAGATGGACCGTATCCTTGAAGAGGCGGAAGTTGAGGTCGCCTGTGCCATGGATGTCGAGGTCGCCGGCCTTGGGACCTATTGCCCAAAATTCAACGCCTGCACTGTAATGGAGTGTCTTACCGAGCAACTTCTGTATTTCCCCGCCCACAGATACGTGGTTCTCCACGTAGCGGTTAAAGAGGCTGGTAGTGTCCGTGGAAAGGCTGTCGGGGAGGTCGAAGCGTTCAAGCTCGTGAGCGGCAAAGAGGGTTATTCCTGCCTTGGCCCATTTGTTGAAACCCTCGCGAAGCTGGACGCCCAAGGTGTTCTTTAGGCTGAGTGCCGTGGTGCGATCGGTACCCATAAAGAGGGAGCGATAATAGGGTTCTGTGCGGGTCCAGTAACCGGAAGGCAGCTGGCTATCCATGTAAAGGTTGTGCTTGAGCAGCTGCACCTTCATGGTATGAAAGAAGCTGGTGACAGGGATGAAATCCTGGGGAATCACTTGCTCCGACTGCCATGCCTCACGCAGCGAATCGAGGGCGTGGGACAACAGGAGGCTGTCGGCTCTGACGGCACTCTGAACGCTGTCGTTACCCAGCTTGAGCAACAGGTCATTGTCGGAGGGCATCTGCGGTTTCAGCGAATCCGGCACCTCTGTTTCGTGATAGACACCGAGATGGTAGCGATGATTGAGAAAATAAGTCTGGACATCATTGCGGTTCCATACTGAGGAGAGCAGCGTAGGGATATCCCGACTGCGTACACTGCGCGAGAAACTCTCGGGGTCGGTAATGTAGGTGTCGTCCTCGATGCCGCCGTTCTCTGTGGTTTTCATGTGCGACCATGAACCTACGAGGTGCATATCGTAACGCTCGCCCTGGTAGTAGCCGAAGAGCGTTCCGCCGAAAAGGGAGTTCGCCTGATTATTGTAATAGCCTCTGCCGTAGGCGTAATCCACCTTGAAGCCCAAACCCGCTATCTTGTTGATATTAGAGGCAAAATACGCACGGAAACGGTCCTGACCGTTCTCGCGTGTACCGCAGGAATGATAGGAGAGATTGGTGAGCGGACTCTTGGTATTGGTGAACAGCAGGCTCGAGGGGGTGGTATGGAAATAGTCGTAGGGCTGCAGGAACATCAGGTCCGAGGTAAGGTCGCGGTTGAGGTAGATGCGCGACAGACGCGGTGATGCGAGATTGCCCAGATAGCTGTACTCGCCTTCGTAGCCGTCAGTGCTGTTGAAATTGGGGAAGCGGTGCGAGAGCGTGTCGTTGAACTGCTGCGGGATCACGGTGCCAAGGCGTTCATCGATGCGCCATTGATGGAAATCCGTGGGAACGGTATGATCGGTCTTGGTGGTATCGCGACCCCACGTCTTGCCGCTGTCTTTCTTGACGGGATTGCCGAACTCATCCAGTTGCTGCTCGCCGCCTTCGCTGAGGATGTCCGTAGCCACACTCTGCGCCCGCACCGGACACAGGGTCGTGAGGCACAACAACAGGGTGAACAGGAAACGATGATTTCTCAAGACTTACGGATAAAAAGACAACAACAGATAAAGGGGATGAATGCAGCGTAAGGTGTCAACCGATGATCTCCATGCCCTTGCGCAAGGCTGCTTCGTTGGCGGGGATCAGATGATGATGGCGTTCTGGCAGCGTCTTGCGCAAACCCTTCAGCACGTTCTCGACCGTCACCAGCGGACGCACCTTCAGCAAGGCGCCCAGCACGATCATATTGAAACCTTTGGGATTTCCCATCTCAGCGGCCGCATCCATGGCATTGATCTCGTAAATGTGGATATCCTTGCGCTGAGGAGGAACGCTGATACCATAGCCGTCGTAGATGAGCGTTCCACCGGGTTTGATGCTCTGCTCAAACTTCTCCAGTGAAGGCTGGTTCAGGATGATGGCTGTGTCGTAGGTGCTGACGATGGGCGAGGAGATGCGCTCGTCGGAGACTATCACGGTTACGTTAGCCGTACCGCCGCGCTGCTCGGGGCCGTAGGCTGGCATCCATGAGACCTCCTTACCTTCCATCAGCGCGCTATAGGCTAAGATTTTGCCCATTGACAATACGCCCTGACCGCCAAATCCCGATATGATAATTTCTTCTGTCATAAGAACTTACACATTTAATCTTCAATTGTAACTTTAATCTTGGTTATTCTTCAGGTCGCCGACATGGTAGAAATCGAACATGTGTTCTTCCATCCACTTGTTGGCTTCTACGGGGGTCTTCTTCCAACCCGAGGAGCAGGTGGACACGATCTCCACGAGCGAGCTGCCGCGGCGGTTCACCGAATTCTCGAAAGCCTGACGGATCGCGCGCTTAGCCTTGCGGATGGCTGCCACTGAATGTACCGACTGGCGCGTGACGTAGCAGGTGCCTTCGAGCTGTGCGGCGATCTCGGTGATCTTCAGGGGGTATCCGTGCAGGTCGGCCTGGCGGCCATAGGGGCAGGTCGCGGTCTTCATGCCCATGAGGGTTGTCGGCGCCATTTGTCCGCCCGTCATGCCGTAGATGGCATTGTTGATGAAGATGATGGCGATGTTCTCACCACGGTTCAGCGCGTGGATGGTCTCGGCGGTACCGATGCAAGCCAGGTCTCCGTCGCCCTGGTACGTGAAGACCAGACGGTCGGGCCACAGGCGCTTGATGGCACTGGCGATGGCGGGTGCGCGGCCGTGAGCGGCCTCCTGCCAGTCGATGTCGATATATTTGTAGGCAAACACGGCACAACCTACGGGCGAGATGCCCACGGCTTTCTCCGTCATGCCCATCTCCTCGATGACTTCAGCGATGAGTTTGTGCACCACGCCGTGCGAGCAGCCCGGACAGTAGTGCATGTCTGCGTCATTGAGGAGCGTAGGTTTCTCATAGACGATATTCTCTGGAGAGATTATATTTTCCATTACCTTATATATATATATATAATTAAAGTTTCGTTGCTCGGATCTTAAACCCCTTAAACCGCAGCCGAAGGCTGCACCTTAAACCCCTTAAACCGCAGCCGAAGGCTGCACCTTAAACCGCAGCCGAAGGCTGCACATATTCAGAACATGAAACGGATAAAGAACTCGGCGATCTTCACCACCAAGGCTACGCCTACTACGACGAGACCGATGACGTGGTGGGCCGGAATGGCAAAATAGAGTACGACGCCTATCAGTGCCAAAAGCATGAACACGGTGTTCAGCGTATTCCTTACCTCTTCTCTGTTCTTCATTTCTTTGTTGTTTATTGGGATGACTCTTAAACCGTCGCGAAGCGACACCTTAAACCGCGCGCTCTGCGCGCCTCTGCGCGCCTACAGGCTGAAATCACCTTTAAGCCGTTCGATGAGTTCGTCCGGTGTCGGTACGATGCCGCCCATCTTGCCGTAGTGAGTGACCGGTGTGCGACCCTCAACGGCCAGACGAACATCTTCCACCATCTGTCCGGCATTGATCTCGAAGGTGAGCATGCCTTTCATGTGCCCGCTCAGTTCTGCGATGCGCTTTGTGGGGAACGGCCACAGTGTGATCGGACGCAGCAGGCCCACCCGGATGCCTTCCTTGCGCAACTCGCTGATGGCCTTTTGGGCGATACGGGCTGCCGAACCGAAGGCTACAATCAGGTACTCGGCATCGTCCACGAGCAGTTCTTCGTAGCGGACTTCGTTCTCGCGGATCTGCTGGTATTTCTCCTGCAGATGAAGGTTGTGGCGCTCCATGGCTTCGGGGCGCAGTTCCAACGACGTGATCACGTTTATGGGGCGACCGCCCTTGCGTCCCGTTGTTGCCCACGGGCACTCGCGCAGGATTTCTTCCTCGGTGCGACGGGGTTTGAAAGGCGGCAGCACCACCTTCTCCATCACCTGTCCCACGACGCCGTCGGACAAGATCATGGCCGGGATGCGGTATTTGAAAGCGAGCTCGAAACTCAGGTCCACGAAATCGGCCATCTCCTGCACCGACGAGGGCGCCAGCACCAGCACATAGTAGTCGCCGTTGCCACCGCCGCGCGTTGCCTGGAAGTAGTCGCCCTGCGAGGGCTGGATAGTGCCTAAGCCGGGACCGCCACGCTGTACGTTCACGATCAGACCGGGGATCTCGGCACCGGCCATGTAGGCGATGCCTTCCTGCATCAGGGCCACGCCGGGACTCGAACTCGACGTCATCACGCGCTTGCCCGAACCGCCGCCGCCGTAAATCATATTGATACTCGCCACCTCGCTTTCTGCCTGCAGCACCACCATGCCGGTGGTCTCCCAAGGCTTCTCTACGGCCAGCGTCTCGAGGATTTCGCTCTGAGGAGTGATGGGATAACCGAAATAACCGTCGCAACCGCAGCGGATGGCGGCGTGGGCGATGGCTTCGTTACCCTTCATCAATACTATTTCTTTTTCTGCCATTTTCTGAAATGAATCTTTTTTACCTGGTTATTCCACTTTCTTGCGATAGACGGTGATGCAGCCGTCGGGACATACGATCGCACACGAGGTACAACCCGTGCACGCATCGCTGTTCACCTGTTCTACATACCTGTAGCCACGGCGGTTCACCATCTTGTCGGCAAGACGGATCAAATCGAGCGGACAAGCCACAGCACAGAGTTCGCAGCCTTTGCAACGCTCCGTGTTGACGACAATCGCTCCTTTCATTTTTGCCATATTACCTAAAAACTTCTGTTATGCTGTTTTACCTTAATCATTTAAGGATTATAATAGTCTTTGCAGCGATAAGCCATGATATCCTCCAACATCTGCCGTGCAGCTGCCGCCGGAGAGCTCGCATCGAGGGCCACGGCCTGTTCATACAGGTTCTGGGCTTCGGCCCAATGGCCCTGCTTGCGTTCGGCATTTCCCGCTTCATAGAGGCGCTGCGCCTCGAGTCTGTCCTCGCGGGAGACCGCCTGACGAGGGTCCTCATCTGACGACGGGAGTGTTGCGTGTAGGTGCTGTTCTATCATACCTTTCGGCTTAAACGGCTGCAAAATTACAACTTATTCGTCAAATAAACGTGTTTTTTGGCGAAAGAATAGTAAAAGGGGCCTTTTTTTAACGAATCTTTGGAACATTTGGCCCTTTTCATGGCCCTTCACCTGGGAATCTGCACCTGATCTTCTGAACTTCCTGATCTGAAAGGGACTTATCTGAAACAACGGGCTCCTTCATGCCGGCCAAGGTCGCGCGGAGGTATTTTTTGCCACCAAAAGAAAAAAAAGAAATAAAAACTTTGGCCATGTCGGAGAAAGTGAGTACCTTTGTGCCCGATTTTGATGCCGACGGGGCTCAGTCAAGCGATTCCACGATGGAAATCCGCCTCCCGGTAAAACCCGTTAAATACATATTTTTCACATGTACGCAATCGTAGAGATTAACGGTCAGCAGTTCAAGGCAGAAGCCGGCAAGAAGCTTTTCGTGTACCACATCCAGGGTGCCGAAGCCAGCCAGACTGTTGAATTTGAGAGAGTGTTGTTGGTAGACAACGAAGGTTCTGTCACCGTAGGTGCCCCCACCGTGGAAGGCGCGAAAGTTGTTTGCGAAGTCGTTTCTCCGCTGGTCAAGGGCGACAAAGTGCTCGTTTTCCACAAGAAACGCCGCAAGGGCTATCGCAAGCTGAACGGTCACCGTCAGCAGTTCACGGAGTTGACTATCAAGGAAGTTATTGCTTAAACCACTAAAACAAAGAAGAAACATGGCACATAAGAAAGGTGTAGGTAGTTCTAAGAACGGCCGCGAGTCTGCAGCACAAAGACTCGGTGTGAAGATTTTTGGTGGTCAGCAGTGCGTTGCTGGTAACATCATCGTTCGCCAGCGTGGCACTCAGCACTATCCCGGCAAGAATGTCGGTATGGGCAGCGATCACACACTCTATGCCCTCACTGACGGTATCGTCACTTTCAAGAAAGGACGGTTAGACCGCAGTACGGTTTCGGTAGAACCCGTGGCAGAGGCATAAAAAAATAAGGCTCTCCCTGCGGGGAGGGCCTTTTTTTTAGTTCCTAATAGAAGTTTCGCATATACATCATGCTCAGATTAAAGGACCTTTAGTTGTCTGGAGGCCAAGGTCAGGTGCCGCGCGGAGCGCGCGGAGCGCGAGTGAAGAACCTCGCATTTACCATTAGACCAGGTACCAAGTACCAAGTAAATGAAGAGTGAAGAATGAAGAATGAAGAATTTGCATGTCCTCTTAAACCGCAGCCAACGGCTGCACCTTAAACCGCGAGCCCCGCTCGCACCTTAAACCGCAGCCAGGCTGCACCTTAAACCCCTTAAACCGCAGCCAACGGCTGCACCTTAAACCTCTTAAACCGCAGCCAACGGCTGCACCTTAAACCGCGAGCCCGCTCGCACCTTAAACCGCAGCCAACGGCTGCACCTTAAACCGCGAGCCCGCTCGCACCTTAAACCGCGAGCCCCGCTCGCACACAAATAACTGGCTATGTTAACGCTTAAATTAATCAACGAAGAGACCGGGAAAGTGATTCGTGGTCTCGAAAAGAAACATTTTCACGGCGCAGCTGAAGCGATTGCCGCCGTTAAAGATACCGACAAGAAACGCCGCGAGGCTCAGCAGCAGTTAGACCAGTTGCTGGCAGACAGCAAGAAGAAAGCCGCCGAGATCGGGGCCCTCATGAAGCAGGGCTTGCGCGATGAGGCGGAGAAGGCGAAGGCTGACGTGGCCGAACTGAAGGAGAAGGCCAAAGAACTCGAGTGCGTCATGGACAAGGCGCAGAAGCAACTGACTGAGCAGCTGTGCCAAATCCCCAATATCCCTTACGACGAAGTGCCCGAGGGTGCCGCAGCGGAGGATAACCTCGTGGTCAAATCCAATCTGCGCGAATGCCAGCCTGGCGACACCGTAGGCAACTGGACCGCCAATCCCGTGGTCGAGGAGGCTCGCCTGCCTCATTGGGAACTGGCCAAGAAATACAACCTCATCGATTTCGACCTGGGCGTGAAAATCACAGGTGCAGGTTTCCCCGTGTACATCGGCAAGGGGGCTCAACTTCAGCGCGCACTCATCAACTTCTTCCTCGAAGAGGCACGCAAGGCGGGATATACCGAGATTATGCCGCCAACAGTGGTGAATGCCGCCAGCGGCTACGGCACAGGACAGCTGCCCGACAAAGAGGGACAGATGTACCACGCCGAAGTGGACGACTTCTATCTCATCCCTACCGCTGAGGTGCCCGTCACGAATATCTATCGCGATGTCATTCTCGACGAGAAAGACCTGCCTGTCAAGAACTGTGCCTACACGCAATGCTTCCGTCGCGAAGCGGGAAGCTATGGCAAGGACGTACGCGGCCTCAACCGCCTGCATGAGTTCTCCAAGATCGAGATCGTGCGTATCGACACCCCACAGCATAGCCGACAGAGCCATCAGGAGATGCTTGAACACGTCGAAGGCCTGCTCAAGAAGCTGGAACTCCCCTATCGCATCCTCAGACTCTGTGGCGGAGACCAGAGTTTCACCAGCGCCATCTGCTACGACTTCGAGGTCTATAGCGAGGCTCAGAAGCGCTGGCTGGAAGTGTCCAGCGTTTCAAACTTCGACACTTATCAGGCCAACCGCCTCAAATGCCGCTACCGTCCCGAGGGTTCCAAGAAACCGGAGCTCTGCCACACCCTCAACGGCTCCGCCCTCGCCCTGCCCCGCATCGTTGCGGCCCTGCTCGAAAACAACCAGACCGAGAATGGCATCCGCATCCCCAAAGCCCTGCAACCCTATACGGGCTTCGAAATGATCACCGAATAGCTTGTTGCTGAAGCGAATAGCTTTTTCTGAACTGATTCGTTTTTTTATTACTGTCCGGTAATAATCTAAATGTCCTCAATATCGTATCCGAAGTGACGATAAACCGTCATTTCGGATTCGTTTTTCAAAGTGTAAGCCCCCATTTGGCAAAGAGTGTTAGTTCTTCGGGTGGTGATTCAGCCTTTTCAAGCAGCATCAACCAATGCATGCACGTCCATACGCATGAGGCTGTGCGACCCATCGCATGACGCTGAACGACCTGTCACATGACGCTGAACGACCTGTCGCATGACGCTGAACGACCCGTCGTGTGAGGCTGTGCGACCTGACGTGTGAGGCTGTG
>JAILCU010000075.1 GCA_024690405.1 Bacteroidales bacterium
CACAAGGAAGTTATACAAAAAGGCACGAAAAACGACTCGGCGAAGCCCGAAAACAGGTCGCCGAGGGTGCAACTCAACAGAACACAGGTTGGGGTGTATGCCTGGGCAATGGGACGCTACACGCTCGAAGGACCCTTGCTACGTCAGCGCGCTGCAACAAAACCCTGAATGTGTAACAGAGTGTGACCGCAAAAGAAGACCCAATCCCCGTGTAACTTTGTGGAACTTCCGTGGAACTTTCAAACTCTCAAAACCCTTTATCTATGCGGATTTCGGGCGTTTCGTGGAACGTGGAACTTGTTTTCGCAAAAACTTTTTTTATGCAGGAAGAAGCGGTTTAAGGGGTTTAAGGTGCGAGCGGCGCTCGCGGTTTAAGGGGTTTAAGGTGCAGCCTTTGGCTGCGGTTTAAGAGTTTAAGGTGCAGCCTCCGGCTGCGGTTTAAGGGGTTTAAGGTGCAGCCTCCGGCTGCGGTTTGAGAGGTTTGAGGTGCAGCCTTTGGCTGCGGTTTAAGGGGTTTAAGGTGCAGCCTTTGGCTGCGGTTTGAGAGGTTTGAGGGGCAGCCTTTGGCTGCGGTTTGAGAGTTCTTCAGACTCGCCAAGGCTCGAAGAAGCGTCACCCTTCGGGATGCCGAGCGTAAGGGGCGAGCGGGGCTCGCGGTTTGAGGGGCATGACAGATATAAAACACCTGGCAGACAGTGATTTGCTTACATACGAAACTTCAGCTGAATTAGATACTGAATTAGATACTGACAAAAACGCTATGAAAATTATATCATGACAAAAACGCTATTAAAAATAGCGGGCACGCTTGCAGCAGAGGCACTATTTACGCTTGCGCTGAATGACGCGACCGGGCTGCATCCGACGTCGTCCCTGTTGAGGCTGACGCACGTACGGTTTTTGCTTGACGATATCTATCTTCTGGTCAACGGGCTGCTGCTGTCTGAACTCGTCGGGAGATAGACGCCGTTCGTCGTCGCGGCCAGCAGAATCTGCGTCGATAGTGTCTGTCGTTAACGAATCTGCAGCAGCGGTTGCCGTCAAGCTATCTTTGGCAGCGACGAAGGGCTTTTGTGTATGGAAGCGGATAAGCATGATCTGTGTAGCGGCCAGAGTCGTCTGCTCCTGCTCGTTGCTGTTGACAGGAACATATAAATGGCCGCTGAGGGAGCGGGGTGTCCAACCGTCGGGGTTGGGCACGCGCAACTCGACCACCGAAGACGACGAAGAGCTGCGTACGGCAGCGCGCACCGAGTCGTTGGTGTAGTTGACCACAAGGTCGGCCACGAAGATGCTCATGCGGCGCGAAGAGAAAGGCTGAGGATTGAAACGCCACAGGAGCACATCGCCAGGCAACCATGTGGAATCGCACTCCTGATGCCACGAAAGGACATTCTCGCGACTGCTGTTGCGGACAACCATTATAGGCTGTCCCCCCCATACGTTCGCCGTATCGCCATCCGCGCTGAGATCAGAATAGACATCCTTGACATTCGTCTCGCCATAGGCTGCTGCTTCACGTTCGAAGCGTCGCTCGAGATTGGCATAAATCTTGTGAAGTGTCTGCAAGTCACTGCAATAGAAAGCCATGGAATACTCAAAATCCTCCTCGGTAATCCCATGCTTACGATAGACCGCCTGGATGAGTTCGTAGCGATAGACGTCGGTAGGCACCGAATCGTGGGGTGTGCATTCGGCGTAGCCCTGTGCCATGTGGAAATCGTAGAGAATGCGCTCCATTTTTCCCACGCTGATGATGTCCTTTGGCGGTTTTGGACGGCATCCCGAAAGGAACGTAGCGGTGACACCGATGCAGAGCATCGTCAAAACGCTGCGTACGAGGGAGGACAGGGAAGGAGAGCAGAAGATTCTCATGCCAGGAGCAAACGTAATTTATCGGGAGGGATGATCTTCGTCAGGCGTCTGCTGCTCGTGCGGACCAACGGCGGGTGCCTCGTCGGCAAATTCAGCAGAGAGCGTCTGACGGCAGAATAGCAGAAGGGCAACAACACCGCAAGAAATGCAGGCATCCGCCACATTAAATATATATGAGAAGAAGACGTAGTGTTGCCCCCCAATCAAAGGGAGCCATTGGGGCCAGTTCCATTCGGCGAGGGGAAAGGAGAACATATCCACTACCCTACCCCTGAACCACGTGCTGTAGCCCTCTCCGAAGGGCACGAACTGCGCGATATCCGGCCAGTGGGGGGCATCAAAGATCAAGCCGTAGAACACGCAATCGATAATATTGCCCGCGGCGCCCGTCATGATGAAAGCCAGACAGAGTAGGTATCCCCATTCTGCGCCTCTACGTATAACTCTGCCGATATAGACGGCCAGCGCAAGGGTAGCGAGAACGCGGAAACCCGTCAGCAGGTACTTATCAAAGAGTTCCATACCGAACGCCATGCCGTTATTCTCGACAAAGGTGAGGCGAAACCAATCCGTGATTTCAATGGTCTCACCAAGAGCCATGTTCGTTTTCACCCAGATCTTCACCATCTGGTCGATGGCGATGAAACCGATAAAGACGAGGGCTACCGCGATGCGCTGTCTGCGCGCTTTAACGTCGTTTGCGGTCATTCTTCACTTCAATGCTCAAGGTGGCATGCGGTACTGCACGAAGACGCTCCTTGGGGATAAGTTTTCCCGTCTCGCGACAAATACCGTAAGTCTTGTTATCGATGCGTACGAGAGCAGCCTTCAGTCCGGTAATAAATTTCTGCTGACGCATAGCCATGGCCATCAGCTGTTCCTTAGACTGGGTCTCGCTGCCTTCTTCAAGCGCATGATATGTGGGCGCGGTCTCATCCAATTCATTGGTGTCGCGTCCCATGATACGATCCATTGTCTTCTCGTAATCGCTCTGTGCGACGGCTAATTTCTCGTTAATCAGAGTCCGGAACTCCTCAAGTTCCTCGTCAGTGTAGCGTGTTTTTTCTTGTTCCATTGTTGGGAGGGGGTAAGTTTTTGAGTTTGTAAGTTCTTGAGTTTGAGTTTTTGAGTTTTTAAGAGGGGAGGATATGGCGGACGAACCGCCATAAACTCAACCCACGGAGGGCGATTGAGTTTGTAAGTTTTTAAGTTTTTGAGTTCTTATGAGGTCATAGGGATATACAAGCTAAGCCCTGGCGATGTGCGCGTCGAGTTTGAAATCATCGAAGTCAAGTTGCACGGGTTGATCAACGTTGTCGGAGACCTTGAGGGAATTGGCCAAGACCTGAGTGCGGATATATTCTCCGAAAGCCTCCACGGCGCGGTCGGTCTGTTCGTTGTGTGCGAGTTGAATGTCGATGCGGTCCGTGATCTCGAAGCCGCTCTCCTTGCGGAGGTTCTGGATGCGTTTGATGAGTTCACGTGCGATGCCTTCGTTGCGCAGCTCATCGGTGACTGTGATGTCGAGGGCAACAGTGAGAGCCCCCTCGTTGGCCACGGTCCATCCAGGGATATCCTCAGAGAATATCTCGACATCCTCGAGGTCGATGGTGACGTCGTCGCCCGAAGCCAAAGTCAAGGAGAGATGTCCAGTCTCGAGCACAGCAATCTGTTCCTGGGTGAGCCCGGTCACAGCAGCATTGACGTCCTTCATCAGCTTGCCAAACTTCTTACCCATGGTGCGGAAGTTGCATTTCACTTTTTTCGAAAGCAGTCCTGCACCTTCGACGAACTCAAGCGCCTTGACGTTGACTTCGTCGAGGATAAGCTGCTGCACAGCTTCGATGCGTAACTGCTGTTCACGGTCGGTAGCGGGGATGGCGATGCGCGCCAGGGGCTGACGGACAATGATCTGTTCTTTCTTGCGCAAAGAGAGCACCATGGAAGTGATCTGCTGTGCCAGTGACATACGCGATTCCTGCTCCTTATCGATCACGGCATCGTTCGCCACAGGGAATGCGGCAAGATGCACGGATTCGGCTACGGTGCTGTCTGTACAAGCAGAATGAAGATCGCGGTAGAGTCGGTCGGCATAGAAGGGAGCAATCGGCGCCATGAGCCGACTCACCGTCTCGAGGCAGGTAAAGAGCGTCTGATAAGCAGAGAGTTTGTCGATGCTCATCTCTCCACCCCAGAAACGTTTGCGGGAGAGACGCACGAACCAGTTGGAGACGTTGTCGATGACAAACGATTGGATCAGGCGTCCCGCGCGCGTAGGTTCATAATTCTCGTAGCTCGCCTCCACGCCGCGGATGAGAGAATTCAGGGAAGACAAGATCCAGCGGTCCATTTCCGTGCGCTGACTCATGGGTACTTCAGGTTCCTCGAAATGCCATCCATCAACATTCGCGTACATAGCGAGGAAGGAGTAGGTCTGATAGAGTTTGCCAAAGAACGAACGGTTCACTTCCTGAACTCCGGCCTCGTCGTATTTCAGGTTGTCCCAAGGCTGAGAATTGGTAATCATATACCAACGCACGGCATCAGAACCGAATTTCTCAATATTATCGAACGGGTTGATGGCGTTACCAAGACGCTTGCTCATTTTAAGTCCGTTCTTGTCGAGGACAAGTCCGTTGGAAATGACAGCCTTATACGCCACACTATCAAACACCATCGTAGCAATGGCGTGCAGAGTGAAGAACCATCCACGCGTCTGGTCAACGCCCTCGGCGATGAAGTCGGCGGGATAGACGACGCGCTTGTCAAGCACCTCGCGGTTCTCGAACGGATAATGAATCTGAGCATAAGGCATGGCGCCACTGTCAAACCATACATCAATGAGGTCAAGTTCACGCTTTAGCGGCTGTCCGCTCTCGCCCACCAACACAATCTCATCCACATAAGGACGGTGGAGGTCTATGCGATCGTAGTTTTCCTGAGACATATCGCCCGGCACAAAGCCTTTTTCTTTTAGCGGATTCGACGGCATAACTCCGGCTTTGACGGCCTTCTCGATTTCATTGTAGAGTTCTTCTACGGAGCCGATGCAGAGTTCCTCGCGTGTGTCGCGATTGCGCCAAATAGGCAGCGGAGTGCCCCAATAGCGACTACGACTGAGATTCCAGTCGTTGAGGTTCTCCAGCCATTTGCCAAACCGACCGGTACCTGTCGATTCCGGTTTCCACAAAATGGTCTTATTCAATTCCATCATACGCTCTTTGGCAGCCGTTGAACGGATGAACCAGGAGTCGAGGGGATAGTAGAGAATGGGTTTATCGGTACGCCAGCAGTGTGGATAGTTGTGGACGTGCTTCTCGATCTTGAAAGCCGTGCCGGCCTGTTTCATCTCCATGCAGAGCACGATGTTCAGGTCCTCGGTCTTGGCCAGCGCCTTTTCGTCGAGGCCCGCATACTGCGGATCGTAGGCGTTCTTCACAAAATCTCCGGAATGATGCCAATAGCTGTCGTTAACACACTGCTCCACGAACGAAGGATCCATATCATCCTTCACGAAGTACTTGCCCGTGAAGTCCACCATGGGGCGCGTATCACCAGCCTTATCGATGATGAAAAGCGAGGGTATGCCCGCATCCTTGGCGACCTTGGCATCGTCGGCGCCGAAAGTAGGCGCAATATGGACAATGCCCGTACCGTCTTCGGTTGTTACGTAATCACCAGGAATGACGCGGAAGCCTTCCTGCTCTTTCACTACTACGCGGCCATCTTCCAGTTCACACGGTTTCACCCAAGGGAACAACTGCTCGTAGCGCAGCCCCACCAAGTCGGTGCCGATACATGCGCCCAACACCTGAGGTGCGACCGCCCCTTCCTCCTTGGGAGCAGGGAAATAAACGTCCTTGCGTGCCTTGGCGATGAGATAGACCGCGTCTTCCTTAGAATAAGGGTTATGAGCCTTCACGGCCACATACTCGATCTTCGGACCTACGCACAGCGCTGTATTGGAAGGGAGAGTCCAAGGCGTTGTCGTCCAAGCCAGGACGTACACAGGCAACGTGTTGCCGGTCAGGCCGAGGGAGGAAACGAGGGCGGGATGATGTGCCAGCGAAGCACTGTCGAGGCGGAACTGAGCCGTCACGGTGGTGTCCTTGACGTCGCGATAGCACCCTGGCTGGTTCAGTTCGTGTGATGAAAGTCCAGTACCTGCTGCAGGGCTGTAGGGCTGAATCGTATATCCTTTATATAAGAGATCCTTCTGATAGAGTTGCTTGAGCAGCCACCAGAGGGTCTCGATGTATTTGTTGTCATAGGTAATATATGGGTGTTCCATATCCACCCAATAACCCATCCGGTTGCTCAGGTCTTCCCACTCCTCGGTGAACATCATCACGTTTTTGCGACAACGGTCGTTGTAATCCTCGATGCTGATGGTCTTACCGATATCTTCCTTGGTAATACCAAGTTCTTTTTCAACGCCAAGTTCAACGGGCAGTCCGTGAGTGTCCCAGCCGGCCTTGCGGTGAACCTGGAAGCCTTTCATGGTCTTGAAACGGCAGAAGGTATCCTTGATACTTCGTGCCAATACGTGGTGAATGCCTGGATGGCCATTTGCAGAAGGAGGACCTTCGAAGAACACAAAGGAGGGGCATCCCTCGCGTTCACTGATGCTACGATGGAACAAATCTTCTTTTTCCCAGTCCCGAAGGATTTCATGATTCACCTCTGTCAGGTCGAGGCGGTTGTGTTCAGGAAATTTCTTTTCCATATTTTGTTTTATATCGTTTGAATAAAAACTTAAAGAAGATGAACGGAAATGCCTGCGTATGAAGCCGATACATTTGCGTTCGATGCTTGAATCGCAACGCTCAAGGCACGATGCACTCCCATTTCGTTTTCTCAAAAGAGCGTGCAAAATTATATAATATTTCTGTAAATGCAAAACTCTGAGCCAAAAATCTTCTTTTTCGCTCACTATTCTTTGTTCCAAGCAATCCGTCATGAACCAGAAGAAACATTTTGCGGCTGCAGGTGGGCGGAGACCGAGGGAACAGAAAGGGAAGGAGAACGGGTAAAAGCCCCGAAGATGCAGAGAGATGAGCCGCCAGACTGTTAATTTCTCATAAATGAAATGGCCTTATGAAAAGGATTTCCTATCTTTGTGGCGCAAATCAGCAACACACACGCGAAAACGAATGACATCGGGCGGCCTTTCGACAAAAAGGAGCTGTAACTTCTGCGTATTTACCGTCGCAGCCGCCATTCTCTTATCCGTGTTTCTATTTAAAGTACACATTAAATTTATCCTTTATGGCTGAACGCAATAAGATGCATCTGTATATCATCGCCGGATGCAACGGCGCGGGTAAGACCACCGCATCATTCACGGTCTTGCCCGAAATGCTGAACTGCCGTGAGTTCGTCAATGCCGACGAGATCGCCAAGGGCCTTTCGCCTTTCAATTCTGAGGGCGTGGCCATTCAGGCCGGGCGTCTGATGATAGACCGCATTATCCATTTATTGAAGGACGGTGAGACTTTTGCCTTTGAGACCACACTTGCCACTCGTTCTTATGTCAAACTGATTCAACGAGCCCAGAAACGCGGTTATTTTGTCACACTGCTGTTCTTCTCGCTGTCCTCTCCAGAGCAGGCCGTTGCCCGCGTTGCAAAACGCGTAAGCCTTGGCGGACACAACATCCCCACCGACGTCATCTTCCGTCGCTACGAGGCAGGACTGCAGAACCTCTTCCAATTGTATATGCCCGTTGTTGACTACTGGACGCTCTACGACAACTCAAGCATCCCCGGCGAAAAAATCGCCTTCGGATGGAAAGACCAGCGCGTAAGCATCGTCAACGAAGAGAAATACAAACTCATGAGCGAACATTATGCAAAAACTGAAGAAAATGAAGAAAGCCATGAGTGACAGAGAAATCAAAGAAATGCAGCGTCTGATAGACGAAGGTATCGTGCTCGCACAAAAGCGACTTGTGGAACATTCGCGCAAGTTGGGTTCAACGCTTGTGGTGTCGCGCAACGGAAAAGTGGTTGAACTCCTGGCGGATGAACTATAGTAAAAGGATTATGAAGAATTACGATAGAGCTATCCACAGTGAGGGTTTGTAAAAGAATGGCTCATGCCCTCAGCAAGAAATTAAAAATCCCCTATCTACAGGGGTACGCAAGAAGATATTCGTATCGGGCTGCTACGACTTGCCCCATAGTGGTCATGTAGAATTTTTTAGACAAGCCCCAATGCTTGGCGACCTCTACGTGGGTATCGGCTCAGACAACACCATTTTACATTACAAGAACCATCGCACGGTCTATCCCGAGCAGCCTATGTCCCCGACACCCCACGCGCTAAAGGTCATCCCGTGAGGTTGTAGAACCTCGCAAGCCGTGCTTTTTCATAAACCGCAAGCCGTGCTTTTTTTAAAACAATCATGCAAAAGGTGGGGAAAGAGAAGCTGGTGGAAGGAAGAACAACACCGACAGGGAAGAGAGGCTGGCGGAAAAATCCTCGCCGACAGACAGCGTAGAATCACAAAAATAAACCTCGGATTAAAATAAATATCGACTTTGCGCGCGCGAAGTCGATTTTTTTATATACCTTTGCACCAAATTAGCAATATCTAACAACCTTATTATGTATAGAACACACACCTGTGGCGAACTCAGAATCGCCAACGTTGGCGAGACCGTGACCCTCGCCGGTTGGGTGCAACGCACCCGCAAAATGGGCGGAATGACCTTTGTGGACATACGCGACCGCTACGGCATCACGCAAATCTGCTTCGAGGAATCGCAGAACGCCCAACTGGCCGAAAAAGCCAATGCTCTGGGACGAGAATACGTGATTCAAGTCACGGGATCCGTCAATGAGCGTTCCAACAAAAACAAGAACCTGCCCACCGGCGATATTGAAATCATCGCTTCGCAACTCGTCGTGCTCAATGAGAGCGTGACCCCTCCCTTCACCATCGAAGACCAGAGCGACGGCGGCGATGATCTCCGCATGAAATACCGTTATCTGGACCTGCGACGCGCATGCGTGCGCCGCAATCTGGAACTGCGCCACAAGATGACGATGGAAGTGCGACGCTATCTCGACAGCCTCGGATTCCTGGAAATAGAAACTCCGATGCTCATCGGTTCCACCCCGGAAGGAGCCCGCGACTTCGTGGTGCCTTCACGCATGAATCCGGGTCAGTTCTACGCCCTGCCCCAAAGTCCTCAGACGCTGAAACAGTTGCTGATGGTCTCTGGCATGGACCGCTACTTCCAGATTGTCAAGTGCTTCCGCGACGAGGATCTGCGCGCCGACCGCCAGCCCGAGTTCACACAGATTGACTGCGAGATGTCCTTTGTCACTCAGGAGGATATCCTCCAGACTTTCGAGGGTATGGCTAAGCACCTCTTCAAAGAGTTGCGCGGCATAGAAATTAAGGAGGCGTTTCCCCGCATGACATGGGCCGACGCCATGAAATATTATGGCAGCGACAAACCCGACACGCGCTTCGGCATGAAGTTCGTGGAACTTAAGGACCTCTTTGCCCAGGCTCCCGGCTTCTCCGTCTTCGACGATGCCAAGTACATTGGCGGCATCTGCGCCACGGGACAGGCTGTCTATACGCGCAAGCAGATCGACCAACTCACCGACTTCGTGAAGCGCCCGCAGATTGGCGCAAAGGGCCTCGTCTATGCCCGCGTGCAGGAGGACGGCAGCGTGAAGTCGAGCGTGGACAAGTTCTATGGTCCCGAGGTCCTCAACGCGCTGAAAGAACGGATGAACGCTCAACCCGGCGACCTTATCCTCATCCTCTCGGGCGACGACGCCATGAAGACGCGCAAGCAATTGTGCGAACTCCGTCTGGAAATGGGTGCCCGCATGGGACTGCGCGACAAGAATAAGTTCAGCCTTCTCTGGGTCATCGACTTCCCGATGTTCGAATGGAGCGAGGAGGAAGGCCGTCTGATGGCTACCCACCACCCCTTCACCCACCCCAAGGACGAGGACATCCCTCTCCTCGACAGCGACCCCGCTGCCGTGCGTGCCGATGCTTACGATATGGTTTGCAACGGTGTTGAAGTGGGCGGTGGTTCAATCCGTATCCACGACCCGGAACTCCAGGACAAGATGTTCCGTATCCTCGGTTTTACCGAAGAACGTGCCCAGGAACAGTTCGGCTTCCTGATGAACGCCTTCAAATACGGCGCTCCCCCTCACGGAGGTTTGGCCTATGGCCTCGACCGCTGGGTGAGCCTCTTCGCAGGCCTCGACAGCATCCGCGACTGCATCGCTTTCCCGAAGAACAACAGCGGACGCGACGTGATGCTTGACGCCCCCGCACGGCTCGAACAGAAACAGCTCGATGAGCTCTACCTCGACATCAAGCCTGTCGAACAAGAATAACGAGGCTGAACGCCCCACTCAACTCAAAAAGACATGAGTTCACAAACCCTAAACCCTGAAACCACTGGCCCCCTTTCCATTCAGAGAGGGACCGGTGGTGAGGTTTCTGCCCTTTACACCTGCCAGGGGACCTGCTCCAAAGCCATCTCCGTGACTACCAAGGACGGGATCATCGAAAACGTCACCTTCTACGGTGGTTGCAACGGCAACACCAAAGGTCTGGCACAACTCGTCAAAGGGATGAGGGCGGAAGAAGTAATCAACCGCCTCAAAGGAACCACTTGCGGAAACAAGCCTACCAGTTGTCCAGACCAATTGGCTGAAGCGCTTACCCGCCTGCAAGAGAGGACGAAATAGTTTAACGCTGTTCTTTTTCAAAGTAACCATTAAACACATAGTATGCATAAGAGATTCTTTTATGGGGCCTTCATTCTCTTGCTCGCAGGTTTGGCTGTAGCCTGTACCGAATCCTTCGAGGACCGCTGCCGCCGCGAAGCAAAAGAATATACAGAACGAATGTGCCCGCGCGTGATGGCAGAATACATTATCATGGATAGTATGGTCTACAACGACAACCCCATCGGCTTCACGTATTATTATAACATCAGTGGTAAACTAGACGACCGCGAACTGTTGACGCCCGACGTACTGGAAGAATTCCGTAGCGAACTTCTGAAGAACCTGCGACAGGACATCAACCTCAAGAAATACAAGGACCGCAATTTCACTTTCACCTATAAGTATGTCTCGGCTTCTACCCGGGAGACTTTTACAGAAGTGTCCTATGGCCCCGAGGACTACAACTGATGTCGCAGCGTCCAGCTCGGAGATAAACAATGATACTATACTCACTCATAAAAGTCAAGAATAACATGAAACGACTACTTACCGCAGCGCTGCTGCTCATTGCATGCTACGCCGCAGCCATGG
>JAILCU010000086.1 GCA_024690405.1 Bacteroidales bacterium
GCTTGCGTCAGCGTATGTGTCGCGAGGATCGAGGATGGCGGGATTAACGTTGGGCAGTTCTGTGGGAACCTCGAAGTCGAAGAAAGGAATCTTCTTTGTGGGAGCCTTCAGGATGCTGCCGTCAAGGATGGCGTCGATGATGCCGCGTGTGTCGGGAATAGAGATGCGCTTGCCTGTGCCGTTCCAACCTGTGTTGACGAGGTAAGCCTTTGCGCCGCTCTTCTCCATCTTCTTCACTAGTTCCTCAGCATACTTTGTGGGATGCAGCTCGAGGAATGCCTGGCCGAAGCAGGCTGAGAAGGTGGGAGTGGGTTCTGTGATGCCGCGCTCTGTGCCAGCCAGCTTTGCTGTGAAGCCAGAGAGGAAGTAGTACTTCGTCTGCTCGGGCGTAAGAATTGATACGGGAGGCAGTACGCCGAATGCGTCGGCACTGAGGAAGATGACGTTCTTTGCATCGGGACCTGCGCTCTTGCCGTTGACCTTCTTCACAATCTTCTCGATGTGCTCGATAGGATAACTGACGCGGGTGTTCTCGGTGACGCTCTTGTCAGCGAAGTCGATCTTGCCGTTCTTGTCCACGGTCACGTTCTCGAGGAGAGCGTCGCGCTTGATGGCGCCGTAGATGTCGGGCTCGTTCTCCTTGCTCAGGTTGATAACCTTAGCGTAGCAGCCGCCTTCGAGGTTGAACACGCCCTCGTCGTCCCATCCGTGCTCGTCATCGCCAATCAGCAGACGCTTGGGGTCGGTGCTCAGCGTGGTCTTACCGGTTCCGGAGAGGCCGAAGAAGATAGCGGTGTTCTTACCTTCCATATCGGTATTAGCGGAGCAGTGCATGCTGGCGATACCCTGGAGAGGCAGATAGTAGTTCTGCATGGAGAACATACCCTTCTTCATCTCGCCGCCGTACCATGTGTTGATGATGCACTGTTCGCGGCTGGTGGTGTTGAAGGCTACGCAAGTCTCGCTGTTGAGGCCGAGTTCCTTGTAGTTCTCAACCTTGGCCTTGCTGGCGTTGTAGATGACGAAGTTGGGCTCGAACTTCTCCAACTCAGCCTCGGTGGGCTGGATGAACATGTTCTTGATGAAGTGAGCCTGCCAAGCCACTTCGAGGATGAAGCGGACAGCCAGGTGAGTAGCCTCGTTGGCACCACAGAAGGCATCTACGATGTAGAGCTTCTTGCCAGAGAGCTCCTTCACGGCGATGTCCTTGACCTTTGCCCAAACCTCTTCGGTCATGGGGTGGTTGTCGTTCTTGTAGGCCTCAGTGGTCCACCACACTTTGTCGTGGCTCTGAGCGTCGTCGACGATGTACTTATCTTTAGGTGAACGGCCGGTGAAGATACCTGTCATCACGTTTACGGCGCCGAGTTCGGTCTGCTGACCAACCTCGTAACCTTCAAGACCTTCTTTTGTTTCCTCTTCGAAAAGGAATTCGTAAGAGGGGTTGTAGGCAATCACGGTAGAACCTTTGATGCCGTACTGCTCCAAGATGGAGCTGTCAAACTTTGCCATGGGCTTAAAATGTATTTAAGAGGTTAAACGAATGCGTTATTGCCGCGAGGACACAAGGTCCTCTTCTCTACGGCGTTGCAAAATTACTTCTTTCTTTTGAAGTGACGAAATGAAAGTGGCAAAAAAACGTTGTAAACACCTAACTTTTATGCTTCTTTTATCCTTCTGACACACTTTTGCAATACAGATTTAACAAAAAGCGAGTCAAAGATGACGATAAAGCGGGCCCAAATTTGTTCATATCGAACCTTCTTTGTACTTTTGCGCCAAGAAAAACAGCGGTTGTATGACAAACGAAGCACTCTGGGAAAACAACTATCGGACAATCATGAATTTCATGCATAAGAATGCACGGCGGCCATCAAAATATGCTGCTGAAGAACGATGGATGCTATCCTGGCTGAAATACAACCGTAAATGTTATGTACGGGGGCTGATGTCTGATGAGCGGAGAGAACGTTTCGAACTGCTTGAAAAAACGGCCAAACGACTCCAGCGTGTCAATCAATTTGTGTACGTCGTAGAGCGTGAAGGGCTTAAGAAGCACCCTGAAAACACTAAGAACGAACAACAACAAATATATTTGGACATATGAGAATTCTTCTTTTAGGCAGCGGTGGCAGAGAGCATGCGCTGGCCTGGAAAATAGCACAATCAGTGCGGGTGGAACGTTTGTTCGTGGCACCGGGCAACGCGGGCACCAGCGGCATCAGCCTCGCCTCGGGCGGCACTTCGGCCAATGTAGTGCTGAAAGCCGATGATTTCGAAGGCATCCGCCGTTTCGTCCTCGACGAAGGCGTGGATATGGTCGTGGTAGGACCCGAAGACCCGTTGGTGAAAGGCATCTACGACTTCTTCCGCGACGATACGGCATTGAGCCGCATTCCCGTCATCGGCCCCTCGAAAGCCGGTGCCCAACTCGAAGGTTCAAAGGATTTTGCCAAAGGTTTCATGCAACGGCACAACATCCCCACGGCTGCCTATCAGACTTTTGACGCCAACCATATAGAAGAAGGTATTGCTTTCCTCGAGACGCTGAAGGCACCTTATGTATTGAAAGCCGACGGCCTCTGTGCCGGCAAGGGCGTACTCATCCTTCCCACTCTCGACGAGGCCAGGCGCGAGTTGCGCGAGATGCTCGGCGGCATGTTCGGACAGGCTTCGGCACGCGTCGTTATTGAAGAGTTCCTCAGCGGCATCGAATGCTCTGTGTTCGTCCTCACCGACGGTCACGACTACAAAATCCTGCCCGAAGCCAAGGACTACAAACGTATTGGCGAGGGCGACACAGGCCTCAACACAGGCGGAATGGGTTCGGTTTCACCGGTTCCCTTTGCCGATGAAGCGTGGATGCAGAAAGTGGAGCAACGCATCATCCGTCCTACCGTCGAAGGCCTCGCTGCCGAAGGTCTCGACTACAAGGGTTTCATCTTCTTCGGCCTCATCAATGTCGATGGCGACCCCAAGGTCATCGAATACAACTGCCGTATGGGCGACCCGGAGACAGAGACCGTGATGCTCCGCACCAAGAGCGACCTGGTGGACCTGCTCGAAGGCGTGGCCCATGGCGACCTCGCCCGGCGTAAGGTTGAGTTGGACGAGCGCGCTGCGGTTTGCGTGATGCTCGTCAGTGGCGGTTATCCCGGCCATTATGAGAAAGGGAAAGTCATCACCGGCATTGAAGCGGTTGAGGGCAGTGTCGTCTTCCACGCCGGAACCGCCCGCGATGCCGAAGGACAAACCGTCACGGCCGGGGGACGCGTCATCGCCGTTTCTTCCTATGGCCGCGACAAGGACGAAGCCTTGCACAAGAGTTTCACCGAGGCGCAGAAGATTGCGTTCGAAGGTAAATATTTCCGTCGCGACATCGGACAAGACCTCTAATCATTCAACCTGAGAACACAGCGACCTGCACCAACCGCCCTTCACCACGATACATGGATTATGCCTTCACGGCAGAACCGGTCAACTACGAAAGGCAGGAACGCAAAAGTAAACGATGAGACGCAGATGGCAAAATAAGATGTCAGAGAGTTCGGCTACGCTGCCTACGGCTTGTGTCGTGGCGACGTTGTTGTGGTGGCTGCCTCAGGGCGGCTACTCAACGGTATATCTCTTGGGATGGCTGACCTGTGCGCTGACCTCTTACATCATCCTTGAGATGAATGCACAGAGTGCATTACTGCGCATCCGTTCCCGCATGGTTTCAGCGCTGTGGCTGTTTGTGATTGCAGCACTTGGGTTCTTGCATCCTTTGCAAACAGGCACCGTGCTGCTCTTCTGCTTATCGGTGTCGTTCTTCTGTCTGTTGCGCACGTGCGATGCCTATCGTCCCGAGCCCGACACGATGCGGGCTTATCTGTGGCTCTCAATAGGCAGTCTCCTGTGGCCGCCTTTTCTATTGCTGAGCATCGTACACCTGTGGAGCCAGGCCGTGTATTTGCGTTCGCTCACACGCCGCAGTTTCGGGGCCGCCTTCATCGGTATTGTCTTACCTTATGCCTTATGGGTCACCGTGGCTTTCGCCTTTGGGCACATGGAACCTTTTGTGGACCACGCAACATCTGTCATCGCCCCCTTCCTAGAACCTTTCTACTGGCAATGGGCCATAGATTTAGCCCAAACCACGGATTGGAACGGTTTCTCCGAAGGCTTTGTCCGGCACATGACGCCTGTTGCAGCCTCACACATGGTCGAACTATCGGCTCTTCTTTTCATCTTATTATTGGGGTTCACGGGCTTTGTCCACTACGTCCGGAAGAGTTATGACGATAAGATTCGCGTGCGTATGTGCTACTATTCAATGATGGTCATGCAGGTCGTCATTATTTTGTGGATGGCCCTGCAACCTCAACACTTCAGCCAACTCTTCCCACTATTGGTTCTCACCACGATTCCTGCTGCCGCTCACTTCATCGCGCTCACCCACACATGGCTTTCCAACGCATGGGTAGTGGTGCTGATTCTTCTGCTCATCGGCGTTGGCGTCTGCACATTGGCGCTCCCCCTCTATTTCGATTGGCCGCTTCCGCAGTCCGACCTCTTCAGTGACATCAATGAAATAGACTTCAGTAGCGCTCATATTCCCGTTCCCCGCTTCATTCTTTAGTCCGTTTTTCCGTTTAATCTTCTTTCCATCTCCCTATTCTTCTATATCTATGGCCGAACTACTCGAATCCTGGGGCTACTGGGGCATGTTCATTGCGTCCGTCATTGCCGGGAGCGTTTTCCCTTTTAGCAGCGAAGCCGTACTCACGGCCCTTCAACTGGCAGGCCTCGACCCGGTCCGCCTTTTCATTGCTGCTACCGTGGGCAACGTGGCGGGTTCGATGTTCAACTATGGCATCGGTAGTTTAGGCAAGATGGAATGGATAGAGCGCTATCTGCGTGTTGAACCTGAGAAAATACGGAAGACAGAACGTTGGATGGAACGTTACGGAGCCTGGATTGGCGTATTCAGTTTCCTGCCTATCATAGGTTCGGCCATTGCCGTGACATTAGGATTTACCCGCGCCAACCCATGGATTACACTACTCACCATTACCATCGGCAAAGCCGTTCGCTATGCCTTGCTGATTTTTGCGGTGGGGCTGTTGTGAGTGGTCAGTCAAAGACGCGGAATTCGTAACCTTGATTGATGAGCCATTCCAAGCTCGGAGCAAGAATCTTTTTTAGTTTATCGATGCTACGGAGGGAATCGTGGAAGGTGATGATGGAACCGTTGCGGGCATAGCGTTTCACGTTCTCATATACCTCGTCGGCTGTCAGGCGTTTGCTGTAGTCACGCGTCACTAAGTCCCACATCACAATATCATAGCCTTGCTGACGAATCGCCAGATACTGCAACGGACGCATCCAGCCGTGAGGCGGGCGAAAGAGCGTAAGGGCCTGTGGATGGATGAGGCGGTGGGGATGGGCTGAGGCCGACACTTCTGATGCAGGAACTGACGGTTTCGGCTGTTCCGCGTTGCCGGTGGTCAATGTCTCGTTGATGACAGAGAGTTCCTGCGCCATCAAGGCATTGGCTTTCTGCGCATTTCTTAAATAGTTAATGCTGAGCCAGCGCA
>JAILCU010000009.1 GCA_024690405.1 Bacteroidales bacterium
TATTCAGGCGGTTATAGCGGCGGGGTCCCACCTCTTCCCATCCCGAACAGAGAAGTTAAGCCCGCTTGCGCCGATGGTACTGCACACCCGTGGGAGAGTAGGTAGCCGCCATTTTTTTGAGAAAGCCCCGATGTCGAAGGACGTCGGGGCTTTTTTGTGGATGTGGTGGTGAGATGCTGGTGTCGGCGGACGAACCGCCGACCACTCGACCCACAGAGGCGACCGGCCCGCAGCGGCAACCGGCCCGCGGCAACCGCCGCAGCGGAGAGCGACCAACCCACAGCGGCGGCCGGCGCAGCGGAGATCGGTCGGAGGCGACAGGAGCAGCGGAGACCGGTCGGCGGCGGCCGGTGCACCGCCGACCACTCGACCCACAGCGGTAACAATTGATCCGAGTGCGGCCGACTACTTAACCCTTCGTGGCAACAATTGATCCGCACAGTGTTGTCCGCTATTTGCACTCAAATCATACACGCCATCATAATGACTATAATTCGATAAAGTATACTCTTTGTTACCTAAGGAGGGGGGGGCAGGGTTATTTGAGCAATTGCAGGTATGTGTCGAGCAGGTTCTTGGCGGCTACGAAGGAAGTCTTTTGGCCGTCAAGGACGGAGCGCTCAGCACCAGGAAGCAGGTCGGCGATGGTAGGATTGTTGTAGAAATTGTTACGCAACTGCTCATTGATGCTTTCGTACATCCAGTATTTGGCCTGTTCGGCACGTCGGTAGTCGAAATACCCGTTCTTGTGAACGAAATCGACGTATTCGTAGATCATATCCCACACTTCTTTGATGCCCAGACCGTAGAATCCGGAGTAGCAAAGCACTTTAGGTAGCCATCCGCTCTCTGGCATGGGGAAGAGGTGAAGGGCGTTTTGGAACTGCCGTGCTGCCAAGTGGCAAGCATCGACGTTGTCGCCGTCGCATTTGTTGATGACGATGCCATCTGCCATTTCCATGATGCCACGTTTGATGCCTTGTAGTTCGTCACCTGTTCCGGCTAATTGGATGACGAGGAAGAAGTCGACCATGGAATGGCAAGCCGTTTCGCTCTGGCCCACGCCAACGGTCTCGACGAAGATCTTGTCGAAACCTGCTGCTTCGCAAAGGATAATGGTCTCGCGGGTCTTACGTGCTACACCGCCGAGTGAACCGGCGGAGGGACTGGGACGGATGAACGAATCGGGATGCACGGAGAGTTTCTCCATCCGCGTCTTGTCGCCGAGAATGGAGCCTTTGGTCTTCTCAGAACTCGGGTCAATGGCGAGCACCGCCAGTTTTCCACCTGAACGCTCCAGCACATGTATGCCGAATTCGTCGATGCTGGTGCTTTTACCGGCTCCGGGAACCCCGCTGATGCCAACGCGTATGCTCTTTCCGCTATAGGGCAGGCAACGTTCGATGACTTCTTGTGCAATGGTCTGATGAGCGGGATTCGTGCTCTCTACGAGGGTGACGGCTTGTCCGAGGATGGTGACATTGCCTTTTACGATGCCTTCGACATAGTCGGATGCTGTGAGTCGTCGCCGTGCGAAACGTCCTCGCTGAAGGTATGGGTTCACGATGGTTGGCTGTTCGACGCCACTATTGACGGTAAGACCTTTGTACTCTTCGTTGTTCTCGGGATGATCCATGGTAAGTGAAATTGAATTGATGAAATATCGGGTGATAGGGTTAAATAAGCAGAGATGTGGAAAGACGGGTGATTGAAAGGTAGCGAGAGCTGGTGCCGTGAAAAGAGCGGTTACTTTTTGACGAGGATATTCACCTGCGGATGAGTGGGGTCATTGGTAACGAGCAGTATCTGCGGGTCCGGATCGTTGGCTCTGACATGTTCGGCAAGCAAGGTCACCTTGAGTTTTACCCTTTTGCCCGGTTTGATGATACGGTTGCTCACGTGGATGTTTATTGCACGTCCTTCGAGTTGAATGCTATTGATGTGCAGATCACGTTCACCGGCATTTCCGAGGATGATAGTTTTTGTAACCTTCTTTTTTCCTCCTCTGTCTGTGAAATCAACGTTTTCAGCAGATAACACGACAAGTGGAGCGGTCTTCAGTTCCGTTTCGCTGAGATTTCTGAAATTGGGTAAAAGAGTGGCCGAGAGGTGAATCTTATTCGTCTTTGACACTTTCTCCCCCGGGTGTAGTGACAGAAAGACAAGACTTTCGCTGGTGCCATAGCTTTTCATCTGGTCGCTGTTCAGCCGCAGTGTGATACGACCGACCCGTCCGCCAGCCAACATCTCAGGATGGTAGGTTGCGGTGTAATAAGATGGCAGATGCATCAGTTCGGGCTTGATGTTCCGGCGTGTGTTGTTAAGCACGTAGAAGTGAATTTCAGGGCGATCTCCTCGGTTGACGTCTTTAAATGTTATCGAGTCAGTAGACAGACGTATATCTCCCATCTCAACGGGGAAATTCCCCTCAACATCGTTGGTGGTGGTGACGACGCGCCCTTGTAAGGTCAGATAGCTCGGTTCTTTCGACGCGTTGCTGCGCACTTCCAGTTCCTTTTGGAAGTAGCCTAACAGTTGTGCGTCATAGATAGCAGTGATGGTGGCTGATTGCCCGGGTGCAATCGCAGAATTGGGCCATTCCACCGAGGTGCATCCGCAGGATGGTTTTACCGATGACAGCTGGAGTGGCGCTGTTCCAGTATTGGTGAGTCGGAATTCAACGGCCTTCGGTTGTTGGAAGATGATCTCTCCCATGTTGACGACATCTGATTTGAATGATATCTTTGGTTGTGCCCAAAAGGCCGTGGAGAGGAGCAGGAAGAATGAAGCGAGAATATATTTTTTTTGTTTCATCAAAACAGGAGGATTAACAAGAGCAGTTGAAACCCTTGTGGCTTATTTCTTTTTCAGTTTTACGGCCTTCACGCCCGTTTGGGTGGGTTGGACAGGTTTGATGGTGCCGTCGGCATAGAATTCCATGCGGTCGATGCACACCTGACGATGGAAGCCAGGCCCGCGGTCGCGCTGTAAATAGGATGGATTGATGCGGTGGTACACGATATACCATTCGTCGCGCCCCGGCAACTGCAGTACACTGTTGTGTGCTGGACCATAGATGCCCCTACTGGGGTCTTGGATGAGAACGACCGGTTTTTCAGCCACTTTGATGGGGCCGAGTGGGGACGTGGAAGTGCCGTAGGCGACGTGATAGTTGGGAGACCCAGTGTCGTCGACACTCCAAAGGAAGTAGTATATTCCGTTGCGGAAGAAGACATAGGGTGCTTCGCGGTAGGCGTAATCTTCCAATGTGCCACCTCGGGGAGTCATTACCGTGATGGTTGTGGTGTCAATGCTCATCATGTCAGCACCTAATTCGGCTCCGGCCATATATCCGTTGCCCCAATAGAGGAAGTCCTTGCCAGAGACCGGATCGTGGAAGACATCTACATCGATTTGCTGACCGCCCCGGACGCCCGGAGGCAGTTGATTGATGAGCGGATGACCGAGGTCGGTGAAAGGTCCTTCGGGTTTATCAGCCACTGCCACGCCGATGGCTTTACGGTTGTTCTTAGGATTGTGTCCGCTATAGTAGAAGAAGTATTTCCACTGTCCGTTCATTTTCTTCTCGATGATGCAGGGAGCCCAAGCGTTGCCTGTAGCCCAGGGCACCTGATCAGTGGCCAGGTCGAGCATAATGCCTTCGTGCCGCCAATCACAGAGGTTGTTGCTGGAAAAGACGGTGAAATAGTATCCCCCCCAACCGGCTGCGCCGTCGGTGGTGGAATAGATATAGACTCGGCCCGTCTGCTCGGAATAGAGCACCTCTGGGTCGGCATGGAATTCGGGCAGGATGGGATTGCCGCTCGTGCGCCCCTCTTTCTTGGCAGAGGCGGTGAGTGCCAGCAGGCAGATGGTAAACGATAGTAAGACTTTTTTCATAATAGGTATCTGTTTATCAATGATCAAATAGAGGTGCAATTTGGCGCGCGTTCAGGGTTGGGGGAGTGGCGTTTAGATGTCGGCGGACGGACCGCCGACCACTCGACCCACGGCAGGGTTCTTTGTGATGGGTTTGCCTACTAGGTTTGAGGTTAACTTCGTGCGGTTTGAAGTATATCTTGCGCGGTTGGAAAGGTTCCCTTTTACGGTTCTGCCTTTATCCTTCGCGGTAGTAGTCGAGGGCCTCGAAGACCAGTTCTTTGGTGACTTGCTGGTTAATACGAATGTCACCGATGCCGGCCAACAGCGTGAAATTGATCTGCCCGGCAACGTTCTTCTTGTCGTGCTTCATCAATTCATAGAGGCGTTCGTATTGTTTGCAGTCGATATTGAGCAATCCGTAATTCTCGCGGATATAGGTAGCAGTCTGATAGAACTTATCCCTCGGAAATCCCAAGAGTTTGTCACTCAGATAGAGTTCGCATATCAGACCCCAAGCGACCGCATACCCGTGCAGTACAGGGCGTTTTTCAGCCAAGGCCCAACTCTCGAAAGCGTGGCCGAAGGTGTGTCCGAGGTTGAGCGCTTTGCGAATGCCCTGTTCCGTGGGATCTTCCTCAACAATCCGTTCTTTCACGCCGACACTTTCGGCCAACAGGCGCTGCAGTGTAGCGTGACGGAAAGCAGGATGCGCTTCTGGCGAAGGACTCGAGGCGGACGGACTGGTGTTCAGCGTATGATTGGTGATAGAACTCACATCAGCGTTGGTTTCCACCTTATTTATATTAAAGATGTCAAAGCGCATCAGTTCTGTCCAGTGCTCGAGTGTGCTGATGAGTCCGTGCTTGAGCATCTCGGCGTAGCCCGACAAGATGTTCTCGTTGTCCAGCGTGCGTAGGAATTGCGTGTCGAGGATTACCGTTGCAGCATTGTTGAACACGCCAATCTCGTTTTTGAGTCCATGGAAATTGATGCCCGTTTTTCCGCCTACGCTGGCATCCACCATCGAAAGCAGGGTCGTGGGGATATTCATAAATGCGATGCCCCTTTTGAAAGTTGATGCCGCAAAGCCACCCAAGTCCGTAATCATACCGCCGCCGAGGTTGATGAGCATCGAGTGGCGCGTAGCACCACCGTCGCAGAGCACCGTCCAGACGCTGGCCAGACTCTCCAGTGTTTTAGCCTCGTCGGTGCTGCCGATTGTAATCATTCGGGCATCGCCCAGACAGGGGAAATGCTGAACGGCCGGCCAGCACGCAGTGAGGGTCGTGGTGTCGGTGAGCACGAACAAACGGTCGGGCCTGACGCGCTGGATGGCATTCGTCAGTTCGGCCTGTAGGTTTGTACTAATGATGATTTCTTGTGTCATAGGATGGATTTCGTATGCAAAGATAGTGATAATACTCTTATCACGTATCGCGATTGTCAGTTTTTAATCATTTTCCCCGGGCATCGGACGAGGCATCTCAATGACTTCCAAGTCGTGGAAGGCATCGCCTTCGACGGTGAACCTCACCAATGTGCGCACCTGGTGCCAGCCTTGCAGACCGGCGGCCCCCGGGTTGATGTGCAATAGTCCGAGCGTCTTGTCGAACTGCACCTTTAATATATGGCTGTGCCCGCAGATGAACAGTTTCGGTGGGCGTGCATAGAGTTGCTGACGGATGCGGAAATCGTAGCGTCCGGGATAACCTCCGATATGCGTCATCAGCACGTCTGCGTCTTCGCAGCGCCACCGCAACACTTCGGGGAACATCCGTCGGAGGTCGCCTCCGTCGCAGTTGCCCACTACGGCACGCAACGGACGAAAGGCGGCCAGACGGTCGGCCAGTTCGGTGTTACCTATATCGCCGGCATGCCAAATCTCGTCGCAAGACTCAAAGTATTTGAGGTAGCGGTCGTCCCAAAAGGAATGCGTATCAGAGAGCAGTCCGATTCGTTTCATAGTGCAAAGATAAAGAATATTTGTGTGTTTATGGGATTTAATCGATAGTTTTTGTTATCTTTGCCGCCAAATTAAACAATGAATAACATTTAACGAAGATGAAAAGACTATTTTTAAGTTTACTATTGTTCGTCACGACCTTTTGCGGTATGATGGCGCAAGAGAGTTACAGTGGCACCGTCGTTGCCGATGAAGGAGCCTGGTGTTGGTTTGCCGACCCGCGCGCCCTCCATTACGAAAACGAGGGCGGCACCATCAATGCCACCTACATCGGTTATATCGATGTCCACGGCAATGTGAAGGCCACACAGTACGACTGGCTGACCAAGCGCAAAACCGATGTGCTCATCCGCAGTTATTTCCAACCCGACGACCACAACAACCCGACTTTTGTGGTGCTTCCCGACGAACGTGTGATGATTTTCTATACCCGCCATACCGACGAGGCCAAGATCTGGTACCGCATCTCGCGGAAGCCCGGCGACATCACCGCCTTGGGCGAGGAGAAGTACCTGGCCACGGCCAACAATACCACTTATCCCTCTCCGTTCATCCTCAGCGACGACCCCGACCATATCTATCTCTGCTGGCGCGGCATCAACTGGCACCCCACCATTGCCCGCCTGACCATGCCGGACAGCAATGACGACTGCCAGTTCGACTTCGGTCCGAAGCAAATTGTGCAAAGCACCGGTGCCCGTCCGTATGCCAAATACCAGAGCAACGGCAAGGATAAGATATACCTCAGTTATACCACGGGCCACCCCGACAACGAGATGCCCGACTGGCTCTATTTCAATGTCATCGACATCAACGAGGGCAACGGTCCCATCCTTCGCGACATCAACGGCAAGCAACTGAAGGTGATCTCCAGCGGTGTTTTCAATGTCAGCAAGACCGACAGTTACGCGAGTTCGTACGCCGCGACCATCGTGGACAATACCTCCAACATCCGCAACTGGGTTTGGCAGATCACGCTGGACGAGAACGAGAATCCCGTCATCGCCTATCCCCACATCGACAACGCCAAGACCACGCACGTCTATTGGTACGCCCGCTGGACCGGCAGCGAGTGGCGCCGCACATGGGTTCAGTACGGCGGTCACGCGTTCCACATGAACTGGAACTCCACCGAGCGCTGCTATAGCGGCGGTATGGCTGTAGACCCCGATCACATCAACGACCTCTATCTCTCCATCCCGACGACCGACGGTGTATATAATAAAGATGGCGTATATGAGATTTGGAAATACACCATCGACGACCAGGGCAAGGTCTCAGGTAGCGAACAGATTACCAGGAACTCGGAAAAGAACAACGTTCGTCCTTTCATCATCCCCGGTAGCAAGAATTCCCCGATGCGTCTGGCTTGGATGAACGGCGACTATTATTATTGGATGGTGCAGAAGGCCTATCCCAAAGGCTATCCCACCGGTATCCGCGTGGATTGTACCTGGGATGAACCCATGACCGCGGAGGACGCTTCTGCCCCCCGTGAGGACTGCCTCTGTCTCCATGCCAACAAGACGCTGAACCTCGCTTTTGCGATGAATGCCGATAAATATAATGGTACGCTGTTCACCCTCAGTGACGGTTCTGCCTATACCCTCGGCACCGATGCCTATCCCGTTTTCACCATCAACGGCAAGAGTTACAAGAGCCAGAACCGTTTGTACACCTCCGATGACTGGGCAACACAGAGTACGGGAACCAGCGGCGACAACCATCCCACCAAACTGACAACGTGGGTCCTCACCCTCACCTACGACGGCAAGGTCCTGACGACCTATCGCAACGGCCTTGTTGACCAGGTGATAGAAGTAGAAGATATGGAAGGCGGTGCCGCAACGGCTCAAGGCGACGGCTATCCCCACACCCTGCTTTCCCAGCGCGACTATTACGCTTGCGCCTCACCCGTGACAGTGCAGAGTCTGGTCAGTGCGATGCAGGACGAGTTGAATGCCGAGGTCGCCAAGAATGCCTTGACGATGCTTGACCTCCCGGCCGAGACACGTACCGACCTGGTGTTGCCGGCCACGCGCCTGGGGCTGGACGTCACGTGGTCTTCCTCGAATCCCGCGGTCATCAGTGACCAAGGTGTCCTTTTCGCTGTTACCGAGGATGTGCCCGTCACGCTCACTGCTACGATTGGCGGAGAGAGCCGCACCTTCGAGGTGCTTGCCCTGGCACGCGACATCACCAAGAACCTGCGCTACGAGTTGCCCGAGGCCCTCGATCTGACGTCCAACACGGCCGCAGGTTTCGCTTCCAACAAATACGGTCAGGCCCCCGAAGGCCTGCTCACGGGACTGCGTTCCTACACGTTCCTCGTCACCGTCAATGCCACGACGATGCTGAAGCAGCCACGAATCTACGATTTCGGTTCGGGTTCGGGCAACAGCCTTTTCCTGCGTGCCGATGCCCTCTCGGCAGGCGTCAAGTATAATGGCGGTACGACGACGATGGTGAACAGTTCCACGAAACTGAAAGCCGGTACGGAATACAAACTGGCAGTCACCTACGATGCCGCCACGCGTACTACTACTATTTATATTGACGGCGTGAGCGATGCCAGCGGAACAGCCAACCAGGTGGAAGCCTATCAACTGGCCGAACTCTCGGCCGACACCCGTAACTACATCGGTCGCACGCAGTGGTGGGACGGGCAGTACAAGGCCGACAATCAGGATTTCTGCGGCACCATCGATGGTTTCCGCATGTATGATGTATGCCTCACGCAGAAGGAAATCTGTGCGCTGCAAGATATCCCTTTTGAGCAAAAGGAGCTACCTGCAGAGCTCCAGAACGGCGACTTCGAGGGCACCTACTCCGTGCAGAGCGGTAGCGGTGTGTCGGGCGACCGTGCCATCTATGTGCCCGAAGGCTGGACCGTTGACCGTGCCAACGGTGACAACAACGACCTCACCGCCTTGAAGGCAGGCGACCTCTATTTCAGCAATTTCTTTGCCGACAAACCCGCTCCCAGCGAGGGAAGTGAGCAGACCTACTGGATTCGTCAGAACTGGGGCACACCCACGCTGACCCTCTCTCAGGAACTGCGCCTTCCCGCCGGCAAGTACACGCTTGCGATGGATCTGTGGAAGAGCGGCCTGGGTGGTGATGCCGTCATCAGTGTCCAGACGGAGAACGGTGCTACCGTTACCGCGCCTTCACTCGAAAATAAGACCGAGTGGCAGAAGGTGGCCCTTGACTTCGAAAGCGACGGTGAAGCGTCTACCACCGTACGTCTGTCCGCTCAACACACCACTGCAGGGTCGGAGAAAATCATCGGTTTCGACAATGTCGTTCTTACACAACAGGTGCCAGATGCCATTGAGGGTGTGACAGAGCCTTTCCAAAGCCAGCATGTCTACGATCTTTCCGGTCGTCGCGTGAACACGATTCACCACAAAGGAATTTACATTCAAGGCAACCGTAAGGTTGTGCGATAAGCAGCGAAGCAGATGATTGTTTGTATCGCGGAGAAACCTTCTGTTGCTAAGGATATCGCCAAAATTCTTGGCGCCAACAGCGACCGGGGCGGCTTTATGGAAGGCAACGGTTATCAGGTCACTTGGACCTTCGGTCACTTGTGTGAACTCAAGGAGCCGGGCGAGTATTCGCCGTTGTGGAAATCATGGAGCCTCTCGCAACTGCCGATGATTCCGGCCCGTTTCGGTATTAAGTTGAAGGCCGACAAGGGGGTAGAAAAACAGTTTGCCGTCATCGAGAAACTGATGCAGGCGGCAGATGGTATTATCAACTGCGGTGATGCCGGCCAGGAGGGTGAACTCATCCAACGCTGGGTGATGCAGAAAGCGGGTGCCAAGTGTCCGGTTAAGCGTCTGTGGATCAGTTCTCTCACCGAGGAAGCCATCCGCGAAGGTTTTCAGACGCTGAAAGACCAGGATGACTACCAAAGTCTTTATGAGGCCGGTCTCTGCCGGGCTATCGGCGATTGGACGCTTGGTATGAACGCTACGCGCCTGTACACGGTTAAATATGGTGTCAACCGTCAGGTGCTCAGTATCGGACGTGTGCAGACACCCACTTTGGCACTGATTGTTAATCGGCAACACGAGATAGACCATTTCAAACCTGAAACCTACTGGGTCCTCTCCACCGTCTATCGTGACACCACCTTCACGGCCGTGATGGAAGAAGGCGATCGTGGTTTCAAGAGCCAGGAGGAGGGCCAGAAAGCATTGGATGCCATACGTCCGTTGCCCTTCAATGTCGTCAGTGTGGAGAAGAAGGCGGGGCGTGAGGCGCCGCCACGCCTTTTCGATCTCACTTCCTTACAGGTTGAGTGCAACAAGAAGTTTGGTTATTCAGCCGATCTCACTTTACAACTGATTCAAAGCCTGTATGAGAAGAAGGTGGCGACCTATCCGCGTGTCGATACCACTTTCCTGCCCGACGATGTCTATCCCAAATGCCCGCAGATCTTAGCCTCCATGACGCCTTATGCAGGTTTCATTCAACCGTTGACGGGTGAAGGTAAGAAGTTGCAGAAGAGTAAGAAGGTATTCGATAATTCCAAAGTTACAGACCACCACGCCATTATCCCAACGCCGGTACCCGTCACGACAGTTGCACTGAGTGATAACGAGAAACGAGTCTATGACCTTATTGCCCGTCGTTTCATCGGTGTCTTCTATCCTGACTGTCGGTTCGAGCAGACTACTATTCAAGGTGAAGTCCGCAGCGAAGGGCTCCATGTAGGAACCTTCGATGATGCTGTACCATTCAAAGCTACGGGGAAGCGTATTGTAGATCCGGCCTGGCATGTCCTTTGGGAAAAGAAGAAATCAGCTGCTTCCCAACCAGCCGCGTCCACTTCCGAAGGTTCACCGGAGAACCCAGACGAGGACCACGTACAGGACGATGTTCGTACCCTTCCGGCCTTCCGCAAAGGCGAAAGCGGTCCCCACGAGCCCACCCTCACCGAAAAGCAGACCACTCCACCCAAGCCTTTCACCGAGGCGACTCTCTTGCGTGCCATGGAGACCGCAGGAAAGTTGGTTGATGACGATGAACTGCGCGATGCTCTCAAGGAGAACGGCATCGGGCGTCCCTCAACGCGTGCGGCCATCATCGAAACACTCTTCAAGCGCAACTATATCAAACGCAAGGGCAAGAGCCTTGCCCCCACTTCCACAGGTATAGAACTCATTGGCCTCATTCGTGAGGAATTGCTTAAAAGTGCCGAGCTCACTGGTATCTGGGAGAAGAAACTCCGTCAAATCGAGCGCCGTGAATACGACGCATCCACCTTCATTGCCGAACTGAAGCAGATGGTATCAGATATCGTCCTGACGGTGATGCGCGATAATTCAAACCGTCGCGTATCCACTGCACAATAAATCAGAGAACAAAGCGTTATATATAATGTATGATCAGCTTCCATGCCAAGCTTCAACGATGCGTTATGTACCATTGAAAGAGGCTGACTTAGAGGCGCTTTCTGCAAGTCGGTGAAAAGTACAGTTTCCCATAATGACTCCGTGTTGCGCAGGTTCTTTAATCTGCGCAATCTCATCTTAGTCATTGTCTTACCGGCCCTGTTCTTCTCGCTCTTCTCCTGTAACGCCGAGACCGCCTTGAAGAAAGGTGATCAATTCTATGCCCGTGGAGAGTATTTCGATGCTGCGGCTGAGTACAAGAAAGCCTATTCCAAAACGGCGATCCGCTTGCGCGAGAAGCGCGGGGAGCGTGCTTTGAAGATGGCAGATTGTTATCAGCGTATCAACTATACAGCCAAAGCGATCGGTGCCTATCAGAATGGTATCCGTTACACGGAAAAGGCCATGAACGATCGCAAAAAAGCTGAAGCCAAGCTTGCGGAAGAAGAAGCCGACAAGATGGCAAAGAAGGCCAGTCGTTCCGAATCTAAACGCCGGCGCAAAAGAACAGATGAGCAGAAAGAGCCATTGACTGCAGAAACCGCTGCTGTCCCCTCTGTTTCCACTCCCGATTCCATTGCCGAGTCAACGATTCTTTCAGCGACCCTCAAGTTGGCCCGTCTCCAGCATAAGAACGGAGATTATAAAGATGCCATCAAGAACTACGAGCGCTATATGGAGGATGCCAAAGTCCTCTATCCTCTTTATCCGGACATCTGTACCCCGCAGAACGATACACTGGCCATCAACGGTGTCATAGGAGCTCGTCAGGCGACTATTTTAAAGAAGAAAGGCTCTCTCTATACCATTAAGAAAGAGCCGTTACTTAATTCTCGGCGCTCCGATTTCTCTCCTGCACTCTTTGGTGACAACTGGGAACAACTATATTGGACGAGCACGCGTCCTCAGGCAACGGGTGAAGACCTCAGCGGGATAACAGGCACTAAGTACGCAGACATTTTCTGGACCAAGAAAGATGATAAGAACAAATGGCTGCAACCCGAGAAAGTGGAGGGCGACCTCAACTCAGAGTTCGAGGAGGGTGTCTGTTGCTTTTCTCCCGACGGTAAGACGATGTATCTCACCCGTTGTACCACAGATCCCGACTACCCGCGTTTTGCGCAGATCTATACATCTCAGCGCTCCGATGCTACGTGGGGAAAGCCTCAGGAGTTGAAGATCTCAAAGGATACCCTCTCCACTTTTGCTCATCCGGCAGTATCACCTGATGGCGAATGGCTTTATTTCGTCAGCGACATGCCTGGCGGCCATGGCGGTAAGGACATCTGGCGCATCAGTATAGAAGGTAAGACCATCGGTGGCGCGGAGTGCTTACCGTCGCCTGTCAATACACCGGGCGATGAACTATTCCCCACTTTCCGTCCCAATGGCGACCTTTATTTCTCGAGTGACGGTCATTCCGGTATGGGTGGTCTGGACCTCTTTATGGCACGTCAAGACAGTGTCACGCATCAGTGGTCGATCACCCATCTGCCCTATCCGATGAATTCGGCAGGCGATGATTTCGGTATGACTTTCGAGGGCGTGCATAACCGTGGATACTTCTCCACCAATCGCGGTGATGGGCGTGGATGGGATCATCTTATGAGTTTTGAGTGTCCGGAAGTGGTGCAGAGTGTGAAAGGTTGGGTTTATGAGAAAGATGGTTATGAGCTGCCCTCGGGATTGGTGCACATGATTGGTTCCGACGGCACCAACCAAAAGATCAGCGTGCGTGGTGACGGCAGTTTTGAGGTGCCTATACAGCCTCACGTGGAATATCTTTTCCTCGGTACGTGTAAGGGCTATCTCAACCACGTGGAACAACTCACGGTGGATGCAAGCAATGTCAGCCGCGAATTCGTCCTGCAGTTCCCTTTGGCCAGTATTACGGCCCCCGTATTGGTACGCAATGTCTTCTATGAGTTCGATAGCGCCGAGCTCACAGACAATAGTACACAGGCTCTTGACAGCTTAGTGGCTTTGCTTAACGAGAATCCCAACGTCACTATTGAGCTGGCATCCCATTGCGATTTTCGAGGTAACGACAAGTACAACGAGCAACTCTCTCAGCGTCGTGCAGAGAGTGTGGTGAATTACCTTATCGGACATGGTATCGCTTCTGATCGCCTCACGCCGAAGGGTTATGGTGAAAGTCGTCCCAAGATTGTCAAACGGCGTATTGCTGAGTCTCATCCTTATCTCCATGAAGGCGATACGCTCACAGAGTCTTTCATCCTGGCTTTGAAAGACACTGCGCAGCAAGAAGCTTGTAATGCCCTAAATCGTCGGACGGAGTTCCGCGTACTACGCACTACCTATGGTCTTTTTGACCATAAAACAACTGTAGAAGGTGTTCACAACGGGCAAACCGAAGAAGAGGATCCCTTACGTTTGGAGGATGCCGCAACGTCTTCCGATGCTCCGCGCACGGAGCCTGCTTCGCCCATATCCCCAACTTTACCCACAGAACCCGCAACGCCTGTTTCACCCACAGAATCCGAACCCGATCCCTATGAGGATTACCTTTGGTAGGCCTTTCAGTAACTCTAAGTGTGTCTTCCAGCATAAGGTCGCTCAGCCTCACACGTCAGGTCGCACAGCCTCAAACGACGGGTCGTTCAGCGTCATGCGACAGGTCGCACAGCCTCACACGTATGGACGTGCATGCTTCGGTTGATGCTGCTTGAAAAGGCTGAATCACCACCCGAAGAACCAACACTCTTTGACAATTGGGAGCTTACTCTTTGAAAAACGAATCCGAAATGACGGTTTATCGGCACTTCGGATTCGTTATTGAGGGCATTTAGATTTTTACCGGACACCAATATTTAAAAATGCAAGATTTTGTCGCTTTTTTCGTGATTGTATAGGTTATGCATTAATTTTTCATTATCTTTGCATCGGAAAGAATAAACCTACACAAGCATAAAATGAAGACGATGAAGAAAAAAATCTTATTTACCTTAGCACTCACGATACTCTCTGTCTCGGTAATAGTGGCTGGCGGGCAGAGTTCCATCGTTTCGTTACCCTTCCAGTCTGTTGCTGATGCGTCCCGTTCTGCAGCGCGTACGGTTTCGTTGCCTGCCAAGGCTGATGTCCTAGAGATCCTCAATACCGTCAACCAGACGTGGCAGAACCGGCATCCCTCCCACGGTGATTACTTCTGGAACCGTGCCGTCTATCATATTGGAAACATGGCGGCTTACGACGTAACCCATGACAACCAATATCAGGACTACTCCACAGCCTGGGCAGAAAAGAGCCATTGGTGGGGTGCCACGGGTACCGACAAGAGTCGTTGGCAATACGCCACGTATGGTGAGGGCTCAAATTGGGTACTCTTTGGCGACAACCAAGTTTGCTTTCAGGTTTACATCGATCTCTATCACCTCGATCCCACGCTCAACCCCCAGAAAATAGAACGGGCCCTCGAGGTCATGGGTTATGAGATTTCCACCGAGAATGTTGATTATATCTGGTGGGTGGATGGTCTCTTCATGGTCATGCCCATTCTATCCAAGCTCTACATTATCACGGGTAATCAGGCCTATCTCGACAAAATGTATGCTTATTGGAAATATACCAATTCAATAATGTACGATGAAGATACCGGATTGTATTTTCGTGATGCCAGATATGTCTATCCCGGTCACCAGACCTATTCCGGTAAAAAAGACTTTTGGGCCCGCGGGGACGGTTGGGTCTTTGCGGCTTTGGCAAAAGTGCTGCAAGATCTTCCTGCTACCGATGCCCATCGCAATGAATACATCACCTACTACCGTCGTTTGGCGGCAGCCTTGAAAGATTGTCAGCAGGCAGAAGGCTATTGGACGCGTTCACTTCTCGATGCTGCTCAGGCTCCGGGATATGAGACCAGCGGAACAGCCTTGAATACCTTTGCCTTCGCCTGGGGCCTTCGCAATGGTATACTTGAGGAGGAAGAATTTGGTCCAACTCTTGAGCGTGCCTGGTCTTACCTCTCTACCATTGCTTTGCAATCCAATGGTACTGTAGGCTATATTCAGCCCATCGGCGAAAATGCCAGTCCCAATACCACGGTAAGTGCGTCAGATTATCACGACTTCGGTGTAGGTGCCTATCTCATGGCTGCTGCGGAGGTCAGCAGGTTGGCTACGGGAGAGGTTGAACTGCCGCGCCTTCGTTTAATCGATGCCAAGATGATGGATTCCCGTCAGCTTATGGTACGTTTCAACCTGCCCCCCTATGCAGATGATGCCATCGACGCTTCCCACTATTTGATTGATGGATCCCCCATTTCCGCTTATTCTATCGAGGTCCAAAATAATGGCTCCGTCGTTATCCAACTCGATGCACCCCTCGACTATGGACGCTACACCCTGTCTGTTGAGGGTATTCACACTGCTGACGGGGGCGAGATGCAAGAGGGGCAGCAGCACCTCCTTCTGCTCACGGTGCCTCTCGATGGCGAGCAGCCCGATATCGACCTATCTGCCATTGGTTCGCAATGGGGCAATCCTTTCACTCACGTCAATGACAACAATCTTGCAACGCGTTGGTCGCAGGAAGGTTACGAACAATGGATATGTTTTGATTTGCGTGAGAATAAGATTGTTTATGCTGTTGATGTGGCTTTCTATAATGGTGACCAGCGCCAGTTCTTTTTCAAGGTGCAGACATCCCTTGACAACCTCACTTGGAACGATGTCACGGATGATCTCAATAGCAGCGGTCAAACGAATGAGATGGAGCGTTACCGCTTTGAATCCGTTGAGGCGCGCTATGTACGTCTGCTCTGCAGCGGCAACACGACTAACCGATGGAACAGTCCCACTGAAATCCGCATTCGCTATACCGATCCCGATGGTTTTGGACGCCTTCCTTTCCTTTCTCCTTTATCCCCCGCCTCCTCTTTCATCGATCTCAGTGGGCGCCGTATCGGAGAAGCATCCTCGCGCGCGGGAATCTATATAATCAATGGGTTGAAGGTGCTTGTGAAGTAAATAGAACAGGAAAAAGCTTCATATACAACGGCCCTTGCAGAGAGGACCGTGTTTTTTAAAAAACGAAAAGGACAGCTCCGCGGGAGCTGTCCTTGTTCGATTGTCTCGGTTGTGAGAAAACCTGTGTGGATTAATCTTCCACAGTGTTGACCTTCTTCTCGGCAATGCGTGCACGCTTACCGGTGAGGCCACGCAGGTAGTAGAGCTTGGCACGACGCACCTTACCAATCTTGTTGACGGTGATGCTGTCGATGTTGGGGCTCGTGATGGGGAAGATACGCTCAACGCCCACGGTGCCGCTCATCTTGCGAACCGTGAAGCGCTTTTGGTCACCATGACCGCTGATCTTGATGCAAACACCACGATACAGCTGGATGCGCTCCTTGTTACCCTCGACAATTTTGTACGCTACGGTCACCGTGTCGCCAGCCTTGAACTGAGGATAGGTCTTGCCGGTAGCAAATGCTTCTTCAGCAATTTTAATGAAATCTGCCATTGTTACAGAATGGTTTAAATTGTTGTTGTCGGTCCAGCATGGGCATAATAGGGAACACTGCATCCTACCAGCGACCCGTGCGGAAAGCGGGCGCAAAGGTACGCAAAAAAATCAAAACACAAAAACGAAATCAGAAAAACTTGCCCTTTTATAGTTGTTTATTTACTTTTTTGCTAACTTTGCAGCTGAAAAGGATTTGACGAGTAGACGATTTGACGAGTAGACGAGTTGATTCATGTCTGGTGGAGAGATTAGTAATATGATATTGTATCAGATACACATTCTATCATATACAACAAGGAAACTCTACTTTGAAATAGACTCCTGATGTCTGACCTTTGGCGCTTTAAACTTGCCGCTCGAAAAGAGCGTACCCGTCAACTAAATCACCACAACGTGCTCACTAAATCATATGAAACGAGATACTTGCCTATTGATGCTGGCTGCTGTTCATGCCCCACTCATGGCTCAAAAAAGCCATCCTAATATCGTGTACATCATGACGGACGATCACACGGCACAGATGATGTCGTGCTATGATACACGTTTTGTTCACACTCCTAACCTCGACCGGATTGCCGCCGATGGCGTACGGTTCACCCATAGTTATGTTGCCAACTCGCTCTCAGGTCCCAGTCGTGCCTGCATGATTACAGGCAAGCACAGCCATAAGAACGGATTCACCAATAATGAGCATGGCATCTTTGATGGTTCTCAGCAGACGATGCCAAAATTGTTGCAGGCAGCCGGTTACGCCACAGCCCTTATAGGCAAGTGGCATCTTGTGAGCACTCCCACCGGATTTGATCATTGGGAGATATTGCCAGGACAAGGTGACTACTACAATCCCGTATTCATTCATCAAGACGGAACCCGTGCTGTGGACAGTGGCTATGTAACGCGGCTTGTTACCGATAAAGCGCTCGAATGGATAGAGCATCACACGGGTGGGCGTGTTGCGGACAACGTCTCGGACGGCGATTATAAGCCTTTTGCCATCTTCATTCATCACAAGGCCTGCCACCGTGCTTGGCTGCCCGCTCTTGAGGACTTGCGTCTGTACGAGAACACGACCTTTCCCTTACCAGCCGCCTTCAACGATGATTATGTCACTCGTGATGCTGCTGGGCGAACAGAGATGGAAATAGGCAAAGACATGGATATCGTTTACGATACCAAGATGTTTGTCAGTCACGAGAAAACGCCCCGTACGCGTCTTTCAGCAAGTTATGAGAATATGATAGGACGCCTTTCGCCTGTCGAGCGTCGGCGCTATGACGACTTTTATGTGCCGCTCTCCGAGCGCTTCTATGACGAATGGGGAACGAATTATGATTTCCAACCCAGGCAGTCTGAGAGTAGCGTACAAGGTTCACGCGATGCCAAACTCCTTGAATATAAGTATCAGCGTTATATGCGTGACTACGCCAAAGTCGTGCATGCCCTCGATCAGGAAGTAGGACGTGTACTCGATTACCTGCGCGACCATCACTTACTTGACAACACCCTTGTCGTCTATACCTCCGACCAAGGTTTCTATATGGGCGAACACGGTTGGTTTGACAAGCGTTTCATCTATGAAGAGAGTCTCTCGACGCCTCTCGTAATGCATCTGCCAAAAGGGCTTGAAAAACGCGGAGACATCGATGAAATGGTGCAAAATATCGACTATGCGCCCACTTTCCTTGAACTTGCCGGTGCTCCTATTCCAACCGACATCCAAGGAGTTTCACTTGTTCCGTTACTTAAAGGGAAGGCTGCCACCAGAGCAGATAAGCAGAAAATCAAGCATTGGCGCGACGCCATCTACTATCATTTCTATGAATATCCCGCAGAGCATGCTGTGCGTCGTCATTATGGAATACGTACCAAGCGCTACAAACTGATTCATTTCTATGGCAACGATGTCGATACTTGGGAACTCTTTGACCTCCGCAAAGATCCTCACGAGTTGCACAATCTCTACGGACAACCAGGAATGGAAGCCGTTCAGCGCCACCTCCACCATCGTTTGGAACTCCTGCAAATCCAATATGATGATTCACAGAGATAAATCATTGCTCTGTGCAGATATTCTTCTTTATATAGTCGAATTGCGTCAATGCACGAAGAATATATGCCTGGAGAAGCATATCGTTTTCAACTGCTATTGGATTGCCACCTTCTTGCCTTCTTTCACGTAGATGCCTCTGTGGTTGGCGTTCTCCATGCGCCTACCGTTGAGGTCGTAGATAGTGTCAACGGTGCTAGTGGTTACCGTAGGGTTTGTTATGCGATCCTCCTCAGTCTTTGGCTCAAGATTATATGATGTACCTGCTACGGTGCTGGGCACGAGAAGCCGGTCGGGGGAAAGGACGGCGGTTTCTACGGGTTGCCCGTTAGACGTGACCTTGAAGTTGGCGATGCCGGGATAGGCGATGGTAAGGGGCTGTCCAGCCAGGCTGGTAATGGTGGCAGTTGAGAGTACGCTACCTTCCCATTCCATGCTTACTTCAAAACCGCCAACCGCCCTTAGACCCTTGATGCTGCCTTTAGGCCAGATGTAGGGTAGGGCGGGCAGCAATTGTAACGTATCTGTGTGACTCTGCAGCAACATCTCGGCCATACCTGCAGCAACACCAAAGTTTCCATCGATTTGGAAAGGAGCGTGCGAATCAAAAAGGTTGTAGTAGACGCCCCCCTTGCTTTGGTCGGTACCGTAACTGGTGCTGTGCTTGAACTCGAGTTTGAGCAGTTCGACACACTGGTCGGGTTCGAGGGCACGTGCCCAAAGGTTCATCTTCCAGCCCATAGACCAACCAGTGGAAGCAAGACCGCGCAACTTAAGGCTGCGCACGGCAGGTTCGTAGTAGGGATTGGAGGCCGGCAGATTGGCAAAGGGATAGAGTGCCATCAAGTGCGAGAGATGGCGGTGTCCGGATTCTCCACCGTTACCTTCGGCAAAAGTGGTATATTTCCATTCGCGAAGGATGAGGTCACCGGATTTGACACCGTTTCGGGTGCCGAAAGTTCCTTCGTAAGTCTCGGTGTGAAGGCCAGTGTCGAGGTTTTCGAATTTCTCCTTGAGTTCGGCAAGGAAACTGTCGCTCACACCTGCTTCGTCGGTGCCGAGAATCTCGATGGCCTTGATTGTCTGGTCGAAAAGGTTCCACACGATTTGCTGCGAGTGGGCCGTGGCATTTTGTGTAGGTCCGTGCTCGGGAGAATATTCGTTGGGGCATTCCCAACTGCCGTCGCTGGCTTTCTGGAGCCGTTCCATCCACATCTCCGTGGCGGAGAGCATCACGGGAAGGGCAGTGTTGCGGAGGAAATCGCGGTCGAGGGTAAAGCGATAGTGCTGCCACAAGTGGTCGCAACTCCAGGCACCGGCTTCCGGATAGTTGGCTGCCATCCAGGTGGTGCTGCAACCGAAGATATTGTTCTCCGTGTAGCAAGCCCAACCCTTGGAATGGTGCAGGTATCGTCCATCGGTGCCGCTACCCGTAGCATAGTCCTTCCACACGGGCTGTACCACGGCCATATTATAAAGGTAGTTGAGGTATTTCTCGTGCATTTCGGGCAGACCGGTGATCTCGGCAGGCCAATAGTTCATCTGGATGTTGATATTGGCGTGGATATCGGAGCACCATGGCGGATTGTTCTTATGGTTCCAAATGCCTTGAAGGTTGTTTGGCAAGTCGATGCCTCTGGAACTGGCAATGAGGAGATAGCGTCCGTAGTGGAAGTAGAGCGACTCGAGCATTCGGGCTTCACCAGAGCGGGTGATGTCCCTTTGGGTGTCGAGTGTGGCATATAAGTTGATCAGGGCGTTGGTGGTTCGGGAGTTGGTAGCGCCGTCTAGTTGGAGGCGGCAACGATCGAAGAGCAAACTATAGTCTGCAACGTGGTCGGCGTAGAGGGCGTTCCATCCCTTGGATGCCGCAGCATCAACAGCAGTTTGAGTGCGACTGTCGAGTTGATCTGTGGCACTCACGAAACCGTTGGCGATTGGGTCGTAGTCGGTTACAGCGGAGATGAGGATGAGAATCTCATCGGCGGCTTCGACATGCACCCCTTGAGCGTCGGTGGAGGTTGTACCACCAGTGGCAATGACTTTCATTCGGGCATTATAGGATACCGTTTCGAGGGTACCGCTAAATGTGCCTTGACCATCCTTGTATTGGCTCATGATGTTGTGCGCATTCCAAAGATAGATACGCTGGTTGAGCTGTCCTGGTTCGCTGGCGGTAAGATGTACGGCGATGACTTGGTCGGGTGCCGAGGCGATGTATTCGCGACGGAAAGTAATGGACATGTCAGTGCTTTTCCATTCAGCAGTGGCGGTCGCCTTGGTTAAATCGAGGGTGCGGACGTAATCCTTCACGCCTTTAGAGGTTGATGTACTGAATCGGTCGGAGGTGTCTTCTATATAGAGGTGTCCGAAATTCTGGTAACCTCCGTCGCGGTTGTAATTTGTTGATGACCCCGTCCAAAGAGTCTTCTCGTTGAACTGCACGATGTCCTGACGGATGCCGCCATAAATCATGGCTCCAAGCTGTCCGTTACCGATGGGCAGGGCATATTCCATCCAGGGATCATCGACGGTGAGTCTGGTGACAGGCAAGGAATACCAAAGAGTCAAAGGCTCTTCGGGGCGATAAGAACTATATGCAGAAGTAGCCCATTCCGTAAGCTTAGTCGGCTGCGGGTCGGGGTCGGGGAGTGTTGCGGGGTCGATGAACAGGAGGGGATTGTTGGGGTCGTTGGCACTCCAGGCACCGAGTTCTTTGCCTGCACCTGCACCGCCCCATTGGTTCATACTCTTACCGCTGACGCTGGTTGCCTGGATTTCCCACGCGGGTTTGTAAGTGGCGTGAGTTGTCTTCACGAGTTTGAGGCTGCCTGTTTGGGCTTCAGCAGCGGCGAACCGTTCTCCATTATAATAAATATGTCGTCCGGCTTTACTGATTATCTCGCACTTGGATTGCGTGCCGGTGAGCTTCCACAACTGAGCCTCGTTGTTCTTGTCCAACGAAGCAGTCTTGAGTGGAAGCCCCTCGCCCATGTCTTGCACAGCTGCTTCGCCATTGCAGAATTGAATCATGTACCACACCTCATTCTCGCTGGAACTGAAGGTGGGCAGGTTTTGAGCTTTTAGGGAAATACAATATGGCGTAAAATAAAGAAAAAGGAGCAAGTGTAAAATCTTGCCCGTACGTGTGTTCTTTTTCATCGTGGTGAACAGTTAGTTAGTTGATAAGGGAAGTGCCCGGAACGGGAATCGAACCCGTACGGCCATCACTGGCCAAGGGATTTTAAGTCCCTCGTGTCTACCAATTCCACCATCTGGGCTTCGGAATCGTGGGTGCAAAGGTACGAAGAAAAGTATAAAAGAGAAAGTA
>JAILCU010000039.1 GCA_024690405.1 Bacteroidales bacterium
TTATGTCGAATTCGGCACAATTAAAATTCGGATTCATCAACCGCTCCCATATTCCAAGGAACTCAATGGTATTGCGGTTGCGCAGCCAGTTAGAAAAAAAAAACTCACCATCTTTAGCCTTCAACATGTCTGTAAGGCTGATGTAGTCATCTTCATTCTGCTTAATGACCGTTATCTGCGTATTCTGTACTGTTATCTTTGCCATATTGTCAGCTTTATTGCAAACTTTGCGCTGCAAAGTTAATCATTTCCCACCAATTATAGGCAACTTGCCATACTAAATAAGGTGAAGACACTAGTTTTTACCTCATTTTTGTCTCAAAGTAACACCTCAATCTTTCTTCACCAATTCCCACAAATAGCTCTTCACTAATTCCCACAAATCTCTCTCACTAATTCCCACAAATCTCTCTCACTAATTCCCACAAATCTTTCTTCACTAATTCCCACAAATAACTCTTCACTAATTCCCACAAATCTTTCTTCACTAATTCCCACAAATCTTTCTTCACTAATTCCCACAAATATTATCTCACTAATTCCCACAAATCTCTCTCCTCTCTCTCATCTGATTCATCTGTCTCTAAACTCTCATCTCTAAACTCTCATCTAAAATCTCTCTCACTAATTCCCAGGTAGTAATAGAGATTAGAGATTAGAGACAGATTAGAGTTGAGAGATTAAAGACCCCGCGCCAGCCTTACGCTCCCTCCGTCCTTTTGCTCCCCCGTTGTCATTAGCGCCTTCTGCTTCGGCCTCTCACTTCCGTTCGAGAGCTTGCACAAGTCGATGACTGCCCCCTTGCTTTCACCGACAACACTCAGTTGTTGCTTCAGCAAGTCCTTAAAGTCCGTAGAGCTATTCCCCACTGTGCGCAGCCAAAATGGTAAATGGTACCTGGTCTAATGGTAAATGCAGTTGTGTTAGCCGGCGACCCGCGCAGCGTCGCCTTTCCTATTTGCTCGGCGCCCCTCTTCCCTCGCGCTCGCGAGCTCCGCTCCCCCTCCATACCTTGTTTAAAAAGAAAAATATGCTAAAGGATTTGGCTATTTCATGCTTTTCGCCTATCTTTGCAACGTCAAAAGAAAAGGGTACTTCTTCCCGCAGAATAACGGCTCTCTCGTGGCGCCCGAAATGCTTGGGGAGAAGGTGGCTTGTTTCAAGACGATCACCCGAAGATGATATGGAGTGAAGAGGAGCGCGCGGAGCGCGAGTGAAGAGTGAAGAGTGAAGAATTTACAGGTCCTCTTGAACGCTTAAACTCTTGAACGCTTAAACAGCGCCGAAGGCGCCCCTTAAACTTTTAAACTCTTAAACCGCAGCCTTTGGCTGCCCCTTAAACTGCGCCAAAGGCGCTCCCCGCGCGCTCGCGCGCCCCCTATTGCTTAAGAACTGTAGCCCCCTCGGGGGCCGAATGGGGGGCCACCACCCCCCCGCACCCCCCCGCTCCCCCCCCTTACCCTCCCCCTTAACCGCTGCTATTATTATGCTGACTCGTTCTATTTTTCGCGCCCTGTGTGCGCTTCTCGTAGGTTTTCTCTTGGTGAGTAATCCCACTGATATGACCATTCTGCTGGTGCAGATTATTGGCGGACTTTTCGCCCTTTCGGGGCTTGTGGCCGTTATCGGATATTTCATCAACGCTCAGCAGGTGCGCCGGGCTGAGCATCGTTTAGCCCGGCAGACGGAGCGCGAGCAGGCCGGTCTTTCGGGGCCGAACGGAACCGCAGTAGTAGCAGATTCCCAAAACAAGAATGCCGCCTCTTCCGCCAGGTCCTCTTCGCGGTGGATGCCAATGTTCCCTGTGGTGGGGATCGGTTCCATGGCTTTTGGCGTGTTCCTGCTGTTCTTCCCCAAGCAGTTCGTGAATTATCTGATGTATGTCTTGGGCGGATTGCTGGTGCTGATCGGCGTGATGCAGGTGTTCCAGCTCATCCGTGCCCGCCGCTTTGCCCCGCTCTCCTGGTCGCTCTTCCTGCTGCCCTTGCTGAATATTGCCGCTGGCGTTCTGGTCATCTGCTATCCGATGGAAACCGCCTCGCTGCCTTTCACCATCCTGGGCGTGGGCTATATCCTTTACGGCGTTTCGGAGTTCTTCTTTGGCGTGCGATTTTATCATTTCCGCCGTCTCTTTGAAGCCGAACAACTCCGCTTGCAAGAAGAAGCGGCGGCGGCTGAAGCGGCGGCTGAGGCTGAATTTGTTGAGGCTGAGGAAGTGTCAGCCAGCGGGTCAGCTAACGGGGCAGCTAACGGGGCAGCCAGCGAGACAGCCAACAGCTCCGCCAGCGGCTCCGCCAGCGGGTCACAGCTTTGAATCGACCTGTTCTTTTGTTATTAAAAAGGAATCCATCATAATATTATCATAAGGAAAATGGCAAAAATTAAATGTATAGGTGTCCTCACCAGTGGCGGTGATGCTCCTGGTATGAACGCGGCAATCCGCGCAGTCACACGTGCTGGCATCGCCAACGGTTTTACCGTGAAGGGGATCTATCGCGGCTACGAAGGCCTCATCTCCGGCGAGATCAAAGAGTTCACCACCGAGAGCGTTTCGGGTATCATAGGTCGTGGCGGCACGATTCTCAAGACCGCGCGTTCCAAGGATTTCATGACAGGGGAAGGTCGCAGACGTGCTCATGAGACCATGGTCGCTCATGGTATTGACGCGCTCATCATCATCGGCGGCAACGGGTCGCTCACCGGCGCACGCCTCTTTGCCGAGGAATACGATGTGCCTTGCATCGGTCTGCCCGGAACCATTGATAACGACCTCAACGGCACCGACCTGACCATCGGCTACGATACGTCCTTGAATACCATCATGGGCTGCGTCGATAAGATTCGCGACACCGCCAATTCCCACGAACGCATCTTCTTTGTCGAGGTCATGGGGCGCGATGCCGGTTTCCTCGCGCAAAACTCGGCACTCGCTGCCGGGGCCGAAGCGGCTATCATCCCCGAGGACAGCACGGATGTAGACCAGCTGGCCCAGTTCATAGGGCGCGGCATACGCAAGTCCAAGTCGAGCAGCATCGTGATTGTGTCGGAGAGTCCTAAGTGCGGTGCTATGTATTATGCCGAACGCGTTCGCAACGAATATCCGCAGTACGATGTCCGCGTGAGCATTCTCGGCCACCTCCAGCGTGGCGGTTCGCCCTCGGCGCAGGACCGTATTCTCGCCTCGCGTCTTGGCGTGGGCGCGATCAATGCCCTGCTCGACGGTCAGCGCAATGTCATGCTGGGCATCAAGAACGACGAGGTCGTTTACGTCCCGTTCTCTAATGCCGTCAAGAGCAACAAGCCGCTGAAGCGTGAGCTCATCGACGCGCTGAAAGTGTTGAGCATCTGAACCCTGCTGAATGGGCATAAAAGAATTACAGACGGCTTATGCCTGCCATCCGCAGGTGAAGGCCTTCGCAAAGGCGTTGGCTGCCGCCAGGGTGCGCAACATCAGGTTATCCGGGTTGCAGGCCAGTTCGGCGGCTTTGGCTTTTGCCGCTACGCGTGTGGCCGTCACCCCCGCCAAACCGTTGCCGTTGCTCCTTTTCATCCTCGATGATCAGGAGGAGGCGGGCTATTTCTATCATGATCTGGTGCAGGTCATGGGCGAGCAGTCGGTGCTCTTTTTCCCGTCGTCTTTCCGTCGCGCGGTGAAGTTCGGTCAACGTGATGCGGCCAATGAGATCCTACGCACCGAGGTGCTCACGCGCATCTCCGAGCCGGGGCTTGTCGTGGTGTCTTACCCTGAAGCCATCGCCGAGAAAGTGGTCTCCAGACGTCAGCTCGACGAGCGCACGCTGCAGATTAAGGTGGGCGAGCAGCTTGACCTCTCTTTTGTCGTGCAGACGTTGCAGGAGTTCGGCTTTCAGCGCACCGACTATGTCTATGAGCCGGGTCAGTTTGCCGTGCGCGGTTCGTTGGTTGACGTGTTCTCCTTTTCCAACGAATATCCTTTCCGCATCGATTTCTTTGGCGACGAAGTCGATTCCATCCGCACCTTCGAGGTGGAGAGTCAGCTCAGTCGCGGGCAGCAGGAACTGATCTCTTTGGTGCCCGAGCTGGGGCGCGAAGGCTCTGACGGCGTGCCTTTCTCCTCCCTGCTGCCCGGCGATGCCGTGGTGGTGGCCAGGGATTTTGCTTTTGTCACCGAACGTATAGGCCAGATCTGGCAGGAAGGCTTTTCGCAGCAGGCGCTGTTGGAGGAAGCCGCTACGAGCGAGCGCGAGGAGGAAGAGCTGCAACGGCGGCTGCGCAGGGAACTGGTGCTCATTGATGCCCCTGCCTTTGAGCGGGGCTTTGAGGCGTTCAAGCACGTGGCCTTTTCGGCATCCGGGCGTGAACCGTCTGCCGACAGCGAAGCGCATATCGCTTTCAGCACCACCGCCCAGCCTATTTTCCACAAGAACTTCGACCTCGTGACAAAATCTTTCGAGGATTATCTTCTCCAAGGTTATACCTTATATATATTAGCCGACTCCGCCAAACAGACCGACCGCCTCCAGGCGATCTTTGCCGACCAGGCGCCCGACGTGCATTTCGTACCGGTCGATCGCACGCTCCATGCCGGTTTTGCCGACAACACCATCCGGGCGTGTTTCTTCACCGACCATCAGATCTTCGACCGCTTCCACAAATACAATTTGCGGAGCGAACGGGCGCGCTCCGGCAAGGTGGCGCTGTCACTCAAGGAGTTGCGCGAGTTTGAGGTGGGCGATTTTGTGGTGCATGTCGATCATGGCATCGGACGCTTCGGCGGACTCATCCGAGTGCCGCAGGCCGACGGCCACATGCAGGAAATGATCAAGATCACCTACGACCACGAGGATGTCGTTTATGTCTCGATCCATGCGCTGCATAAGGTGTCTAAGTACAAGGGCAAGGAGGGCGAACCGCCCCGCATCAGCCGGCTGGGCACGGGTGCCTGGGAGCGTATGAAGGAGCGCACTAAGTCCAAGATCAAGGATATCGCCCGCGACCTCATCCGCCTGTATTCGCGACGCCGCGAGGAGAAAGGCTTTAAGTTCTCTCCCGACAGTTATCTCCAGCACGAATTGGAGGCCAGCTTCCTTTACGAGGATACGCCAGATCAGCTCAAGGCCACCAACGATGTCAAGGCTGATATGGAACGCGCTCGTCCTATGGACCGCCTCGTCTGCGGCGACGTAGGCTTCGGCAAGACCGAGGTGGCGGTGCGTGCGGCCTTCAAGGCTGCCACCGACGGCAAGCAGGTGGCGGTGATGGTGCCTACCACGGTGCTGGCCTACCAGCATTTTCATACCTTCTCCGACCGCCTCAAGGGGCTGCCGGTGCGCGTGGATTATCTCAGCCGGGCCCGCACTCCCAAGCAGACCAGGGAGCTGCTGGCCGATCTCGAGGCCGGAAAGATTGATATCATCGTGGGCACACACAAACTCATCGGACGCAGCGTCAGGTTCAAGGACCTCGGCCTGCTCATCATCGACGAGGAACAGAAATTCGGCGTGGCCACCAAGGAGAAACTGCGACAGATGAAGGTCAATGTGGACACGCTCACGCTCACCGCCACGCCCATTCCACGCACCTTGCAGTTCTCCCTCATGGGCGCCCGAGACCTCAGCGTCATCCAGACGCCACCGCCCAACCGCTATCCCATCCAGACCGAGGTCCACTCCTTCTCGCCCGAGGTGATTGCCGAGGCGGTGGGCTTCGAGATGAGTCGCAACGGACAGGTCTTTATTGTCAACAATCGCATCGCTGGTTTGCCTGAACTCGAACAAATCGTCCACAAATATGTCCCCGATGCCCGCGTGGCCGTGGCCCACGGACAGATGCACCCCGAGGAGCTGGAGCGGGTGATGATGGCTTTTGCCTCCTACGATTACGATGTGCTCATCTCCACCACGATCATCGAGAGCGGACTCGACATCCCTAATGCTAACACCATTATCATCTGTTCGGCCCAGAACTTCGGCCTGTCTGATCTGCATCAGATGCGCGGACGCGTGGGGCGCAGCAACAAGAAAGCCTTCTGCTATCTGCTGGCGCCGCCTCTGGGACTCCTCCCTCAGGAATCGCGGCGCCGGCTGCAGGCCATCGAGAATTTCTCGGACCTGGGCTCGGGCATACAGATCGCCATGCAGGACCTCGACATCCGGGGCGCGGGCAATCTCCTGGGGGCTGAACAGAGCGGTTTCATCGCCGACCTGGGCTACGAGACTTATCAGAAGATTCTCTCCGAGGCGGTTAAGGAGCTGAAGAACGACGAGTTCAAGGAGCTTTATGCGCAGCAGGTGGCTTCGGGGGAGGTGGTCTCGGGCGAGGCCTTTGTCGACGAATGTCAGTTGGAGAGTGATATGCCGATGTCCTTCCCCGAGGATTTCGTGCCGGGCAGCTCTGAACGGATGCTGCTCTATCGCGAACTCGACGGACTCGAGACCGAAGAGGCCATCGAAGCGTTCCGACAGCGCCTCGTGGACCGCTTCGGACCGATTCCCGAGACGGCACAGGAGCTGATCCGTGTCGTGCGACTGCGGCGCCTGGGCAAGTATTTCGGGGCCGAACGCGTCATGATCAAGAACGGACGTATGCGTCTCTATTTCGTGAAGGACGATGATTCGCCGTTCTTCCAATCGCCGGCCTTCGGACAATGTATCACTTATTTCTCGCTTCATGCGACCGATTGTCAACTCGATGAAGTGAAGGGACGTCGCTCAATGCTCATCAAAGGAATTGATTCCGTCAAAAAAGCATGTGCCGTGCTTGACGAGATGCAACAGATCACCCCGAACGTTTAAAATAAGATAAACAAGCACAAATTGATTTGAAATGATTCATTTAGAAAGCGATTACAATAATGGTGCCTGCGAAGCCGTATTGCGCCATTTCTTAGACACTAATAATGAGCGCTCGCAGAGTTACGGTGACGACCGTTTCAGCCAGCATGCCCGTGAACTCATTCGTGAGGCATGCGCAGCTCCCGAAGCACAGATTTATTTCCTGGCGGGTGGCACGCAAACCAACGCCACCGTCATCGATTGTGTGCTTGCACCCTATGAAGGTGTGCTCTGTTGTGATACGGCACATATTAATGTGCATGAGGCCGGGGCTGTAGAGTTTACAGGCCATAAGGTGATCGCTTTGCCGTCGCACGAAGGGAAACTCTGTGCAGACGAACTGCGTGCTTGGCTTGAGGCATATTTTGCCGATGGAACGGCAGAACATATGGTACGGCCTGGCATGGTATATATGACCTTCCCCACGGAATTGGGTACGCTATATACTGCTGACGAGTTGCGCGCATTGCATTCGATTTGCAGACAGTATCAGATCCCGCTTTATGTCGATGGCGCCCGGCTGGCGTATGGCTTAGCGGCCAGCTCTGATATCGATTTGCCGCGATTGGCCCAGTTGGCTGATATCTTTTATATCGGAGGTACCAAATGTGGCGCACTCTGTGGCGAGGCCGTCGTGTTTTCGCAGGGTCACGCTCCTGTTCACATGCTCAGCCGTATCAAGCGCCACGGCGCTCTGCTCGCTAAAAGCAGGGTGGTGGGAGTACAGTTTGAAGCTTTGTTCACAGAAGGGCGCTATCTCTCGCTCGGTTGTGATGCGGTGCGTCTGGCCAAACGTTTGCGTCATCTTTTTGTGGATTCTCTTGGCTATCTTCCTTATATTGATTCGCCTACGAACCAGCAGTTCTATATCATTCCTAACGACGATCTTGACCGGTTGCGCAAGCATATCGGTTTCGAAGTCTGGTGCCCGGTTGATGCTACGCATACGGCTTGCCGTTTTGTCACCAGTTGGGCAACCACTGACGAGGAGATTGATCTGTTAGAGCGGGATTTGTGCTCATTCAAAGCAGCAGATAAGAAGGAGCCTGGCAACAATTGTCACCAGGCTCTTAGTCTATTATAATAGGGTCGGTCAGAAACTGCTGGCGGTCTTGTCCTCTGTCCTTTTAGAGCACTACTGCCGTACCGCTGACCGCCACCATCAGCATGGAGCTGTTCTGTCCGATCGTCTCGTAGTCCACGTCAATGCCTACAACAGCATTAGCGCCCAGGGCTGCGGCACGCTGCATCAGTTCGTTGATGGCGGTGTCCTTTGCCTGAATGAGCACTTTCTCGTAGGAGCCGCTGCGGCCGCCGAAGAAGTCGGTCAGACCGGCCATGAAGTCTTTGATTACGTTCGCGCCGATGATGGTTTCGCCGGTGACGATGCCTTTGTATTCGCGAATGGGATGACCTTCAATGGTAGGAGTGGTTGTCAGTAACATAGTCTGTTCTTATTTTAGGGGTTAATAATGTCTTTGTTTTTCCTTTATGAGGATACTGATATAAAAGTAACCCTCCTCATCGCTTTATTTGCAAAGGAATGATTCGTTGCGCGCGTTCAAGACTGATCTCGTGCTTGCTCTTGCCATTTTCTATGCTTGCTTTTCCTCTTGTCTTGAAAGTCGTTGCTTTATTCAGGTCCGTTGTCAGGCTTGTCCCGATTCCCTGAATGTCACATATCTTCACCGCTTGCCGAGTATTTCGCGCAAGAATTGGGGGGTGTAGCCTTTCTGACATCTGGCCACTTCTTCCGGGGTGCCGGTCGCTAAGATATGCCCCCCTCCTTGGCCACCGTCGGGGCCTAAGTCTATGAGATAGTCGGCGCTCTTGATGACGTCCAGATTGTGTTCAATCACGATGACGGTGTTGCCTTTGTCCACCAATCGTTGCAGCACACCGAGCAGCACACAGATGTCCTCGAAATGCAGGCCTGTAGTGGGCTCGTCCAGAATGTAAAGGGTTCGTCCTGTATCACGTTTCGACAACTCTGTCGCCAGTTTCACACGCTGGCTCTCGCCGCCGGAGAGGGTAGTGGAGGACTGGCCGAGCTTGATGTAGCCGAGCCCCACGTCCTGCAGCGTCTTGATCTTCTGGAGTATGGCGGGCTGGTTCTCGAAGAACTCCACGGCGCGGTTGATGGTCATGTCGAGTACATCGGCGATAGACTTGCCTTTGAATCGCACTTCCAGCGTCTCGCGGTTGTATCGCTTGCCATGACATTCCTCACAGGGCACCATCACATCGGGCAGGAAGTTCATCTCGATGGTCTTGTAGCCGTTGCCGCCGCAGCTTTCGCAGCGACCGCCTTTGACATTGAAGGAGAAACGTCCGCTCTTGTAGCCACGGATGCGTGCTTCGGGAAGCGAGACAAATAAATCGCGGATGTCTGAGAAAACTCCGGTATAGGTGGCGGGATTCGACCGTGGCGTGCGGCCGATGGGACTCTGGTCCACAGTGACGACCTTGTCGATATGCTCAAGACCCTCGATGCTGCCGTAGGGCAGGGGATCGCGAAGCGAGCGGTAAAAATGCTGTGAAAGAATGGGTTGTAAAGTATCGTTGATCAGCGTGGATTTGCCGGAACCTGATACGCCGGTGACGCAAATCAAAGTTCCTAACGGGAAGCGTACATCGACGTTCTTGAGGTTGTTTCCATGCGCTCCCTTGAGCACCAAAGCCTTGCCATTGCCCTCGCGCCGCGTAACCGGAATCTCAATGGAACGCTGGCCGGTGAGGTAGAGGCGGGTAAGGGAGCCCACCCCTATCCCCTCCCCAAGGGAGGGGGATTCGTTCCCGCTTGTATTCTGCCGCTCTGAGCTCCCCTCCCTTGGGGAGGGGCTGGGGGTGGGCCTGTTGGATACCAGCTCCTCATACGTCCCCTGGAACACCACTTCCCCGCCTTTGCGCCCCGCCATCGGTCCCATATCAACGATATAATCTGCCTCGCGCATCATCTCCTCGTCGTGTTCCACTACGATCACGGTGTTCCCGGTGTCGCGCAGCTCCTTGAGCGAACGGATCAGACGCCGGTTGTC
>JAILCU010000071.1 GCA_024690405.1 Bacteroidales bacterium
ACGGCATGCTTCAGAAACAGATAACGCAAGGGGTTATAAGTCTGAGGATAACGATAGAGGCGCAGATCGTGGACAGTAACCACTAACTTCGCCCGCTTCATCTTCGGAGCATGGAAGAAGGGCGAATGGAAGATGTCGAACTGCTCCGTCTCCTCCTCATGTGTCCAGAAGCGCTGCGAGAAGAGACTACGGCGCACTACGGAGAGGAAATCGCTATTGTAAGGCAAAGTCTTTATCCGAAAGCGCTGCGGAAGCAGACTCTTGGCAAAGTCCAACTGATCCTCTAATACATATAATATATAGGTGTTGTCCGTGTCAGCCTTAGCAAGATGATTGGTCAGATTGACAATATATTCCTTAATACCTCCGCCGCGTGGCTGGCAGAACATACAGTTAATAGCTATTTTGTAATGTTTCATTTCCTTGCATTAAGTTTTATGAAATTTAGAATCTTGGTGACTCTTTTCGTTATGGTAAGTTCTTTTGCTGTCTCCAGAGCCGCCTCTGACATACGTTTCTGAAGAGCTTGGTCAGATTTGATGCGTTTGATGGCATCTGCTATCTGCCCCACATCATTAGGATCAATCAAGATGGCATTTCTGTCGTTGAGGATGTCCCAATTGAAGGGTAAATCAGAAGAGATGATGGGCAAACCGCAAGCCATTGCTTCGACGATGGAATTGGAACAGCCCTCTGCCAGGGAAGGCAGCACGAAAACATCAGCTGCATTCAGATAGGTCGCTATCTCATGGTGCTGCAAGCTGCCTTTAAAAAGGATACCTTCGCATTCGGGATCTTCGTGGTTACCACCTGCTGCGACTCCGATAAACACGGATTTGATCTGCGGATCACATAGTGATGTGATAGCCTCTGAGACACGCCTGCTACCCTTGCGTTTATTGAATCTTCCGCAAAACGCCACGATGAAGTCGTCCTGATTATAACCCAGCTGTTCTCTCACCACCTGCTTCGTGAGTTGATAGAATTCTGTCTCGTTGACGGCATTGGGCAGGACAATGGTCTTTTGCGGCATGGTTAAGCCATGTGCTATGCTCTCCTCACGGTTCTTTGTCGAAACACAAATCACACCATCGGTATGGTTGCGAAGCAGTTCGACACGCGGAGAACCAAGGAAACGATCTACGATGATCTCATCCTCTCCGGATGCGACGAAGGAAGGGATTTTGCTTTTAACGGCATAGTCAATGATCTGGTCTGCAGCCCTCCAGAAATGAGAATAGATAACGTCAGGCTTTGCACTCAGCTTCCTTGCCGCACGGCCAATGACATGACGATCTATCCACAGCGACAGTTTGAAGAAACGTCCTTGCCCAAAAGTGAAGGAGTACGGTCGCAAGATGGTCATGTTTCGCGTACCATTGGGTGTTTCTATCTCCACCTCGTATTTCTGCGGGCATAACGGTATCTTGTTCTTCCAGCTTGTGGTCAAAGACTGCGGTGCAAGCACTGTCACCTCCACACCTTGGCGCACCATCTCTTCTGCCAGCACTTTCACAAATGCTGCCAACTGATTCTTGGGCGTTGGATAGGTCTGAGCTGATAGGAGTATATGCATCTTTATTAAATCCTCATTTATAATTGATTTAGGTAGTAGATGAGCTTCTCGCGATGGGATTCGCAGCAGATGAAATTCGAAGCCTTGATTTTCCGATTTTGTGAAATAAGACTGGGAATCCAGCCTCTTTTCCGTGCCCCAAGATAGTAGCGGTTATTCGATGGTTCGAAAATCGCACTGATGCTTTTGGTACACGATTCATAGTAGGAAGCTATCGCTTGTTCTAATTTCTTGGGATTGAGGATAATCGCATTGAGTTCCGTTATTGTTTGATCAAATGATGACGCGTCGATGATGTTCACTGAGGGCCGATCCTTGCATTGACTATACGGAATAATTTCAAAATCAATCTCCTTTTTGATGTCAAGAGCTACCATATATCCCTCGTTCCATTTACCGTCATCCGTCATCGCATAGTCAAAGCACAGATTACCTAAACCATAGAAAATAGGCTTACCATGGTAGAGTTCATAACCACTGTAGCAATGTTGATGATTATTGATGACTGCATCAGCCCCTACATGAATAAAGAATCGGTATAGTTCTTGCATTCGAGGACTCGGCAATTGAAAGTGTTCATGTCCGCCATGAATTAGCACAATGACATAGTCTGCCCGATTCTTTGCGTCTTGAATGTCGTAATACTGCTGGATGGGGTTCAGCGGATTAGCACCCGCCGTTGTTTCTTTGGCAATAGAAAATTCGTGTTCACAGCAATTGATAAAGGCTACTATAGAGCCATTAATGCTCTTGTATAATATACGTGAAGCCTCTTGAAGATTCGGCCCTCCTCCGATGGTATCTAAACCATACTTCTTGCATGCTTCCAAGGTTTGACGGACTCCTGCTTCGCCAAAGTCTAACAGATGGTTATTGGCAAGCGCCACACAATTGATACCGACCCACTGCAGGGCCTCAATACCATTCTCTGAACATTGAAGATTGGGTCCACGTTTGATGATTGGAATTTCGCCTCCTTTAGTAATGGGGCATTCAAAGTTGATGATAGAATAATCAACTTGTGAGACAATATCCCGAAGCTCGCTTAGAACATAGGCGTAGTTTCCTTCCTCGAATAGTTTGGCCACTCTGTTCTGCGGACAAAAATCACCACCAAATAGAATTTTCATATTGTCAAATATAAAAGGTCAAACCACTAACTAAACTTTGGGCAGTTGAAGATATTCACCAAATTTGTAATCCCATTCTACGGGCTCGAAAGGCACGAAACCACTCCAATGGAAGAAGGTCATTTCGCCAAAGTATATCTTGCCGTTGATATTGTAGAGATCGACTCTGACATGCGGAATACCCTGGGATAACTTTTCGGCAACCAAAAGCATCTCCTCGAAATTCTGGGGTTTGGTTGGCCAAACATCTGCATTTGCATGGCCATTAGTGAGGGGCAGATGATTAAAAGCTGTATCATAAAAGTCGAAGCGGGTATCGTTCTGTTGGCGTCCGGTTGCCACGAAGAGGAAACGAGGGACACCATTGAAGCAGAAAAATTTATAGTCTTTCAACTCAAATCCGCTTTCATCCTCCATGTAGGCTTCAGCAATGTAGCGTCGCCGTACGTTTTTATAGGGATATTCCAAGTTGAAGAAATTGTAGCTTACAAGACCTGCATTCTTCAGCTTCTTAATGGCCTCAGACTTGTTGAATTTATTTTTGTCTTGGCAGATGTAGACTCCCCCGCTGTCTCCAGTAGCTTTTATAACAAACTGCTCCGGCAGTTTCTCCCATTCGATATCGTCGATGGAATCCCAAAGCCCTAACGTGGGGATGACATACTTGTCTCCAAGGATTGACGCAACATAGCTTTTGGCTGTGGCCTTGTCAACCATGTCTTGATATTCAGGATGAATGTCATTTAACTTCAGCCATTGCAGTTTCTCATTGTAAGTCTGGGGAGCATCAAGATTCAATGGATATCCTACACGATGCTTGAAAATAAATTTCAAGTATGCTTTATCTGTCAGAAATGGACGGCTGTAGGTCGTTATTCTGTTCCAGAAGATCTTTTTCCAATGGGATAGTCTAAACCATTCTATATTCATGAGCTTCGTTGTTTTCTGTTTGGGTATTCAATCCTGCTTATTCAAGATTACGGACATTATTATCTGATTCCTCTGCGTTTACCGCCTCTTCGTGGGCTATGTCACGAATGAAGACACTCTTATCTTCGTTGAGGATACAGGTGTAAGGATAGAAAAAGTCATAAAAGCGGGTGTTCGTTGTATTGTAGGGTGTCATGTATCGAAGCATGAGGAGGAATAGAGTACCGGCCAAAGTTCCCATTCTAATCATTAGGTGGTTCTTCTCACGAAACAACGTGTAGAGGAAATCGGCCATCATGATAAGATAGAATATCTGGGCGTAATTGTATAGACGAGTGAAACCCGCCAACGAGCTAGCAAGTATCGCAAGTATAACCGTGAATGAAATCATTTTTTCTTTGCATTTCCGTAACTCTTCTGACGGCTCCATGACCATGGAGGTGTACATAATGACAAACGGGAAGATGAGGTAGGTGAGAGAAGAGCGCAGAAAACCGAAGATGGTGCTGGCTCGAATAGAGTAGAAAAGCACTTTCTGAACCAATGCTCCCATTCCCCCAAACACGGAGAGCATGACCCTGACAAGGATAAAATCACTAAATAGCCATATCCCCAAAGCTATGAAGAAAGCTATTATTATGGTCTTCCAGGATACCCGGAAGTGAACGAACGGGAATATCAGCATCGTAACGGCAGATACATGAAGCATCAACGCGAGAAGGAACATCACGAAAAAAATCCATTTCTTGCCATTTATCCAGTTGTGCATGCCTATGAGCGCAAAGGACATCGCAAAGCCCTCTCGCATGATTTCCGTATTAAAGATAAAATATTGCAAGGTAAAGAAATAGGCTAGTAGGAATATAAAATATCTGTGCGTGTACTTACTGGCAATATAGCACACAGCGGTATTAATAGCTGCACTTTGCACTAATTGTACGAAATAGAAAGAATTAAAAACAGCCTTACCAACCATGTTGACAAGCGTCCAAAGTGGCATTTGGCTTCTGAGCATGAATTGAAGCCATATATAGTCTCCTGCTTCGGAGAAGTTAGAAGGATATTCCTCAAACTCACGCATATACACAAACTTATCACCCCCCAATCCATAGCTGAATCCAGTCAGAAAGATGAGATAAAGGCACATGAGCCACAAGCGATGCTGCTTGTGGCTGTCATATTCTTCTATCCCATCGTAGCGGAATGAGAAATATACAGCTAATAGTACGAATATCAGATAAATTATGCTCATGCTTGCTTAATGTCTATTTGCAGCTGCTCTTCTATGAAATGTACCAACGCCTTTGGTCGTATTGCGTCTTGAAAAGGATTCTTTCCTGGAAAATTATTGTTGCTTGCTACGAACGACCAGTCAAAGTCTGTCAGGTTGTGAAATACGGATATGTATTTGGCATCATAGATATCCGACTCCGTGATACTCATATTGTTGGTTATCAGTTTCCTGCTTAGCATAATAGTCTCCCAGGTACGGAATGTGGCACTTGTGGCTGTTTGCTGAAGTATCTCAAGGATGCATCTGCTGGAAGCGCTATAGCGCAGATTCTCATAATAGGATATCGACTCATCGATATATTCAATGTCCTCGCAGGGGATACGTTTCTCTTTGGGGACTCGAATCATCATGAACTTGCATCTGAGGTTCCTCTTTTTCGCCTCGTGACAGATATCAATCAGCAAAGGCAGGCGCCCTTTGTCGTAACCCAGGAAATACAAATCATAAAGGTCATCCGTATCTATCGGGTCTATTGCTATTGGTGAAAAAACCGTAGGATGGTAAAGGGTATGATGTTTGTTTGCATCGTTCCTGTCATAGCTGATTAGTAGATTGGAATATTTCTTTATGTGGTTAAGATCAATAATCTTATGAGAATAAATGTCAATATTCGTATTTATCAAATCCTGGAAATAGCAGACGATGAGCGATTCTGGATAATGGCGACGAAGATATGGCAACAGTTGGATACCACTTTCATGGCGAAGCCAATAACCAGTAACAAGGAAACATAGTTTCTCGCCTCTGATTTCACGCAAACAATACCGATTCCAACATGACTTCCAAGGTATCTTAAAGATGCTGTTTATCTTGGGGTTAAACTGTAGCCGTTGCAGCTGACCCAAGAGGCCGCCCGGCCTAAAGGTGGATATATAAGTGACATTGGGGTCATCTATCCAATCGCGATGGGCTACCTGAAACACATCCCACGGATCACCGAAAACTACAAGTTTATACTTCTTCATAGACAGCATGTTTGGTGAATCGGGTGTAATAATAGATGAGGCATGCGAAATAGACCACATCGCAGATGATCGTAGTGGCAATGGCACCACCGGTATTGAACAGTGCCACCAGTACGGTGTAGCCGAGCAACTTGAAGACGCCGTTGGCAATGCTGGCATTGCGCACCGACACACCTTGCCCATGGCTGCACAGGTAGCGATTGAACATATCGCCGAGCCCATGTATGCAGAAACCCACGGAGAGAATAGAGGCATAGGTGGCAACGACGGCGTACTTATCAGTGTAGAGGAAGCGTACGACGGGATGTATCAGCAGGACGAAAACGACGCAGGTGGCCATCGTCATAAGGACTGTTGCCCAGATGACCTTGCGAGGTATGCAAGGCTGCTTGGCAAACTTCTTGAAATAGGTGGTACCGATGATAGAGGGCAGTGCCTGCAGGGGGTGGGTGACGGTGAGTGCCAACGTGTAGAAGCCCACCTCGCTATTGTCCTGATTGAAATAGCCGAGCGAGATGCCGGCCAAGTAGTTGGTGGACACCATGACAAGCGACCCGATATAGAGCTGCAGTCCGTAGCGCCGGTTCTCGTCGTTAAGCTCATGCCACACAGGGCGTAGGTGGCGGAAAGAGGGACGGGTGGCGATGATGATTGCTATATATATTAAGGTGTAGATACCCCATTGAAGCAGCACCATGCGCTGGGAGGTAGCACCGAAGTGGGAATAGACGACATAGCCGATGGGAACATAGACGAGGAACGGCAGTAGGCGTGCCAGCGAAAGGTGTACGATTTGGTTGTCGCCCTGAGCCGTCTGGTCGATGTAGTTGAGGAACAGCGGATAGAAGCACACTGGCATCGACACCAGGAACAACGTAGCGACGGCGGGCTTATCGGTATGAAGGAAATAGCATACAGGCATCGTTAGGCTCAGCACCAGGCAGGCGACACAAAGGATGAGTACCATCGTGCCCTTGATGCGTGCCACATGCTGACGATCGTCGGAGATGGCCATCAGGCGGGCTCCCGAAAGGAAATAGCCGAAGATGAGAAAGGTGGCGATGAAGTTGATGATGTTCTGCACGTAGCGCACGTCGCCATACTCGGCAGGATCTAAAAAGCGCGTATTGACGATAGATGCCAGCACCCCCATGAGGACGCCAACCAGCGTGGAGCCATAGAGCATTACAATCTGTCGTCGCTGTGTCATGCCGTCGCCTCCTTCATTAGATTAGAACCATTCGCGTAACTCTCGGCGGTAGAGATAAACGATTGTACCGATTGTGGCCAGGAAGAGCATCGCCGCCACGAAGATCATACGCTTAGGACCTGCGGGTTTGACGGGTACGGTGGCATTGGTCAGCGTGGTAAACACAGGTGTCTTTGCCTGCAAGTCTGCAAGGGCGCTTTGTTCGTGAGTGTTCATGGCTGTGTAGATCTCATGCTTCATCTGCATCTCGTATTCCATGTCGGTGAGCTTAGTCTTGACGGTCTGCAGGAAGACGTTCTGGTGGGTGTCAGCATATCGTGCGTACTCTCGGCTGATCTGCTCGTACTGTGTCTTTGCCTCCTTCGTCAGCTGCTTGTAATACTCATAGTCGATGCGTGCCTTCTTCGTGCGGTAGTCGGTGATGTAGTCCTGCAGGTGTTCCTTGATGCTGTCGGCCAACGTCGCACATACCAGGGGATCCTGATCCGTGACGCTGATCGTCACGACATTCGTAGTTCGGCTGTAGGTGCAGGCCACGTCATTCTGAATTCCCTTCAGCACCTTGGTGGTTGACTCGCTGAGTCGGAAGGGATCAAAGCGCTTGCCGCCCTTGCCTACGTCTTCTGCCTCAGGTTCCTTGAAGAGGTTGGTAATCTGTCTGCGTAGCCATGAGTAGGGGTACGTCAGGTAGTTCTTCTTCTGGTATTTACGAAGATAGGTGTAATAGTCTGTGCTGATGTCGCCCTCGAGAGTAGTCACCTTGATGTCGAGCAGCCCGACGAGGAAGTCCGTTGACCCCATCAAGTCGGGATAGAGCTGCGGATAGATGGCATCAGTGGCTCCTTGTCCAAGGTTCAGGCCGAAGTTCGAAGCCAGCGTGGCGAGGCTTCCGGCGGAGCTGCCCTCACCCGATTCGGGGGCTATCGACACCTCGGTGGTATAGTAACGCGGTTGGGGCAGGATCCAAACGCATGAGAGGACGAACGTCCACACCCACACCTTGAAGAAACGTCGTTTGTTGTTCCACAGGTTGCGGACAATCCCGACAATGTCTATATTATGCTTCTTACTATTTTCCATTTGACTTCTTCTTTTGTCTTTCGACATTATCTCAACAGATTGATTAAAGCCACAATCATCGTGGTTAAGCTCGCCGCAGAAGTGCCCAACACAGAAATCTCAGCCGTCGACATTCCTTCTTTCTTGGGCTTCGTCGGTACCACAATCTCACACCCGGGCTCAATATACTTGCTTCTGGCGCGTTTTCCCAACTTGTCCACCGAACCATTCATATAGATAGCGTAGGTCTGCTTTTTACTGGCACGCTTGCTGAAGCCGCCAGCGCTCTTGATATAATGACGTAGGTTGGCTCCCTCCTGATAGTTGACAGAGATTGGGTACATCACTTCACCCGATATCTTCACCGTATTGGAGAACTGAGGAACGATGACTTGGTCGTTCGCACGAAGGGTGATATCTTCCGATCCGCCCGGGTGGGCGATAGCCTCATCAAGGTTAATGGCCACGTTGTAGTTGTTGCCCAGGTTCATTTTCATATCCAACAGCGAATCGGCACGTGCCATATCGAAACTCTTTTCGCTTTCGAGGGCTTGTTCGTACAAGGCTATCTGTGAAGCACGTAGAGCGGCTTCGCGCTGTTCACGCTCTTCTACCGTCATCTGTCGGATGAGACGGGCACCCTTGGAATAGGCTACATTTGAAAGGCCTCCGGCAATCTTAACCAAGTCGCTCAGATGGAACTCACGGCTTGTCATAGCATATTCTCCATCAAAGTTCACTGCACCCGTGATACGTACATTCTGCTGCTCGGCGTAGGTAGGACTCTTACGCACCTGCACCTCATCATAAGGCTGCAGCACAAAGGCGGTGTCCTCCACAATGAAACCATTGGCAAGGTTAAAGGTAAAAATCTGGGCCAAGTCCATTGAAGTCTTTTCCGCATCAGGAACATAGTTTCGGCGGAAGACATCAATCTTGGCGGTAGAAGCTGCCCGCGTCAGACCGCCAGCCTGTAGAATCAGATCCTTCACCGTTGTGTTCTCTGCAAACTGATAGGTACCGGGATAGTTTACTTCTCCGTTGATACGGAGTGTCTGCTCACCCTGCATCTCTATCTTACTGGGGATATAGAGAACGTCGTTGCGCTTAAGAGCCACGTCTGCTACACTTCCGTCCATGATGCCCTTGATGTCAACGCTCACCATCTCAAGGGTGAGGTCCTCCTTCTCGCGGTGCATCACGGCGCGTTCAACGAAGGCGTCTTCTCTCAAGCCCTCGGCCGCTTTCACGAGCTCACGCACGCTCTGTACCTTGCCGTCCATCTGGTACATGCCCGGATGCATCACTGCACCGCGCACCTCCACCATATTACGGAAACGGGGAATAACGCTGTCAACGAAGATGGAGTCGCCGTCTGCCAGCATGAAACCGTTCATATCGAACTCTTCAATATTATGAATGGAGTACTCCTCGCCGGACTTGCGCACAAGGCGTACGCTCTTCGTATAGGCATCACCGGAGAAACCGCCGGCCAACTCCAGCACGCGCTGCACACTCTCGCTCTTCTTCATCTCGTAGAACATCGGACGCTTCACCTTACCACGCACCTCCACGAGACATTCGTAGTTACCTACGATAATCACGTCGTTGTCCTGTAAACGGATGTCGCCGCGACTGTCACCCTTCGTCAGGTAATCATAGACATCGATACGCGCTGCTACCCTACCCCCACGATAGACCTTGATATCGCGCAAAGTGCCTATTTCGCTGATTCCGCCGGCTGCGTACAAAGCGTTGAAGGCTGACGAAAGACTGCTTAGGGTATACGTGCCTGGCATCACCACGTCACCCAGCACCTGTACGATGATGGAACGCGTCTCGCCAACGCTGAGGCTGACACGACAATCGCTATAAAACTCACCGAGGCGGGCTTTCAAGCGCGAAGTGGCTACACTCACCGACAAACCGGCCAGTTTGATCGGGCCAATACCTTCCAGCGTAATCGTGCCATCAGGCGAAACTGTTTCGTTAAAAGTCTCCTGAGATGCACCCCACACATCAATGATCACGGCATCACCGGGACCCAAACGATAGTTCATGGGCGTGGCCATATTTTGGTTGGGCTCAAAGGAAAGGTTCTTTTGGTTGAAGATATTCCGTCCATACACCTGCTGGTCTTTCGGAATCTGCTTGCTGTAATAATCAAGGGAGTCGAGGTCGAAATAATCACTTTCTTCTTCTATCATCTGCAAGCGTTCATCCCGCGTCATATAACGATAATCCTGATCCTCACGCTGTGAACGGATCATATAGTTGTCGCGCTTTTGACGCTCATCATTGGTACGCTCCTTTTGATTACGCAAACGGTTCCTGGATGATTGACTCTTACCCGTAAGATCACTCGCACCCAACTGCTTTTGTTCGGCCTCCACTTTCTTGCGCACACGCCGGAGTTGCTCCATTGTCACTCCGCGTTTCAAAAGGTTCTGCACAATGGTTTGCTGCTCGGTGCCCTTCTCCTTCTCTTGCGTCACATAGCGGATCAGCTGCTGGTCAGACATAGATTGTGCCGCCACGGGCATCGCGACGACAAAGGCGAAGATGAACATCAGAAACGTTAACTTCTTCATCTTTTATGTTCGATTTTTATGATTTCTTACCTTAATTATATATAATCAGTATTTATATAACTGAAAAAGGACTCTTTTATTGTTCTAAACTCCCAAAAACTCAACGCATAACATCCACCTTTTTTAACATTGCCTGCACAATCCGACGCCTCAGAACTTCTTACCAAAAAGAATATACTTTGCAGTCGTGAAAAGGATCTTGCCATCTAACGCCAGCGAGCGTTTCTGATAGTAATCTAGGTCCATCTGCAAACGGATGAGCATCTTGTCCATGGTGTCGGTGTAGCCATTATATAGCGTGGCCATCGACGTGGAACCCGGACGCATCTTGAAGATATATTGATAATCGTTGTTTTCGGCCATAATTAGGTCAATGAAATAACGGCGCTCCGGGCGCGGCCCGACAAAACTCATGTCACCCCGCAGGATATTAAACAGCTGGGGTAGTTCGTCCAAATGATGCTCGCGCAGAAAACTCCCGAGCGGCAACAGATGGGGATCGTCCTTCTGCGTCAGCTGGGGCTTGCCGTCTGATTCTGCGTCCGAACTCATCGTACGGAATTTCAGAATCTGAAAAGGCCGCTCATGGTATCCCACACGCTCCTGCCTGAAGAAGACCGGACCGGACGACTTCAACTTTATGAGCAAGGCGATGAACGAAAGGAGAGGGGATAACAAAATAATCAATACCAACGAACCCAACACATCCAGCATCCGCTTGAGGTGTCGCTCTATAGGTTGCATTCCGTCTTTTATGTCGATGGCCGTATTGGCTTCTTGAATCATATCGTCTGATGCGTTCACATGGTGTTACTATCCTAAGAACTGAAAAAGTGTTTATTTATTGCTATGGAATGTAAAAAAAGCAGTGAGGAAGTGCAAAAAGTGTTCTTTTTATCCTTTTTTTGACTTCGTCTTTCGACAATATCACATTTTTTAGCTACCTTTGCGCCCGCTCGACAAGCAATCAACCCGGGGCTGACATGGATTTGACAGCAGGATGAGATGTTGTGTAAGCACGCAGAGAGTCGTTGATCGCTCTCTATAATACATGGTCTCCAACTATTATCTGGCGAAAACAACTACGCTCTCGCTGCTTGATTGAAGTATAGTAGATCGGCCTATCTCGGCACCAGGTGCTGAGACGAGACATCACTCAGAGACTCCACGCCCCAAAGCGCTCTGGTCAAGTGGTGCAGCTAAATTGGGGATAGCCGCCGGTGGCCTCGCATCGTAGGTGAATCTTTTAGAGGATAAGGCACAGGCCAGTGGTCCAGGTCTTGCTTGTGCTCGAAAATCCAGTCTGGAATAAGCGTGTAGAAAGCACAGGATGTCCCTGTTTGGACGAGGGTTCAATTCCCTCCAGCTCCACCAAAAAAGGTGGACCTTTCGGGTCTTTCACCCTCGTGAGGGTTCTTCAGACTCGCTACGCTCGAAGAAGCGAGCAAGCTCGAGCGCAATTCCCTCCAGCTCCACCAAAAGAGGTGGACCTTTCGGGTTTTTCACCCTCGTGAGGGTTCTTCAGACTCGCTACGCTCGAAGAAGCGAGCAAGCTCGAGCGCAATTCCCTCCAGCTCCACCAAAAGAGGTGGACCTTTCGGGTCTTTCATAATGGCTCGTGTTCGCTTGAGCAGCAGAGCTCTTCGTCAAAATGCCCCGCTTCCTTTTCTACCTGCGGGCCGTTGTGCCCGCCGAGTCATCGGCGGGTCCTCTTCCCTCCCCCAAGAATTTCTTTTTTAACCTTGCGTTTAGTGACGCTGAAAAACTGCAAAAGAAAAAATGACAAAGCATTTATTGATGGTTCTGTTATTGGCTGGAGCATCCTCTGCATACAATACGCATCAGCCGAAGGACTCGATAGAAAAGTTCATGGAAGACAAAGAGACGACTATGAAAGAAATGCCCAAAGGTAAATTGCTGCTCGTAAAATACAATTATCGGGGCATGGCCTATGAAGTCGTCCGCGACATCGTACTGACACATGAGGACGGACAACCAGTCATCCGTTTTACATATCAGGACGAAGAGCAGCAGCATGTCGTCGGCGACTCTCTCTTCGAACAGGCCCGAGCCATTATCAAGGAAGAAGAGATGTACAAATACCAGCCTGCCTATCAGTTTGATCCCTCTATCAAGATATTGGATGGATACAAATGGGACTTCGAAGCGGTCTTCGAAGGCGACCAGCGCATAAAGTCTGCAGGTCGCAACGCTTCCCCTAACGGGAATGGTCTCAATCGCATCAACCAACTGCTTCAACAGGCTGCCCGGTCTATCGTCGTTGGCGGAGAGGCAAATGAATAACTCTACAAATTACTTTATTCTTTATTTGTTATCCTTGATCACTCAATGAAGAAACTATTAGCCCTGGTTGCAGTATTGCTCGTGGCAGTGCTGATGACCCAGACCGTTCCCGACCGGCAAGCACATAAAGAAGCCATGTTAAAGGCCATCACCGCCTTCGTTGACGAGGAAGCCAGCGAGAAAGGCTTTGGCGACAACGTCCTCACCGACATCGGCAAAGGGGTGATTGTCAAAACGGCGGAAGTGGCTTTGAACACCAAGCTGCGCGTCAACAACTACTACCTCTTCAACACCACATACGTCCGTCTCAAAGGCAAGGACCAGCTCCTCTCCGTAGGTGTCTTCGGTCACGTCTTCACGTTTGACAAGGAAATGCTGCGCGAGAAACTTCAAGAAGCCCTCGAAGGTCAGGAAGAAGCTCTTACCGAGAAAGAGGAAGCAAAACTCTCCGCCAAAGAACTGAGGCGTTTGAAGAAGGAACAAAGAAAACAAGAGAAAGCCCTCGAAAAAGAGAGGAAACGCCAGGAGGCAGCCCTCGCCAAGGAGAAGAAACGTCAGGAGAAGGAGGCTCGTCGCGATGCCAAACGACGCGAGAAAGAAAGGCAGCGCCTTGAAAGAGCGGCCGAAAAAGCCCGCCAAAACACCTGACTGTCGCCTCTCCATTCCCTTTTCCCTCATACGAGGCTGCTCAAGGCCGCACATAAAAGAACGACACCTTTGCTGTATCAAACAGCACACAGGTGTCGTCCTTTTCTATAACTTCTCTCCGAAAGACCTTTCCATAAGGTGCTGTGGAGGAAGTTACAGTCCCTATTCTATTTCCTTTACGCTGCCCGTGTGCTGATAGAGCGTCACGCGCGTTTCCATTTTCTTGTTAAACAACGCCTCCGAGAGCACTTCGGTGGTGCCCAGCTGGCAAACGGGGATCTCCACATTCAGCAGTTCCCCGCTGACATTGCTGATGACCACCTGAGCACGTTGCGGTTGGTTCACATACACTCCCTGTTCCATCTTAGCCTTCTTCCGGGCCACCTGGGGATCGTCTACAGCCTGCGGCAGAGACCCTAAAGGTCTGACGGTCAGCCATAAAGGTTCGCCGCTGAGGTCATCGCCATCCACCAGCCCCAGACGTCTTGAGAAACGGCAAAGCATCTGCCGGTTGTCTTCATCGGCGTTATTCAGTATCGGCTCATAATCAAAACTGATGACCTCCGTGCTGGTGAGTTGCTGCCCTTTGAACAGCGATTCCAGTGCATACGCCTGCTGATCCAGATTATCGAGCATCAGCTTCAGCTGCGCCCCATCCTTCGGTGTGTTATCCGCCTCACCGCGCACGAGCGCATTGCGACTTTCGCGGATATCATAGATCTCCTCCGCCGTGAGTTGTGCCATTTTAGCAGTACTTCCTGCCGCCAGGATTTCATGCGTCATGAAATCGCGGCCGTTCACGGCCTTCGGAGCCTCTATTTTCTCAGGCAGGGCCGGTGCCGCTTCAGGAGTGACCTCGGTGTTGATGCCAATGAGCAGGCCGTCGTCGGTCAGACTCACCAGCGGTGCCGACGTCTTGGCTTTCACCTTAATACTATAGGCCTTGGTGGAATCGGGCACTCCGATCGGCGTCAGAGAGATACTCTTCAGCGTCCACTGCGTCGATTCGCTTGTGGGCACGTCCCGCAGACGCAGATAACGGTCCGCATAAAGAGCGAAATCGCCGGGCACAGTCACGGTCTTCTCCGCGGTCAGCACCACGCGCAACACGGTTTTGGGCAGAAAATAGTTCACCCCTTCCAGGGTGACGCCCGGACGAAAAGGCGCTATCTCGGTTTGGGCACAAACAGCGCTTGCCATTGCCAGCATCACTCCTGCCACGCAAGTTCCCTTGCCCGGCAACCGGAGGTCAGCGAAAACTCTATTGATCAAATGTTTCATACATCGTTTACTCATGGATCCCTTGCATGGAGCCTTGTCTTACACGGGAGTGACGAAGGTCTCCCCGTCTTATTGGTTCTGTTTCTCGATCTCGGCAAAGATAGCCTCGAGCATCCCTTCTTTCGTCTTGCACACGCCCCAGTCAAAGGTATGGCGGATGCCCTCTGCGGCAAACCACTTCGAGAGCGGTTCGGTCTGACTGTGATAAACGGCAAAACGCTTGCGGATCGTCTCTTCGTTGTCGTCGGCCCGACCTTCTATCTGTGCGCGACGCAGCAAGCGCTCCATCAGGACGTCCTCGCTGACGATCAGCTCAATCATCATGCCTAAATCATGACCGCGCTCCTTCAGCATCGTCTTCAGAGCTTCAGCCTGAGCGATGGTGCGGGGGAAGCCGTCGAAGATCACGCCCTTGCCTTCAGGCAGGGAGTCGTACTTGCTGGCCAAGATATCAATCATCAGCGCATCGGGGATGAGCTGACCATTATCGATATAGCCCTGGGCAACCTTACCCAGTTCTGTTCCATTTTTAATCTCTGCGCGCAGGACATCACCTGTCGAGATGTGTCCCATGCCATAACGTTCTGCAATTTCTGCGCTGTAAGTGCCCTTGCCGGAACCGGGAGCACCAAAAATAATAATATTCTTCATCGTGTTTATAGTGAGGGAAAATTTGAAGTTTAAAGATTAAGGGTTTAAGGGGCTTTAAAGTTTAAAGTTTAAAGTTTAAGGGTTTAAGGGGAGTTGAAGTTCAAGATGAACTTAAAGGTCTTAAAAGACTGGTAATTATAGGTTTAATAGATCTTCTCTAAACCTTAAAGAAGTTGTTCTCCACCATTACTCCGCCCGTTTCATTATTCCTTTCTCCTCGTCACCTTACTCCTCGCACAGCGTATAAATATCCTTTGTATTCCGTCCGAATCCGTCGTAGTCCAGTCCGTAGCCCACGATGAAATCATTGGGGATATTCTTACAGCGGTACTTGATGTCCACGTCAACCTTGAGGGCATCGGGCTTCACCAGGCACGAGCACACCGAGATGCTGGCAGGATTATGGGCCGTCAGCGTTTCGATCATGTGCGCCATCGTGAGTCCTGAGTCGATGATGTCTTCCACGATCACCACATGACGGTTCGTGATATCCGTTGCGAGCCCGATCACCTCGCGCACCGTGCCGGTGGTTTGTGTCCCCGCATAGCTGGCCAATTTGATGAAACAGACCTCACACGGCACCGTGATTTCACGCAGCAAATCCGCGGCAAAGATGAAGGCTCCGTTCAACACCGGCAGGAACAGCGGTTCCTTGCCCTCCATGTCACGGTTGATCTCCGCAGCGACGCGCTGCACCTCTTTTTGCAGTTCTTCCGCCGGAATACTGATGGCGAAAGTCTTGTCTTTTACTTGCAGTTTTTTCATGCTTTCACACTCTTTTATACCCGCTATTGGGCTTTTCGTCCGCAAAAGTAGGCAAATTATTTTGTTTTTCACGCGCTTTGACGTATTTTTGCAGCAAATTTTTTTCAAGGGCCTTAAAATGAAGATTCTCACAGGCGGACAATTCCGCGAACTCGACCTCTATACCATCGAGCACGAGCCCATCGCTTCCTACGACCTGATGGAGCGGGCCAGCCATGCTGTCTCGGATGAGATCCTGCGCCGTTGGCCCGACCCCGAACAGCGCTGCATCGTCTTCGCCGGGCCGGGTGGCAACGGCGGCGACGGTCTGGCCGTAGCCCGTATGCTGGCAGCTGCGGGCCGTCATGTCCTCGCGTACCTCTTTAATGTAAAGGGCACGCTTAATCCCGACTGCGAAACCAACCGCGACCGTCTCCTGGCTGATGCCCAGGTGGAATTCACCGAGGTCACCTCCGAACTGACCTTCCCCGAGCTGCTCCCTTCCGACATTGTCATTGATGCCCTCTTCGGCACGGGACTCAGCAAACCGCTCAACGGGGGCTTTGCCCTCGTGGCTAAACGCCTCAACCAGAGTCTGGCCACCGTCGTCAGCATCGACGTCCCTTCGGGGCTGATGTGCGAGGACAACAGCTACAACGATCTCAGCGTAACCATCCAAGCCACGGTCACCCTCTCCATACAGATGCCTAAACTGTCGTTCTTCTATGCCGAGAGCCAGCGTTATGTCGGGGAATTCTGCTTCCTGCCGATCGGTTTAAGTCAGGAAGGCATCGACAGCATCAAGACCCACCTCTGGCTCACCGAGGAGAGCGATGTCCGCGCGCTTCTGCGCAACCGACCGCGTTTTGCCCATAAGGGCACCATGGGTCATGCCCTCCTCGTGGTGGGCAGCCGTGGCATGACAGGTGCTGCCATCCTTGCCGCCAGGGCCGCCCTGCGCACGGGTGTCGGCAAGCTCACCGTTCATGTGCCACAGGCTTGTCTCGACATCATGCAGTCCAGCGTTCCCGAGGCGATCGCACAAATAGACATCGACGACCACTACATCACTTCGGCCATCGATGCCTCGGTATTCCAGGCCGTAGGCATAGGTCCCGGCATCGGACAGCACCATCACACCGCAGCGGCCCTGCGTTCCTATATCACCCAGCAGACAGGTCCCCTCGTGGTCGATGCCGACGGCATCAACCTCTTGGCAGAGAACCCCGAATGGCTCAACGACCTCCCCGCCGACAGCATCCTCACGCCACATCCACGTGAGCTCGACCGCCTCATCGGTCATAATGCCAATTCCTTCGAGCGCATGAACCGCGCCCGCAACCTCGCGATCGAGCATCACCTCTTCATCGTGGTCAAAGGTCACTACAGCCAGATCTGCACCCCTATGGGCGATGTCCTCTTCAACCCCACCGGCAATCCCGGTATGGCCACCGCCGGCTGTGGCGATGTCCTCACAGGAATCATCACCAGCCTCCTGGCCCAAGGCTACCTCCCTGCTGAAGCCGTCCAGCTCGGTGTCTACCTCCACGGTTTAGCTGGCGATCTCGCAGCCGAGGCCCTCGGCGAGGAATCCCTCATCGCCTCCGACCTCATCGCCTACCTCCCCGCCGCCTTCAAAAAACTAAAAGAAGCGAAATAGCCCCTCCCGCCGTCCGCCGCCTGCCGCCCCCTCTCCTACCGTCCCCTCTCTCACCGGCAGGCGGTCCCATTCCTGGGCGTCGTCGCCCAGGCCTTCCTCCCCCTCCCCCGCGCCAGCCCATTTTTCACTTTTCACTCTTTCACCTGCGCCCCCGGCGCACTCTCTCCCATATATGGAAACAAACTTCATCGACTACGTTAAGATCATCTGCCGCTCCGGTAAGGGCGGACGCGGTTCAATGCACATGCACCGTGCCAAATATGTTCCCAACGGCGGTCCCGACGGAGGCGACGGCGGCCGGGGCGGCCACGTCTACCTGCGTGGCAACCGCAACTACTGGACCCTCCTCCACCTGCGCTACGACCGCCATGTCATTGCCGGTCACGGCGGTAACGGCGGCAAGAACGGCTCGCATGGTGCCGACGGTGCCGATTGTTATATCGATGTTCCCTGCGGCACCGTCGTCTACGACGCCGACACCGGTCGCTTCGTCTGCGATGTCACCGAGGACGGACAGGTCGTCATGCTCCTGCGCGGCGGTCGTGGCGGCTTGGGCAACAAGCACTTCGCCACCTCCACCAACCAGGCACCGCGTTATGCACAGCCGGGCGAACCCATGCAACAGCTCACCGTGATCATGGAACTCAAGATGCTGGCCGACGTGGGACTCGTGGGCTTCCCTAATGCGGGCAAGAGCACCCTCGTCAACGCCATCAGTTCCGCGCACCCCAAGATCGCCGGATACCCCTTCACCACCCTCGAGCCCTCCGTGGGCGTCGTCAGCTACCGCGACAACCGCTCCTTCGTCATCGCCGACATCCCCGGCATCATCGAAGGCGCCAGCGAAGGCAAGGGTCTCGGCCTCCGTTTCCTGCGCCATATCGAGCGCAACGCCCTCCTCCTCTTCATGATCCCCGGCGACACCGACAACATCCGCCGCGACTACGAAGTGCTCCTCAACGAACTCACGACCTACAACCCCGACCTCCTCACCAAGCAACGCGTGCTGGCCATCACCAAAGCCGACCTCCTCGACGACGAGCTTATCCAGATGCTGAGCGAAGACCTCCCCGACGATCTCCCCCACCTCTTCATCTCCGCCGTCACCGGCTTCAACATCACCCCCCTCAAGGACCTCCTCTGGCAACAGCTCGACACCGCCGACCGCCAGCAGGCCCACAGTTCCGCCATCGTCCACCGCGACAAAGACCTCACCTTCCTCCAGGCAGAGCTCGCCGATGAAGGCGAAGACGAAGACATCCCCATCCTCGACGACGATGCCCTCGAGCCCCTCGACGACCTCGATGCTCTCGACGACCTCGACGACTACGAAATCGTCGACCTCGAATAACCCCGCGCCCTCCTCCCCACCGGCACCCCCGCTCCCGGCCACACCCGCCCACCGGTCCCATTCCTGGGCGTCGTCGCCCAGGCCATTGCAACAGCGGCACGCCCGACGACGGGCGCGAAGGCAACAGCGGCCACGCCCGCCCCCGGCCATCCGCCAACCGGTCCCATTCCTGGGCGTCGTCGCCCAGGCCCCTACCCCACCGGCACCCCTCTCCCGGCCATCCGGCTCCATTATTCATTTTTCATTATTCATTAGCGCCCCCGGCGCACTCTCCCCCTTGTCCCCCATCCACTTCTCCACCGAGCGCCACTGTGCCGACCCCGCCTCTCCTTACGACGGCTTCAACATCACCCCCTACACCGGCGATGCCCCAGCCCATGTCCGTCTCTGCCGTCAGCAGCTCTGTCAGCGCCTCGGCATCGACGACCGCCACCTCATCCTTCCCCGCCAGGTCCACGGCACCGCCATCGCCGAGGTCACAGCCTCCAATCTCGATGCCCCTTTTGACGGCATCGACGCCCTCGTCACCACCCTCCCTAATACCTGCATCGGCGTCTCCACTGCCGACTGCGTCCCCCTCCTCTTCCACGACCCCGCCTCCGGCGCCATCGCCGCCGTCCATGCCGGATGGCGCGGCACCGTTGCCCGCATCGCCTCCCACACCTTATTATATATGACCGCTCATTTCGGCACCAACCCCGCCGACCTTCGTGTTCATATCGGTCCCAGCATCGGTCCCGACGCCTTCGAAGTAGGCGACGAAGTCTACGCAGCCTTCTCCGCCGCCCATTTCCCCATGTCCGACATCGCCTTCCAGCGTCCCCCCTTACACCCCGCCCCTCCCCCTCCTTGCGCCCCCACCGCATCGCCCGCCGCTGCTACCGCCCCTCCCCCTCCTTGCGCCCCCGCCGCATCGCCCGCCGCTTCAACCACCCCTCCCCCTCCCGCCTCTGTCCCCGCCTCCCCGTTTCCCCTTCGCTGGCACATCGACCTCTGGCGTGCCAACGCCTCCGATCTCATTGCAGCCGGCGTCCCCACCTCCTCAATCCACATCGCCGGCCTCTGCACCTACTCCAACCCCGCCCGCTTCTTCTCCGCCCGCCGTCTCGGCATCCACTCCGGCCGCATCTTCACAGGCATACTAAGTGCCGTTGGCGCTTAATGTCCAGCCGGCAGGCGGTCCCTCATCTAAATCACCCCCTCCCCACGCGCAGCCCCAATTTTAAATCCCCAAATCCCCAAATCCTTAAATCCTTAAATCCCTAAATCTTTAAATAATTGTGGTCCTATTCCTGGGCGTCGTCGCCCAGGCCCCCTTTCATTTCATGGTCATAAAATGCCCCTTTGTTGATAAAACCGCGGACTTCGCTCGCATTCCTTGAAAAATGCGTTTGTATTATTGCAAATTCGCGCTTAAATCACTACTTTTGTCGCCATTATTACACAAGTCCCCATTTCATTCAATAAAAGAATAGGCCCCATCCAATGAGAACAAAGCATCCTTTCAACGTTTTAAAACGACACCATGAAGTGTAAACTTTCAGGCGCAAGCCGATGTCACTGCACCTTAGCACATCTATCAACAACAATAAAAAATCAAGTCATGAGAAAAGCTATTTTAACCATCCTGACCGCAGCGTCTGCCCTCACGGCCCAGGCCTACGATTATCCCTATCTGGCCTTCCAAACCAGCGACGGCACCACCACGACGGTCAGCGTGGAATCCCTGAAACTCACCATCAGCGATGGTCAGCTCGTTGCCACCAACGGCGACGGTTCCACGACCTTCACCCTCACAGAACTGAGCCAGATGTACTTCACGGCTGAAGCCACCGACGCCATCAAGGAAGTGGACAGCAAGACCCTCGACGACGCTGAGATCAGCATCTACGATCTTCAAGGCCGCTTAGTGCCTGCCAGCCAGCTCAAGCGTGGCATTTATGTTGTTAAGACCAGCACAGGAACCCGTAAAATCAGTGTAAAATGAAAAAGATATTCACTCTCCTCACCGCCCTCGTGCTCACAGTAGCAGCCGGGGCACAGACGCTCAACGTCACCGTGGGCAGCGTCACCTATCAGTTCCCCGCTGCACAGACAGGCGAGATGACCTACGCCAGCGGCACCACCCTCACCATCATGGGTAAAGCCTTCACCATCAGTGATATCGATGCCATGAGTGTCGACGGCACCGAGGTCACCGACAACACCGTCAGCGTGGCTTACAGCGGCACCTCTGCCTCCGTCACCGTCAGCGGCAACATCGCACAGTACCTCACCATCGCCCAGAGTGGCGCCCACGTCTCCATCACGCAGAGCGACGACGTGGCCGAGGAAATCACCTACACCCTCTCCGGCACCTCCACCGACGGCGAGTTCTACATGGACGGTTCCTACAAAGCCACCGTCGAGCTCAACGCCCTCACCCTCACCAACGCCACGCCCGTCTATAGCGGTGCTGCCGTACATGTGCAGAACGGCAAGCGCATCAAGGTGAAGGTCATCGACGGCACCACCTCCACCCTCGTCGACGCCGCCAGCGGTTCGCAGAAGGGTTGCTTATATGTCAAGGGCCACGCTGAGTTCGCACAGTCCGGCACCCTCAACGTCACCGGTAACGTCAAGCACGGCATCAAGGCCGGCGAATACATCTCCATCAAGAACGCCACCATCAATGTCAAGTCTGCCGTGGGCGACGGCCTCAACTGCACGCAGTACTTCCTCATGACCAGCGGCGCCCTCACCGTCAGCGGCACCAGCGACGACGGCATCCAGTGCGACCTCGAAGGCGACACCAACACCGGCGAGACCACCGACCACGACAGCGAGGACTCCGGTAATGTCTACATCACCGGCGGCACCATCACCGTCAAGTGCACCGCCACGGCCGCCAAGGGCATCAAGTGCGAAGGCGACTACATCCAGTCCGACGGCACCGTCAGCGTCACCACCACCGGTGCCGGCGAATGGGACGAAGACGACAGCGAGACCAAGGCTGCCGCCGGCGTCAGCTCCGATGCCGACATCACCATCAGCGGCGGCTCTCTCACCTGCACCGCTTCCGGTTCGGGCGGCAAGGGCATGAAGTGCGACGACACCTTCACCGTCACTGGCGGCACCGTCACGGCCAAGACCACCGGCGGTCTCTATTATAATAATGGTAGCACCGAGAACACCAACTACACCGGCGACACCGACAATATCGACAGCGACTACTACTCCTCGCCCAAGGGCATCAAAGCCGGTCTGAAGACCGAGAGCGGCAGCAGCTATACCTACAGCGGCGCCGTGGTCATCTCCGGCGGCACCGTCAACGTCAGCACGTCCGGTTACAATGCCGAGGGCCTTGAGAGCAAGAACACCCTCACCATCAGCGGCGGCACCGTCACCATCAACTCCTACGACGACGGCATCAACTCCGCAAAGGAAATGTACCTCAAGGGCGGCACCATCACCGTTGTCGCTGCCAACAACGACGGCATCGACTCCAACGCCAACATGTACATCTCCGGCGGCACCGTCATCGCTTGTGGTGCCAGCGGTGCCGAGTGCGGCTTCGATGCAGCCGAGGGCTATTCCTTCTACATCACCGGCGGCAACGTCCTGGGCATCGGCGGTTCCAACAACGCCGTCTCCTCCACCACCGGTTCTCAGTGCGTCCTCAGCACCAGCGGCAGCGTGTCGGCCAGCCAGACCATCAAGGTCACCAACGGCAGCACCACCCTTGCCTCCTTCACCGTCCCCAGCAGCTACTCCTCCTCCGGCAGCGGCAGCGGTGGTTTCGGCGGCGGCAATAGTGGCAGCAGCAACATCCTCATCAGCTGCTCCGGCCTCACCTCCAACACCAGCTACACCGTCACCGTAGGCTCCAGTTCCTCCAGCGTCACTGCCTCCACCACCTCCAGCGATAGCATGGGCGGTGGCGACCAAGGCGGCGGCGGACAAGGCGGTGGCGACCAAGGCGGCGGCGGACAAGGCGGCGGCCCTGGCGGCAGATAGCCAACCGCCATGCGCGAACAGCGGCAACCCGCCAACCCCGCGATCCAACCAATTGTTCACGACCGTCAACATAACCATTATCAACAACCATCAACAACGCTCCCGGGAACCCGGGAGCGTTTCTATAATAAACACCTCCCCCCACACCGGCAGGCTGTCCTATTCCTGGGCGTCGTCGCCCAGGCCTCCAGCTCCCCCTCCTAGCCCCCTCTCAACAAAAAAAACCAAAATAAAAGACAAAAGCGCACAATAATTCAAGACAAATATCTATCTTTGTATCCAAATATCTTAAAAAACGCTTCCCAAAACGCCCAAAATGAAATGACAAAGAAGAACAACCGATGGATAGAAGGTGTGGGATGGCGCGCTGATACATTCAGCGACAGACATCACCGCAAGAACGGCTGGGATTACTACAACCGTGGCATATACCTTGTCACGATCTGCACGAGCAGTCGCCGTCCGCTCTTCGGCCATATTGTCGGCTCCTGTCAAGCTGCTGATAAAACCACCGCTCCCCCCCGTCTTGAGCCCACGCCATTAGGTGCCTTTGTTGAACAAAAGATCATCGATCTTCCCTCTTTCCTTGCCGCAAAAGGAGTGGATATGAGCGTAATTGAATACCAGGTGATGCCGGACCACATCCATATGGTGCTTTTTATCCACAAAAAAAGTCCACAGTCCCTTGGAGCCATCATACGGGGTTTCAAGTCAGCATGCACCAGCGAATACAAGCGGCAGCACGGCCTCCCCTCTGCATGGATAACAGAAGCGGCACGCGATCAGATGAGAGCCGCCCAACAGCCAAGCCATGAAGCCGCAGCGGAGGCACGCCCGACGACGGGCGTGAATGCGACAGCAGCAGAGAAGGCAACAGCAGCGGAGAAGGCGACAGGGGCGGAGAAGGCGACAGGGGCGGAGAAGGCAACAGCGGCGGAGAAGGCGGCAGGGGCGGAGAAGGCAACAGGGGCACGACCGACGACGGTCGTGGATGCAACAGCGGCAAAGAAGGCGGCAGCGGTCCCTTTCACAGGCGTCGTCGCCTGTGCTGCCCCCTCCCTTTCCCAGGCCACCGCACCCAAGCCCCCCGCCGGCGCCGAGGGCATGCTATGGGAGCAGGACCCCGCCGGCTACCATGAGCGCATCCTCTTCTATAAGGGCCAGCTGGAAGCCATGATACAATACGTACGCGACAACCCCTTCCGCTATTTGGTGCGCAAAGCCGTGCCACAATTCATGCAACGGCGTTTACATGTTCTTATAGAAGGGCGGGAATATGCCGCCTTTGGCAATATGTTTCTTCTCAAGCGCCCTGCCAAGGCACAGGTTTTCTGCCATCGCTGGGAACAAAGCCCCGAAAACCTGCGCCTTCCCACCACCGAGCGGCGCCGCTACGAAAGCACAACGGCCTTCAAGAAACAGCGGGAAGAATGGCTGTCCTTAGCAGGACAGGGCGTGGTGCTGGTGACGCCGGGCATCTCCGGAGGAGAAAAGCAGCTAAAGAACGACTGCTTAGCCGCTCATCTTCCCCTCATTCATATCCAACGCGAACCCATTGGCGAATATTGGAAACCCGAACGCAACCGCTTCGAGGCCTGCTGCACCGGTACGCTGCTGATTTTAGCGCCATGGCAAGTGGATGGCGATAGCGATTACGCTCAGTTTCACAACCTGAACGATATCGCATTGAAAATCGCGGAGATGGATGTACTCACCGCACAAATGGTACTGCGCAAAAAGCGCTGACCATGCAAAGAGCAGGAAGAAAAAAAATATTTTTTAACAAAATCTGCCTACATACTACATAAAGCGCTCTAAAGCCTACTTCTTGTGCCTGTTCGCCCTCGCCCTGCGTATATCGGCCTTCTTCTTGGCCGATGCCGAGCCATGTGCGCCGGTGATATAGCCCTTCTTCTTGGCCTTTGTGCGCACCTTCCCCGTTTCCTCGCGCTTCGGACCCTTCCTACCCCCTTTGAAGGTGACGCCGTTGAGGATCACCTGGTCGATGTCATCGCCACCGAAGGAAGACCCACCCCCGGACCCACCAACAGCCCCAGCCTCCTCCACAGGCATCATATTTACAGATTCCTGGTCTTTCGTATTCATTGTATAACGTTTTTTACGGATAAGCATTTTCAAGTGATTTGGGAAGGCCGAAAGCGGCCTTCCCAAATCACTTGTCTTTTAATGATGGAACAGCCTTACTCCGGTGAAGGCCATGGCGATGCCGTAGCGGTCGCAGGTGGCGATGACGTGGTCGTCGCGCACGCTGCCGCCGGCCTGTGCCACATACTGCACGCCGCTCTTGTGGGCGCGTTCGATATTGTCGCCGAAGGGGAAGAAGGCGTCGGAGCCGAGGGCTACTCCGGTGTTCTGTGCCACCCATGCCGCCTTCTCCTCGCGTGTCAGCGGTTCGGGGCGCTCGGTGAAGAACTGCTGCCAGGCGCCGTCGCGCAGCACGTCGTCGTGGTCGTCGGAGATATAGATGTCGATGGTGTTGTCGCGGTCGGCACGGCGGATACCCGGCACGAAGGGCAGTGCCATCACCTTCGGGTGCTGGCGCAGCCACCAGATGTCCGCCTTCTGTCCAGCCAGCCGCGTGCAGTGGATGCGGCTCTGCTGTCCGGCGCCGATGCCGATGGCCTGTCCGTCCTTGACGTAGCACACCGAGTTGGACTGCGTGTACTTCAGTGTGATGAGGGCGATGATGAGGTCGCGGCGTGCCTCTTCGGGGAAGTCCTTGTTCTGTGTGGGGATATTGGCGAAGAGGGCGGGGTCGTCCAGGCGCACCTCGTTGCGTCCCTGTTCGAAGGTGATGCCGAAGACCTGCTTGCGTTCGATAGGTGCGGGCTGGTATTGCGGGTCAATCCGGATCACGTTGTACGTCCCCTTGCGTTTCTCGCGCAGGATGGCCAGCGCCTCCTCGGTGAAGTCCGGTGCGATCACGCCGTCGCTCACCTCGCGTTTGATGAGCAGTGCCGTGGCGCGGTCGCAGGTGTCGCTCAGCGCGATGAAGTCGCCGTAGCTGCTCATGCGGTCGGCGCCGCGGGCACGGGCGTAGGCCGTAGCGATGGGGGTGAGTTCGAAGTCCACGTCGTCCACCCAGTAAATCTTGCGCAGCGTGTCGCTCATGGGCAGTCCCACGGCGGCGCCGGCGGGCGATACATGTTTAAACGAGGCGGCGGCGGGCAGACCTGTGGCCGCTTTCAGTTCGCGCACCAGCTGCCATGCATTGAAGGCATCCAGGAAGTTGATATAGCCGGGACGGCCGCTGAGCACCGTGATAGGCAGCTCAGACCCGTCGGCCATGAAGATGCGCGACGGTTTCTGATTCGGGTTGCACCCGTACTTAAGTTCAAGTTCAGTCATGAAGTGATCCGGTTGGTTTAGTGAATAATACGTTCTTTTT